>NZ_JBWKKU010000103.1:0-24782 GCF_056431445.1 Saccharopolyspora sp. NPDC045941
ATATGCTCAGACATAACCAGCCCGAACGCCTCCACCAGCTGGTCCGCGACTTCATTGACTCCGCGTTCCGCCAGTGACCCAAGTGCGGCCGACGGCCCAGTGCCGCGCGCCGAGATGTTCAGCCAGTCGCAGTTCGGCAGGGCCTCCTGTAAGGCACGCAGCTCGCCGGCCATCTCCGCGCGCAGCGGCTCGATGAACTCCGCCGCGTCCAGCGGCTTGGACAGCTCGGCGTAGTACTGGCGGCGCCGCTCGACGAAGTCCGGCGGCAGGTCCTGCTCCGGATTGCGGAACTTGTCCGCGCCCTCGACCCAGATCTCCTTGCAGCGCAACCGTTCCCGCAGCGCCTTGAACAGGCACACTTCGTAGTCCGTGCGCACGATCCTCGACGCGCCTGGCACCCCGCGCCACGCCAGCTCCACCCAGTCTCCTTCGACGATGCCGTCCAACGGCACCGACTCGCCCAGCGGGTGAGACTGCACGCGGGGTTCAGCGTGGCGCAGGACCAGCGCGATCCCGGCGATGATCGGCGCGTGGGTGTCGTTGTTCGACCGGAACGTCAGCGTGCGCAGCAGCTTGATCATCCCGACCCGGTGGTGGTTGGAGTACGACGCGCGCAGTTTCACCTGCACGTTGCGGCGGAACTCCGGGCTTGATGCCTTGTACTCGGCCACCACCTCCTTCAGCGTCGACTCCCCGCCGGCGACCGGGTACACAACCTCGCGGACCGCGCCGTCCGGGCGCTTCAGCGAGGCCTCGGCCATGCGGGCGAGCAGGGCGTTCTTGTTGCGGACCTTCTTGAACGAGGCGACCATCTCCTCGGTCACCCGCCGATCCGCCCGCGCGTTGATCGTGTGCACCGTGGAGATCAGCAGCTCGACCAGCGTGTCGGTGATCTCCCGTTCCCGTTCCACCAGCAGAGCCGAGAGCAGAACCCACCGCGTCGTCGGGGCGAAGCTGCGGAAGTGCGACGGCGACTGGACCGCCGCGCGGGCCCGCCACCCGGACACGATCTTCGGCGCCACCCACACCAGCAACTCGCGCGGCAGGCCGATCGCGCGGATCGCCTCCAGCTTCGCGATCTCGTCGAGCATCGTGTTCAGGCTCAACCGGCCGGGGTCGGACTTCACCCACACCAGCACATCCCGTGCGGGATCGTCCCGCTCCACGGACTCGCCGAGCTCGTCGGGAACACCGAACACCAGCTTGTTCAGCCGTGCCCGCGTGTCCTCCGACAGCAGCGCGGCCACCCGCTCCACCAGCCGCGCCTCGCCGCGATCTAGCGCCGAGCGCACGATCCGGTCCATCCGGCCCGCCGTCGGCGGCTCCATGCGCCGGCTACGCAGCCAGCGGAGCAGTTCCGCGCGGAGATCAGTGCCGGCCCCTATGTGCCGGACCCGAACTATCGCCCCGGCCCGAAGGTTCGCGGCTTCCCGGAACCCTCTAACGCCGTGGAGCGGGCACTGGAGCTTGCCGCGACCGGCTACGGCAGCGAAGCCGTCTTGATCTCAGCACTGGCCAGCAACTCAGCCGTTCTTGTCATTCCAACCGAACCAGGCCACCCCGAACATATCTCCGTCGCGACCGACGACGCCGGCGATCCGGCCCTTTACGCCCACACCTCGATCGCTCGGTTGCCCGCTTCTCTTTCTTCATACCAGGAGGTTCCGGTTCGTGGGCTGCTCGCAGCATTGCGTGAATGCCATCTGATCCTGAACACAGGCTCGGTGCCATCGGTGAAGTTGCCGGGCCACGACATCGCCACAGCCATCGGGTAGCACAACCCCGAACGGCCTGTCGTCCAGCGTTGTCCAGTTTGGCCGAGACCTCCCAGTCCTGCTTCTCACCGACCACAGCAGGGAGGCGAAGGCAACGGACACATGGAAGATCGTTCTGACCGACCCGAGGTGAGGTGAGCAATGAACCACGAAGATCTGATCCGCAAGTTCGATACGCCATCGGATGACCCTGACGTTCAGGCGCGCAGGCAGCAGATCGAACAGCGCATCCAGGACATGCAGGAACGTGGCGAGGTCGTCTCCGAGTCGCTGGCACAACGTCACGCCGAGGTCCCGCTGCCGACCAAAACCAAGCCCGCGGCTCCCAAATCCGAGCCTGGGGCAGATAGTTGACCGTAGGGCATCTCGGGAACCGAGATATCCGATGTCGATCGACGCTTGCCCGGACACCGAGTCGTTCGAGGGATGAACGAGTGGCCCTTACCTCGTGGTCTCCGGTGGGGCGGGTTGCGTCGGGGTGGACATCTGATCACTTACCGCCGTTCGGAGTAGTCGGGGTTATGGTTCATACCACCTGCTTTGGTCGGTTTTTGCCGTTCTTGATCCAGTAGCCTGGCCACTCTCTGTGCTCGCGCGACTACGGAGGAGAGATGGGTTCGGCTACGTGCGTTCCGGATGCGCCACCGCTGGTTCGAGAGGCTCTCCGGTTCCGGCGGACCGTGCAGCGACCGGCCGATCTGGTGGCCACCTTCCGCCGCAGCGGCGTTTACCTGGAGTACGCGTCCGATCCGCCGGCCGTGCCCGTCGTGCACGTCGCCGAGACTCCGTGGCTGCCAGTGTTCTCGGACCTTCGGTACTTCGCCGAGTACCGGCGGCGGCGCGGCGAGGGCGACCGGTCCGAGTACCTGGTGCTCACCGGCGCTCGGCTGCTGGACGGGTATCTGCCGGGTTTGCCGCAGGGCACGAACGTGCTGCTGGATCCACTGCAAGAGCACGCCGTGGCGCTGCACGGGATCACACCCGATTCGCTTCGCGCGACCGATGGCTTCACCGAATCCGCCCGGGCCATGCAGCGGTACCGCGACGTGCTGGCCTGGGCTCAGCGGCAGGCCGAACAGGCATGCACGGATCCCGGGACCACCGAGCCATGCCGCGGCCAGGCGCGAGCCTCGATCGACTCCGCGAAGGACCAGGTCGAGGACGCCGCGAAGAACCTCGTGAAGACCTTGTTGCTGACGGCCGACAAAGCTCCCGCGCAGCAGTACGACGAGACCATCGGCGGGTTGGTGTCCGGGACTCTCTCGGCCGAGAAGGCGTTCGTCGGCGCCGGAATCGGTAGCTTCACCGTGGATCCGGCCGGTTTCGTCGGACGACTAGCCGGGGGCGAGCACGGATGATCAGTCCTCTGTGGACTCTCCGAAGAGCCGGTCGAGGTGGTAGTCGACGGCCGCTATCGCGCCTTCGCCGGTCCGGTGGCCCAGCAGCAGGCCGACCGACAGGCCATCCGGGATGAGCAGCAGGGCTTCGGCCTCGCGCTCCGGGTCCCGGTCGGCGGGTAGCTCGCCGGACTCCTGCGCGGCGCGGAGCTCGGAGGTCACCCACGCCTCCAGCTGCGGCCACCACTCGCGGTAGGTCGCGGCCAGGTCCGGCGCACCGAGCGCGCGCAGGAAGAACGCGATGTGCGTCAGGAACTCCATGCGGCTGTCGTCGGACAGCGCCAGCATTTCGAGCATCAGCGTCCGCAGCACCACGCGCACCTTCGGCCGTTCGCCCTCCTGGCCCAGCCGCTGCGCGATCCGCTTCGAGGCCCGGTTGTTCACGTGCCCCATGGCGAAGCCCAGCATCTCGTCCTTCGACTTGAAGTAGTGCTGCACCGCGCCCATCGAGACGCCCGCTTCGGCCGCGACGTCGCGGAGGCTGACCGCTTCCAGGCCGCCGCGGCTCGCCAGCCGCATCAGCGCCTCGGCGATCTGGGTCCGCCGGGCCTCGTGGTCCACCTGCTTGGGCACCGTCTTGCACCTTTCCAATGCGATCGCATTGCAAACGGGCGCGACACCCGTTTACCATGCACTTGCATCGTAACCCTCCGTGGTTGCGGAGGCGAGTTTCGAACGACTGGGGAATTCATGACCGAGGTACTACGGCAGGCACCCACCTCCAGCAGGATCACCGCGATAGACGTGGTCCGCGGCGTCGCCATCCTAGGCACGCTGGGCACCAACATCTGGATCTTCACCGACCCGGAGGGGCCGGCCGGGATGCTGACCATGGTGGAGACCGGCACCCTCACCGCGAACATCGAGGCGACCATCCGGTTCCTCGCCAACGGCAAGTTCCTGTCCCTGCTCACGCTGCTGTTCGGCATCGGCCTGGAGCTGCAGTACCGGTCGGCGCGGCGCCGGGGCGGTCGCTGGCCCGGCTGGTACCTGTGGCGGGCGGCGCTGCTGTTCACCGAGGGCCTGCTGCACTACATCCTGATCTTCGAGTTCGACGTGCTGATGAGCTACGCGGTGACATCGATGCTGGTCGCTTACCTGATCGGGCGCAGTGACCGGGCGGTCAAGGGCTGGATCATCGCGATGGCCTCGCTGCACGTCGCGTTCATCAGCGTGGTCACGCTCGGCCTGCTGACCGGGCACGCGTCGATGGGTGGCGGCGGCGCGCCGTCGCAGCTGTTCACCACCGGCAGCTGGCTGGAGCAGGTGACCACCCGGATCACCCACTGGGGCGCCTACCGGATCGAAGCGATCTTCATCATCCCGATGTCCGTGGCGCTGTTCCTGATCGGCGCCCGGCTGTTCCGCGCGGGGGTGTTCGCCGCCGAGGGGCAGCGGCTGCGGAACCGCCTGATGCTGTTCGGCTTCGGCATCGGGGTGCCGCTGAACCTGCTCACCGCCTTCTCGGGGCAGGGCTGGTTCATGGTCGACCGCTACATCCTGCCGCCGATCATCGCGTTGGGCCTGCTCGGGCTGATCCCGACCGTAGTGGGCGCGCTGCGCGGCGCGCCGGGCGTCCTGCGGCGCGGGCTGACGGCGGTCGGCCGGATGGCGCTGTCCTGCTACGTCTTCCAGAACCTCGCGGCAGCGATCCTGTGCTACGGCTGGGGATTCGGGCTGGCGGCGCGCTTCGACTGGGCCCGCCCGTGGTGGGTGCTGGTGATCTGGGCGGCGATCTGCGCGACGTTCATGACGCTGTCGACGTTGTGGCTGCGCCGCTTCGAACGCGGCCCGCTGGAAGCGGCCTGGAACTGGGCGTACCGCCTGCCCCAGCGCTGACCTCGGGCTCGTGAGTACTTTGGGTCGCTATAGCAGCCCAAAGTACTCACGAGCCCTGACCAGCAAAAACAGCACTCATCAGCGGAAGTGATCGGCCTTCACGGCAGCGACGAACCGAGCCCAGGCCTCGCGAGGAACGGCCAAGGTCCCGCTGTCACGGTCCTTCGTGTCGCGAACCCCCACCAGGCCCGGGGCCGAACCGACCTCGACGCAGCCCGTGTTGTGGCCGCTGTAGCTGCTCTTTCGCCAGGTCGTCAACACTGCTACCTCACAGAGGAGCGTCGCACTGTCCGGCTTTCGTTGCCGCGATGAACCGACCCCATGCAGCCCGCGACACCGCTAAGGTCCCGCCATCTCGGTCTTTTGTGTCTCGTACGCCGATCAGGCCAGGGGCCGAGCCGACCTCAACGCAAGCGCTCTGGTTCCCGCTCCGACTGCTCTTCCGCCACTGCGTGAACTGGGTTGTCGTCATCCCGCTTCGCCTTCCATCCGCTCTGCGTGCTCGGCGATCACCTGCGCAGATTCGGCCTCGTCCAAAGCAACCTGCGCCAGCCTATCCACCGCGCGATGGAACGGGTCTACATCTTCGGGCTCCGACACCATGGCACCAGCGTTGGGCGCCTCCACATAGACATGCGAGTTGGCATGCGGGAACTCCAGAATCGAGAACACACCGTCCAGACCCATGTGAGCGCCCAGCTCCAGCGGTAGGACTCGAACCTCGATGTTCGGCTGCGTCATGGACTTGAGCACGAAGCGAAGCTGATCAGCGGCAACGGCTGGACCGCCGACCGGCCGCATGAGCACGGTTTCATCCAGGAACGCGAGCAACTCGGCAGGGTTCGCCTTGTCCAACACGCCTTGACGGCTTTGCCGAACCGCGACGGCCTCTTCCACCTCTCGCTCGGTCTGTTCGCCCACCTCGAAGATCGCTCGTGAGTAACTGCGGGTTTGCAGCAGTCCGGGCAGGTAGCTGGTCGATACGTAGGTGATCCGAGCTGCCCGTTGCTCGGCGTCGATGAGAGCGCGTAGCTGGGACGGCAAGCCGCTGTGCAGCTCCCACCACGCCGGTTGATCCAGCTCGCGCGCCATCTTGAGCAGGTGTTCCCGGTCCTTGCCCTTCACCCTGAGCACGGCTAGGAGCGCCGAGACGTCCGCCTCGGTGATACCCGTCTTCGCGGTCTCGACTCGGCTGACCTTGGCGATGCTCCAGCCGATCTGGTCGGCAATCTGCCCCTGCGAAAGTTTCCGGGCTTTGCGAGCAGCGCGCAGTTCCGCGGCCAAAGCGCGTGCCCGTGGGGAGTTCGCCATGCCGCCAGCCTAAAGCGCAGTGACCACTTCGAGCGATCACACGAACGAGATCTTGCAAATTTGCACGCTTCTAGCAAACTTACGAACCATCATCAATTGTTCACTCAGCGTGTAAACCAGCTGTGCGGAGGCGCTCATGAGCACGTCGGCTTGGTGGGTGGGATTCGATGCGGCTTCGGTGGCCGCTCGGCGGGAGGGCGTCGTCTACTGGATCGTGCCGCCCGGCTCGAAGGTCCGGCACGGCATCACCGACAAGCCCGGACGATGGCCCGCCGGAACCGAAGTCGTCGCGCTTTGCCGCGAGAACGTGAAGATCCCGTGGCCGACGCCGTGGCCCGCCACTCCGCGCACGGCGAGCATCACCGCCCAGTGCCCCGAGTGCGTCGCGGAGTATCGGCTACGCGGCTCACCTTCGACCGTCTGGGACTTCTGAGTCCCCCACTGCACCTGTTTCCGCAGGTGAGAGGTCGTGAGTGTTTTTGGTCGCCATAGCGGCCAAAACCACTCACGACCGGAGTGACCAGCGGAAACCGGGCTCGGAACTTCAGCGCCGCCTATGACCGCCTCGCCGCCCAGCATCCCCCGGCCCGGTGCGGCGAGGCCTCCCCGGCAGGGGCGGGATGCCCCCTCCCCCGAAACCCCGCCTCTGCCGGGCCTCTTGAAAGGGACGAGAAATGATTGCGGTCTTTGGGTTTCTGCTCGTTTCGTCGGTTTTCGTCGTCGTTGGATTCCACTGGATCGATCGGCCGCCCGGGCAGCACGCGGGCTCAAGCGATAGCGCGCTCGGCGTTTGGCAGCTCTGCGCGCGCGTCGCGATGGAGCGACAACGCGAGATGGAGACCGAGGCCTACGGGCGGCACGCGCTACTCAGCTGCGGCGATTAGGCGTTCGAGGGCTTTGTGGGTCGTTGTTCCCGGTTCCGCCGAGAGGAGGATCAGGCGATGCTTCTGGCCCGGGACGTGCAGGGTTTGGCAGTCCAGGTCCAGCGGGCCGAAGTCCGGGTGGTCGATCCGCTTGCGCAGCGTTGGCCGGGGCCGGACCTCGTGGTCTCGCCAGCTTTCCGCGAACTCCCGGCTGAACTCGGCGTATTCCCTGGTCAGCGCCGCTAGTGCCCGGTCGTCCGGGTGGCGGGCGGCGGCCAGGCGCAGCTCCGCCGCCGCCTGGCGGGCGAAGTGGTTCTCGCCGCTCGGCGAGCACAGTCCTCGCATGGACAGGCGCAGGGTGTTGCGCTCCTCGCGCGGCAGCTTCGAGAAATCGGTGATCAGGCTTGCGGCGTGGGCGTTCCACGCCACGATGTCGAGCCGCTCGTTCACCACGTACGCCGGGACCGGGCCGAGGCGGTCGAGCAGCCGCAGCACGCCTTCCGGCACCGGCTCCGCGGCCTCCGAGGCCGGCGGGGCCTGCCCTGCCAGCCGCGCCAGGTGCTCGCTTTCCGCCTCCGACAACTTCAGAGCCGTGCCCAGGGCCGCGAGGACCTGCGTCGACGGGCGCGGCGCGCGTGCCTGTTCGAGGCGCTCGTAGTAGTTCGTCGACACCCCCGCCAGCCAGGCGACCTCCTCGCGGCGCAGGCCGGGCGTGCGGCGGCGGCCGGACCCGGCGGGCAACCCGACATCGCCGGGACGTCGCTCCTCCCGGCGACGGCGCAGGAAATCGGCCAGCTCGCGCTTGTTCACCTCACCACCTTGCCACCGGGGCGGACCGCCCAGCCACGGACCGCCGATCCGGGGCAATCGCGGACCTGCTCGGCCCGCTCCCGGGCGGCGAACCTGGACGGCGTGGAAGCGAACCAACTCTTCGAGCAGGCCCTCGACCTGCTGCTGGCCAAGGACATGGACGGGTTCGTCGACCTGTTCGCACCCGACTGCACCTTCGAGTTCCCGTTCGCGGAGGGCACCCCCGAGCGCCTGAACGGGCGGGAAGCGCTGCGCGAATACCTGGCGGACTACCCGCAGAAGCTGGACATCGCGGGCTTCCCGTCCGTGGTCGTCCACCGGACCACCGATCCGGCCACCATCGTCGCCGAGTTCACCGCGCGCGGCCGGACCGTGGCGACCGGCGCGGACTACGAGATGCGCTACGTCGCGGTGATCGTCGTGCGCGACGGCGCGATCGCTTCGTACCGCGACTACTGGAGCCCGGTCATGGGCGCCAAGGCGTCCGGGGAGCTCGCCGGCCTCGTGACCGCGCTGGGCGGCGAGGTGCGCTCGTGACCGTGCTGATCACCGGCGGCACCGGGAAGACCGGCCGTCCACTTGCGACAGTTCTGCGGGAGCGCGGGATCGCGGTGCGGATCGCGAGCAGGAACCCGGCCGACGACCCGGACCACGTGCGCTTCGACTGGGCCGACCCGGACTCGCAGCGGCGCGCGCTGGACGGCGTCGACCGCGTCTACCTGGTGCCGCCGGTCGGGGTCATCGACCCGATGCCGCAGGTCGGGCCGTTCCTGGCGACCGCCGCCGGGCGCCGGATCGTCGCGCTCGGGTCGTCCGCCATGCTGCCGAACGCGCCGGGGCTGGAGGAGTACCGCGCGCGGATCGCGTCGACGCCGGGCTGCGCGGTGCTGCGGCCCACCTGGTTCATGCAGAACTTCACCGGCCGGCATCCGGTGGCCGACGGCATCCGGGAACGCGGCGAGATCGTGACCGCCACCGGTTCGGGACGGCTCGGCTGGATCGACGCCGCCGACATCGCCGCCGTCGCCGCACACGCGCTGACCTCGGAAGATGTGGCCGACGAGTACTTGCTGACCGGTCCGGAGACCTTGAGCTACGGCGAAGCCGCGGTGATCATCTCGGAGGTCACCGGGCGGCCGGTCCGGCACCGGAACATCACCACGGGCGAGCTGGCCCGGCGGCTTACGGCGGAGCTGCCCGCGGACTTCGCGGCGGACTTGGCGGCCATGGACGAGCACATCCGGGCAGGTGGCGAAGACCGCACGACCTCGACCGTCCAGGACGTCACGGGGCGCCCGCCGCGTTCCTTCGGCGACTTCATCCGCGCGGAGCTCGGCTAGGCCGGGTGGCGGCTCACGATGCTTGGAGCGGTTTCCGCCGGAATCGCACGTTGTTGCACGCAAGGACGCTGATGACTCCCAGGGCCGCGCCGAGGAGGAAGCCCGCGAGGACGTCGTGCGGGTAGTGGACCCCGATGAAGATCCGGGAGAAGCCTTCGAGCAGCGCGAGGAGCACCACGATCGCCGTGATGCGCCGCCACAGCATCGACAGCGCCACCGCGAACGCCGCGGCCGCCGCCGAGTGGCTGCTGGGCAGCGACCAGACGCCCACCTCCGCGCAGTCCTTGATCGTGCCTCCCGGTATCGGGATCGCCCGGCACGGCCGGTCCTGCCGCACGACGTTCTTGATCAGGTCGCTGAACAGCCAGGCCGCCCCGGCCGCGAGCAGCGGCGCGAGCAGCACCGGAAGTCGCCGGGTTCGCCACCACGCGAGCAGCGTCAGCGCCGCGAACGCCGCCAGCAGCGCCTGGGTGCCGAACAGCGCGAGGCCGTGCACCCAGCCCGGTGACATCGCTCCCCACTCCGCGATCGCCCGGTACCACTCCGCGCTCAGCTCCAGCATCAATCCGACATTACCGACCTGCCGGTAGCGTCGACGCGGTGAAGGTGTCGATCCGGGACGTGCCGTGGTGGCTCGTCCTGTCCGCTCCCGTGCTGCTGGTCAACGTGGTCGCCGCGACCGATCCGCTCAGCGGCTGGGAGATCGCGCTCGGCGTCGGCGTGGTCGGCATCACCGTGGCGCTGCGCCGGGCCTGGCCGCTCGTCGCCACGGTCATCGCGCTGGCCGCCTGGGCCGGCGCGCTGATCCCCCGGCCGGACGCGGGCGTCATCGCGGCGTTCGCCTTCACCCCGATGCTGATCGCCACCAGCTACAACGCCGGGTTCCGGGTGCGCAGGCACCGCGACGCGCTGGTCCGGCTCGCGCTGGCCACCGGCGTGGTGTCGCTGCTCGTGCTCGTGCTGGCGCACGACGTCGGGGCCTGGCTGGTGACGCTGATCGGCGCGCTGCTGTTCGCGCTGATCCCGTGGCTGCTCGGGCGGCACCACCAGAAGTACCGGGCGCTGGTGCGGGCCGGCTGGGAGCGGGCGGAGCAGCTGGAGCGGCAGCAGCAGATCGTGGGCGACCAGGCGCGGCTGCAGGAACGCACCCGGATCGCCAGGGACATGCACGACCTGCTCGGCCACCAGCTCAGCCTGGTCGCGCTGCGGATCGGTGCGCTGGAGGTGGCGCCCTCGCTGGACGCCGGGCACCGGGAGGCGGCCGGGCAGGCGCGGGCCTCGGTGACGGATGCGGCCGAGCGGTTGCGGGAGGTCGTCGAGGTCCTGCGCGACGACTCCGGGCCGGTCACCGGCGAGAGCGTCGCGGAGCTGGTCGAGCAGGCGCGGGCCGCCGGGATGGCGGTGGCGTTGGCGGAGACCGGCGAGGTGGTGCAGTCGATGCGCGCCCGCGCGGTGTGCCGGATCGTGCAGGAGGCGCTGACCAACGCGGCGAAGCACGCGCCGGGGGCGGCCGTGACCGTCGAGGTGCGGCACACCGCCGACGAGAGCGAAGTGTCGGTGGCGAACCCGCTGACCGGTGATCGCGAGCCGGTTTCCAGCGGCGGGTACGGCCTCGTCGCCCTCGCCGAGCGGGTGCGGCTGGCGGGCGGGACCTTCCAGGCCGGCCCTGAGCGCGGGCGGTTCCTGCTGTCCGCTCGGATTCCGCAGGTCGCGCAGGCCATCGAGGCCTCGGAATCCGCAGCGCGCCTGGCCCGGGCCGAAGGTCAGGTGCGCAGCAGCCGCAACATCGCGGTCGTGGCGGCAGCGGCGAGCGCCGTCGTGCTGGGGTTGCTGACCGCGGGCATCACGGCGTTCGACACCATCACTTCCGTACTGCCCCCGGCGGCGTACGACCGGATGCAGGTCGGGCAGTCCCGGTCGTCGATCGAGCACCTGCTGCCGGCGCGGACTCGGATCGACGACCCACCCGACGCCGACCCGCCCCGGCCGCCCGGTGCGAGCTGCGCTTACTACAGCACGCACCGAGATCCGTTCGACGAGCGGAGCGGCGACCTGTACCGGCTGTGCTTCCGGCAGGACGTGCTGGTGGGCAAGGACTATCTGCGGCGGTAGGAGGAGACGTGCGACTGGTGCTGGCCGACGACGAGGCCATGGTTCGCGCCGGGGTGCGGGCGATCCTGGCCGCGGACCCGGACATCGAGGTCGTCGGGGAAGCCGCCAACGGGCGGGACGCGGTGGAACTGGTGCGGCGGCACCGGCCGGCGGTGGCGCTGCTGGACATCCGGATGCCGGAGCTCGACGGCCTCGGCGCGGCGGACGAAATCCGCCGCGTGGCGCCGGAAACCGCGGTGCTCATCATGACCACGTTCGACGAGGACGCCTACGTCACGCGGGCGTTGCACGGCGGCGCCAGCGGATTCCTGCTCAAGACCGGTGATCCGCGGGAACTGCTGCTGGGCGTGCGGGCGGCGGCCGAAGGCGGCGCGTACCTCTCGCCGCCGGTGGCGCACCGGGTGATCCGGCAGCTGGGCGGGCCGCGGCTGCAGCAGGAGATCGCCGCGCGAGAGCACGTGGACGCGCTCAGCGACCGGGAGCGCGAAGTGCTCGCACTGGTCGGGGCCGGGTTGTCGAACGCCGAGATCGCCCGGCGGCTGCACGTCGTGGAGGGCACGGTGAAGGCGTACGTGAGCGCCGTCCTGGGCCGGTTGGGCGTGAAGAACCGGGTGCAGGCCGCGATCCTGGCCTACGAAGCGGGCCTGGTGGAGCGCGGCGACACCTGAGCGCGGGGCCGAGTGAACGGCCTGTTCGCCTCGTCTACCGAGACGAACAGGCCGTTCACCTCGAAAAGCCGCGCCGAACAGGCGGAGCGAACGGACCGTTCGCTCCGGGCGTCAGTGGCGCGGCTGGTTTCGAAGGTGCTGGCTTCAGCGGTGTTGCAGCGCGGCTTGGCGGGTCTTGGCCAGCGTCGCGGCTAGGGCCATGCCCGCTGCGGCGACGATCGCGCCGAGCAGGAGGCCCGCGATCACGTCGTGCGGGTAGTGGACGCCGACGAAGACCCGCAGGAATGCCTCCAGCACCGCGAGCAGGGCGACGATGACGGCGAGCCGGCGCCATGCGACGGCCAGGCCGACCGCGGCCGCCGCGGCAATGGTGCTGTGGTTGCTGGGGAACGACCAGTCGCCCGGCTCCGGGCACTCCGCGATCGTCGCGACGATGTTGCGGACCTCGCGGCACGGCCTTTCCTGCTCGACGAACGTCTTCGTCACCTCGCTGATCGCGTAGGCGAGCACCGTGACCGCCGGGGCCGCGAACGCGAGGACGCGCAGCCGGCGGTCGGCCCGGTGGGTTCGCCAGAGGTTCGCCAGCACCAGGGCGCCGAACACCAGGATCACCGCCTCCGTCGCCACATCCGCCAACGCCTGCACCCAGCCCGGCGCGTCGTGGGCGAAGCCCGTGACCGCGCGGTACCAGTCGATGCTGATGTCCGGCACGTCCTCGATCTCGTTGGTGGCCAACGACGAACTCATCGATCCTCCGCATCTGCTCGCAACGCGGTCGAAGGTATGGATCGGGGAGTCGCCCGGGCAGTGGTCTTTCGGCAGCGGCCGCCCTTACTTTCGGCAGAATCCCGGCACCCGGGGCCGCTTGCGGATGGTGATCCGGGTTGCGCGACGGTGTGGTCGCGTTCGGTGAGATGGCTGAAAGTCGCTGTCTTCGTTGGCGTTTCGGCGGTGGGTGCGCAGTACTCTGGCGCGGCTGGATCGTCGATCAGGAGGCACCGGTGCGTTCAATGCTCCTCGTCGGCGCGATCATCGCCGCGCTCGCGTCCCCGGCCCACTCCTGCGAACGGGAATCGCTCGACCCGCTGCTGCGGTCGGCCGCCGCGCGCGTCACCACATCGGACAAGGTCGCCGCGGCCAAGTGGGGCACCGGCCAGCCGATCGACGATCCGGTGCGGGAACAGCAAGTGCTCGACGCGGTCGCCCGCAAGTCGGTGGAGCTCGGCATCGACCCGGCGGAGTCGAAGCGGGTCTTCCGGGACCAGATCGAGGCCAGCAAGCTCGTCCAGCGGGCCTTGCACGAGAGGTGGGCCGCGAACCCCGGCGAGCGGCCGGTGGAACGCCCGGATCTGGGCGAGATCAGGCCGATCATCGACCGGCTGAACGACGAGATCCTGCTGGAACTGCGCGACACCCGGCAACTGCGCGACGAGCCGTCCTGCGACGGCTACCTGACCAGCGCCTTCCACCACGCCAGCACCGACCTGCGGCTGACCGACCTGCACCGCCGCGGCCTCGTCCGAGCGGTCCCATCGATCTGCACCGGCCCCTGACCCGACGCCCTCCCGCACCCCCGTCCCCGCGTCCCCGCGTCCCCGAGGCCCCTGGTCCCGGTCCCGCGCCCCCGTCCCCGCGTGCCTCGTCCCCGCGTGCCCCGTCCCTGCGCCCCCGTCTCAAGGCCCCTGGTCCCGGTGCCTCCCGGTCCCGGCGCCCCTGGGTCGGTGCCGTCCGGCCTCCTGCGTCGGCTCGGACCGGCGCTCCGACCGCAATTTCAATGGAAATCAGAGGTCCGATTTCCATTGAAATTGCGGTGAGTTGTCCACAGGCACCGGCGTGTCGGGTGCGACACGCCGGTGATCCGCAAGTTCCATTGAAATCGAAGGTTCGATTTCAATGGAAATTGCGGGACTTCAGCGGAAGTCGGCGATGTGGTCGTCGACCCATTCCCGGAAGGTCCTCGCCGGGCGGCCGGTCACCTGCTCCACGTGCGGGGACACCGGCTCCGGGTCGCGGGAGATCCGCTCCCAGTAGTCGAGGGCCCCGTCGGCGAACGAGGCCGGCCAGCCGTTGTCCAGCAGTCGGCGCCGGGCGGCGCCCCGGGAGATCTCCTCCCATCGCAGCCGGCGGCCGATGGCTTCGCCGATCGTCCGCAGCTGCTCGCTCTGGGTCGACACCTCCGGCCCGGTCAGGGCGTACGTCGCCCCGCTGTGGCCTTCGTCGACGAGCACCCGCACCGCGACGTCCGCGATGTCCTTCTCGTGGATCAGCGGCCGGGCCGCCGCGCCGTACGCATCGCGGATCACGCCCTCGGACCGGATCGCGTCGGCCCAGCCCAGCACGTTGCCGGCGAATCCACCGGCGCGCAGGAACGTCCAGTCCGCCTCGGATGCCTCGATGAGCCGCTCCACCTGGGTGTGGAACACCTCGTCGTCACCCGCGCTGGTGGCCGACAGGTAGACGATGCGCCCGGCCCGCTTCGCGATCGCGTCCACGACCGGCGGCGCGAGCTCCGCCGACAGCAACGGCCAGACCAGGAACACCGACCCGACTCCATCGAGCGGCAGCGAGTCCGGGGCCGTCACGTCGCCTCGAACCACCTCCACCCCGTCCGGTGCCGCCACCTCGGCCGGGTCGCGCGTCGTCATCGCGCGGACCTCGACGCCCTCCGCCAGCAGCCCCGCGACGACATGCCTGCCCACCTTGCCGGTCGCACCCACCACGAGAACCTTGTCGCCGCTCATCCTCGGCACCCCTTCGCTCGACTGGCACGAACGCTAAGAGTTCGACATAACTAGAGGTCAACACCGCATCCGGCGGCTTGACCTCTAGCGTGCTGGAGGTTCGATGCTGGGGACCAGCACTGATCCCGTGACCCTCGGGGGCGAACAATGCCGGTGGAAGTCGGAATCTTCTTGCCCAGCGCGGTGGAGGCAGAGATCCGGGAGGCGGCCTACCACGCCGTGGACGCCGAGCTGGACGCCATCTGGAGCGGCGATCACCTCGCCAACGGAGTTCCGTCGCTCGACGGAATGCTCGCGCTGGCCACGGCGGCTGCCGTGACCGAGTGCATCGACATCGGTTTCGCCGTCTACCTGCCCGCGCTGCGCCCGCACGTGTGCGCCGCCAAGCAGATCGCGACGCTGCAACACCTCACCGGCGGCGACCGCCTGCACCTCGGCATCGGCGTCGGCGGCCACGACAGCGGCTACGCCGCCGTGGGCCTCGACGCCGCTAGGCGCGGTCGGCGCACCGACGAGTTCCTGCAGCTCCTGCCGTCGCTGCTCGCCGGCGAGCCGACGGCGCTGCCGCACGGCGCGACCGCCCAGCTCGCCCCGGCTGCCGCCGTGCCGCCGCTGTGGATCGGCGGCTCCGCGCCCGCCGCGCTGCGCCGCGCGGCTCGCTTCGGCGACGGCTGGTTCGCCGAGCTGCACACGCCCGAGGAGATCCGGACGAACGCCGAGCGGCTGCGCGAGCTCGCCGAGCAGCACGATCGCCAGGCGCCACACCTGGCGATCGCGATCCAAGGCAGCCTGGTCCAGCGCCCCGACGACCGCGTGCACGACCGCTGCGCCGAGAACCTGGCGAAGTCCTTCGGCATTCCGGTCGACGAGGCCCGCGGCTACGTCGTCGCCGGGACTCCGGAGCAGGTCGCCGAGCAGCTCGCGGCGTATGCGGAGGCGGGTGTGGAGAAGATCGCGCTCGCCGTCGACGGCGACTGGCACGACTCCTGCGATCTGCTGGGCCAAGTCCGGCAGATCCTCACCCCGGGCGGGCGCCCGAAGTGCTCCCGATCGTCGAAGTGACAGTTCTGCCGTGCCATCCGCCTGAAACTGGTGCGGGTAGCGCCGCCCGGCCCCGACTCCAGACGACTACCGAGCCCCCTCGCCGAATGCCGCTGTCCTGAGAAGCCGCCTACGCGAGGCCACGGCTCTGGGCCGCAGCCGTCGGGTCCGGCCCTCACCCAAGGGCATTGGTGGCGACGGCGGAGGTTCCGGTGAAGGCGCCAAGGACCGGGATGTGCAGGTAGGCGCTTTGCAGGGCCCGGTGTCCCCAGCGCCCGACTGGCGGAGGCCGGCAAGGCTGAAGCCGAGACCGGTGTCCGCGAAGGCGGCTTCGATGCTGCCCGGCTCGGGCTGTTCGAGCGTCGTGTCCTCGACGGTGAACCCGAACGGCGCTGCCTCGTCGGGTCGCATGTCCGCGGTGTGCCCGTCGGTGCTGGTCAGGCCGAGGGCGAAGTAGTCCTCACCCAGGGCGCAGCGCCGTGAGGAGATCGGGGACTTCAGGATGTGGGCGTTGTGGGCCGCCAGCACGACGCGGGTTCCAGGTCCGAGCTGCTCCAGGTGCCACAAGAGCGACGCGGCCATGGACTGGTCCCGGGCCGAGGGATCGGCGGTCAGGCCGCGTCCGGCGAAGAGGTCCGCCATCGCGCGGAACGAGTAGTCCGCGTGGCATGCGACTTCGAGGCGTCGCATCGCGATGTCGTATTGCCGCTGGTCGCCGAACCCTGTCGGCCTGCCTGCACGACCAGCGCGAACAGGCGCTGGCCGAGGCCCTCGCCGGCGACGGGCAGCGGTCCGGCATCACCGTCCGCACTGCCGCCGGGCTGCTGGGCGCCATCCTGTTCCAGCGGATCCAGGAGCTCACCCTGGCCGGGAACACCGGCGACGAGATCGCCGGGACAGTCGCGGAGGAAGCCGCCCGCGCCTTCGGCCTGCTCGAACATGCCCTCGGCGACTACGCGGTGGCCTGAGGCGAGCCGGTTCGGGTGCTTGCGAGAGGCGACTCGGGCACGCGATCGCGGCCGTTGGTCGCGGCCGCCTCCTCGTCGGCTCGGCGCCAGGCTTCCTTCGCCAGGTCTTCGCGGCCCGCGCGGTGGTGCAGTTCTCCCAGCTCTCGCAGGGCCAGGGCTTGCTGGTAGCGCTCTCCTCGGTCGGTGGCCAGGCTCAGGCCCTGGTCGATCAGCACGCCCGCCCTCGCGAAGTCGCCGACGTCCCGGTGCGCCGCTCCCAGGTCGACCAGCACCTCGCTCTCCGCCGCCGGGCCCCCGACCTTCGCCACTATCTGGCGCGCCGCCTGGAGGTTCGCCGTCGCTTCCGAGTACCGCCCGAGCTCCCGGTACGCCTTGCCCAGGCGGTGGTTCGCGTAGGCGACCTTCGGCGTCAGGCCGTGGTCCGCGGCCAGCTCCAGCGCTCGGTGCAGGTATTCCAGCGCCGCTTCGTGGTCGCCCAGCCGGCGGTGCGCGTCGCCGATGTCCGCGAGCGCGCTGGACTCCCCGTCGATGTTGCCCGCCTGCCTGGACAGTTCGAGCCCGGTCTGCAGGCTCGCCAACGCCTCGCGGAGGAAACCCTCTGCCGCCAAGGCATTTCCGAGATTGCTGCGCAACACTCCCTCGCGGTACGGGTCGCGCCCGGCGCACAGCGACGCGCCTTGCCGGAGGTGCTGCAGCGCCTCGTCGAACTCGCCCAACCGGAAGCACACGACCCCGAGCGACTCCAGCGTGCTCGTCTCCTGCGCGCGGTCTCCCGTCCGCCGGTGGAACTCCAGCGCCCGGTACAGGTGTTCGCGCGCTTCCGCCCCGCGACCCAGCTCCAGGTACGTCGCCGCCAGATCCGCCCTGGTCATCGCCTCGCCTGCGGCATCCTGCGCGGCGATCGCCGCGGCCAGCGCGGCCTCGTGGGTGCGCACCCAGTCGTGGTCGTGCCCGTAGCCGTAGAGGTAGAGGTACTCGCGCAGCGACCGGGTGAGCTGCCAGGCGTGCGTCGGCCAGCCGCGCGCCGCCGCTAACCGCACCGCCGCGATCAGGCAGGCGCGCTCGGCGTCGAGCCAGCTCCTGGCCGCCTCCCGGGTGCTCAGGGCCGGGAGGTGCTCTGGTTCGCTGCCCACCAGCGGCACCTCGGGCTGGTGCGGTTGCAGCAGGCGCGTCGCGCCGGCCGTGCTGTGCAGGTAGAAGTCCAGCACCCGGGTGATCGCCGCGGAGCGCTCCGCCTCGGGTTCCTCTTCCCGCACCAGGCCCCGGCCGTATTCGGCGAGCAGGTCGTGCAGGCGGTAGCGGTGCCTGGTGACCACGTTGGCCAGGTGCTCGTCCACCAGGCGGTCCAGCAGGATGCGGGCCTCGGTCGCGGTGATCCCGGCCAGCGCGGCCGCCGCGTCGGCGGTGAACTCGTCGCCCGGGTGCAGGCCGAGCAGCCGGAACAGCCGGCGCTCGTCCTGCTCCAACGCCTGGTAGGAGAGGTCGAACACCGTCCGGAGCCGGCGGGTGCCCGCGACCAGCTCGTGCACGCGGCGCACGCAGTGGTGACCATCGAGCCCGATCCGGCATCAATACGCGCATTCGGCTCGGACATGAGTGACCGGACGGCCTGGGAACCCGCCTACCAAGCGGGTCTTCGCCAAGCCACCGATGCCGCGGAGCAGCTCCGCCTCGTGTGGAAGACCGGATCCGTTCAGTAGCGGCCTGGGGCGCCGAGTTCTTCTTGTTCGCGGTCCGCCGGGTTCACCCACACGTAGTGGTTCTCCGACTTCGTCAGCACCGCCAGCATGTCGTCGTGCACGGCCTGCAGCTGCTCCGCCGTTCGCGATGTGAAGCGGCGAGCCGCGGCGATCGCCGCCGCTTCGTCCGCCGCCAACCGCTGCAGCAGCAGGACATCCGCTTGCAGGGCCGCATGGGCTCGCTGCGGCGTGAACCGGTGCAGCACCATGACTCGCGTCTGCCACGGCGCGGGTGCCGCCGGGGACGGCGGTGATTCCGCGTCGTACAGGGACAGGACCGGTGCGTCCGCCGGGGCACCCGGCTCCAGCACCGCGACCCGGTCCGCGCGGCCCGTCGCCGCTTGCCCGAGGTCCGACCAGCCCGCCGGTTGGTCGGTGAACACCAGGACCTTCGCGCCGAAGCGCAACGCCCGGTAGGCCAGCAGGCGCGCCGCCCAGGACGCGCCGACCAGCGCGATCGACACCGGCTCCGGCTGGAACAGCGTCATCGTCACCGGGAAGCCCGCCTGGTTCCGCCCCAGCGGGAAGCCGAAGGACGTGCCGGTGAGCTGCAGCAGGTCGAGCTCCGGTTCGGCGGCCTGGTGCCGGCCGATGTCCAGCCTCGGCACCGAACGCTGCTTGCGCGGGCGCCAGCCGCGTGGCTTGCGCACCTCCACCGTCGGCGTGTCGTCCTGGCGCGGGCCGGGCCCGCCGGGTGGCAGCGGCGCGGCGACGGCCTGCGCGGCCGCCACCGACGCGGACGCGGCGGCGGTGTTCGTCAGGACCGCGCCGCCCGCCTGCTGGTTCCACTCCGACGTGCCGAGCGCGGGCGCGAACGCCGCGTCGTCGGCGTCCTGGCCCTTCGGGACCTGGACCGGCCCCGTCGTCTCCGGCGGCTTCGCCACCGAGATCACCGGAACTCGCTTGGCCGCAACGGGTTTCGGCGGCTCCGGCCGCGCGACCGCGGGCGGCGCGACCGCCGACTGCACCGGGTGCTGCCCCTCGTTCACCGCGCCCCTCCTCCGGTCGGCGCCGACGCGTACACCGCGGGCAGCTACTGTCCGTCCAATCTGGACAACCGGCCGCCCGCGTGCTCGACGAGGCGCGCCACCAGCTCGCAGGTCTGCTCGTACCGCTGCTCGTCGGCGGCCACCCGGACCAGCGCGGACAGATCGGTGCCGCGCTGCCCCGGCTCCAGCGCGATCGAGATGCTGACCTGCGCTTCCGGCACCTCCGCCAGCGCCGACAGCAGCAGCGCGCCGCGCTCCGGGTTCGGCCACGACCGCATCCAGAAGCAGCCGTGCCGCAACCTGGTGGAACGCCAGGAATCCCACTCCTCGCGCGGCTGCACGGGCCGCCGGTCCGCCGGTTCGGCCAGGTCGCACGAGCGCACCAGCGCGTCGAGCAGCCCGTTGGTGTCGAGCGGGCGCGCGCGCAGTCCCCTGCGGCGCAACAACCTCTCGACCCGCCTGGCCAGTTCGGCGAGCAGCACCGGGACATCCGGATCGCTGCTGCTGTCCACTGCCGACTGGGCGACCACCTGCGCGTCCAGGCGCACCGCGATCCACACCACGTCGTCGCGCCGGTTCGTGCCCGGCAGCGGCGCGCTGTGCAGGACGACCTGCACCACCACGCCCGGCTGCTCGGTCGCGATCCGCGCCAGCGCCGCCATCGGACCCGGCGGCCGCGGCCCCTCGTCGTCGGCGATCTCCAGCACCGCGAACCAACCGGCGCCGTCGCTGCCCATGCCCAGCCGCGAATCCCCTTCGCCCGCAACGTCTTCCACGGTCAGATCGGGCGCCAGCTCGCACAGCGCTGACAGCCGCGCGTCGTCCCGGCGGGCCGCGACGATGCCGCGCCTGCGGCGGAACCGAAGGCGGAGCCAGAGCATCTCGGTCCACCACTGGTCGCCGCGCCGGCCGAAGGTGGCCACGGCCGCGGCCAACCCGATCAGGCCGCCCACGATCAACGCCCACAAAGCCTGGAACAAGAAGAAGCACAGGGCGAGCTGCACGACCTCGAAGGCGAGCAGCCGCGTTAGGCTGACCGGACCAATGCGGCCCGGCCTGCGCTGCGGGCGGAACCACTCCTCATCCCGCGAACGGCCGAACGCGCTCGACTTCGGCGGTGCGCTGGTCTGGCTTGTCATCGAAGGCGGATCCCTCCCACGCGGCAAGGCTATCCCGACCACGGCGCCGCGGACAGTACCCGATTCGAGACCAGCCGTACCCGGACCGCACCACACCGCCGCCAGAATCCCGGCTCCGGCCGCACAGCCAGCGATTACGCCGCAGGTGAGCCGCCGATCCGCGCGTCAGCACGCTGCCAGCAGCTTTCGGCACGCTGGGCAGGGCGTGCACCCGTGTCCGGAAGGCTTGGCAGGTGGCGGCCCCGCTGCTCGAATTCGACGACGTTCCCGGAACCGAACGGCCTTCGGCGGCCGTCGATTCGGTGCGCCTCTACCTGGCCGGGATCGGCCGCACCGAACTCCTCGACCGGGCCGGGGAAACCGACCTGGCCGAACGCGCGGCGGCCGGGCTCCGCGCCGAAGAAGCCCTGGAAATCCCGGATCTGCCCGCGGCCCGCCGCATCGAGCTGCGAGCCGCAGCCGACGACGGGCGCGTGGCCAGAGCCGCGCTGGTGGAGGCGAACCTGCGGCTCGTGGTGAGCATCGCCAAGCGCTACACCGGGCGCGGCATGCCGCTGCTGGACCTGATCCAGGAGGGCAACGTCGGGCTGCTGCGCGCCGTCGAGAAGTACGACCACAGCCCGGGTTTCCGGTTCGCGACCTACGCGACCTGGTGGATCCGCAAGGCGATCAGCCGGGCACTGGCGGACCAGTCCCGCACCATCCGGCTGCCGCTGCACCTCACCGAGCAGCTGACCCGGCTGGCGCGCCTGCGCCGGGAACTGACTGCGAAGCTGGACCGGGCGCCGGGACACGACGAACTCGCGCAGGCGCTGGACATCCCGGTCCGCCACCTGCTCGAACTGCTCTCGCTCGCGCAGGAACCGCTGAGCCTGGACCAGCCGACCGGCTCCAACGGCGGCACCCTGGCCGACCTGCTGGCCCTGCCGGACGACGGCGAAGCGGCGGGAATCCAGTTGCTGCGCAACGAGATCGAAGACGTCCTCGACACCCTCAGCCCGCGAGAACAGCAGGTCATCCGGCTGCGCTGCGGCCTCGACGACGGACGCCAGCGAACGCTGGCGGAGATCGGCCACGAGCTCGGCGTGACCCGCGAGCGGATCCGCCAGTTGGAGCACCGAGTCCTGCGCAAGCTCCGCGAACCGGCCCGAGCGGACCGCCTCCTCGCCTACGTCGGCTGACCGGCCTCCACCGGCGGGGAGAAGTGAACGGCCTGTTTGCGCCGCTAGAGGAAGTGAACGGTCCGTTCGCGCCATCCACCCGGCACCACCGGTTCGGCGCGAACGGACCGTTCACTTCAATAGACGAGACGAACAGGCCGTTCACTCCATCCACTCAATGCCGATCCGGCACCGCACGGTTGTGGCGCGAACGGTCCGTTCACCTCATGCCCCCCGAGCGCTACTCGCGGCCGGCCGAGGTGAAGCTCATGTCGGCGTAGCGGGTGCCCGCGACCTTCGCCGAGATCGGCTCCAGGAGCTCCAGGTCCGCCGCCGTGAGCGCCAGGTCGACTCCGCCGAGGTTCTCGTCGAGCCTGGTGCGGCGCCGGGTGCCCGGGATCGGGACCACCGCCAGGCCGTCCTGCTGCGCGTACAGCCAGGCCAGCGCCACCTGCGCGAGCGTCGCGCCGTGCCGCTGCGCGACCTCCCGCAGCGGTGCCAGGAGCTCGGCGTTGCTGGCGGCGTTCTCCCCGGAGTACTGCGGGAAGTTCCGCCGGAAGTCGCCGTCCGACAGCTCCGCCGTGTTCGCGAACGCCCCGGTGAGGAAGCCGCGGCCGAGCGGCGAGTAGGGCACTAGCGCCACGCCGAGCTCCTTGGCCGCCGGCTCCGCGGTGTTCTCGACGTCGCGGTTGAACACCGACCACTCGCTCTGCAGCGCCGCGATCGGGTGCACCGCGTGCGCGGCGCGCAGCTCGGCGCCGGTCACCTCGGACAGCCCGAGGTGGCGCACCTTGCCCTCGGCGACCAGTTCCGCCATCGCCCCGACGGTCTCCTCGATCGGCACCGTCACGTCGCGCCGGTGCATGTAGTAGAGGTCGATCACGTCGATGTCCAGCCGCCGCAGGCTCGCCTCCGCCGCCGCGCGGACGTAGGCCGCGTCGCCGCGGAAGCCCCGGTAGTTCGGGTCGTCGGCCTTGCGGACCAGGCCGAACTTGGTGGCCAGCACCACCTGCTCGCGGTTCGCGTTCACGAACGGCGCGAGGAACTCCTCGTTGGCGCCGGAGCCGTAGATGTCGGCGGTGTCGAACAGCGTCACGCCGCGCTCCAGGGCGTGCTCCAGCGTGCGCCGGGCCTCGTCCTGGTCGGTCGGGCCGTAGAACTCGCTCATCCCCATGCAGCCCAGGCCCTGCGCGCCCACCACCGGGCCGGATCCCAGCTGAACCTGCCGCAACGTCATCTCGTTTCCCCTTCGGATCGGCTGCCATCGATGCTGGCCGCCATCACGGGCGCGCGACAGGGCGCGTTTCTCCTGGGTGTGGCACACCCAGGCTGGGGTCGTGGCAGCATCGACGGGGTGAGCAACGAGCTGGGCAGCTTCCTGAAGGCGTGCCGGGCGCGCCGGAAGCCGAGCGACGTCGGCATCCCGGCCGGGCCCGGGGTGCGGCGGACACCGGGCCTGCGGCGCGAAGAGGTCGCGGCGGTGGCCGGGATCAGCATGGACTACTACACGCGGCTGGAGCAGGGCCGCGAACGGCACCCGAGCGAGGCGGTGCTGGACGCGCTGGCCCGGACGCTGCAGCTCGACGCCACCGAGCGCCACTACCTGAGCAATCTGGCCAGGCACGCGTCGCGCAGCCAGAACCCCGCGCAGCAGGAGGCCGAGCCGGTGCGGCCGACGGTGCTGCGGCTGCTCGACATGGTCGGCGAGGCCCCGGCGTACGTGCTGGACGGCGGAAACGACATGGTGGCGGCGAATCCGGCGGGTCTCGCGCTGCTCCCGGGTATCGACCAGTGGCCCGCGCAGCGGCGCAACACGACCCGCTACCTGTTCCTGCACCCGGCGGCCCGGACGCTGTTCGTGGGCTGGCGCGAGGTGGCGCAGCACTCGGTGGCCGACCTGCGCGCGACCTACGGCGACAACCCGTCCGACCGGCGGCTCACCGCGCTCATCGACGAGCTCACCACCAAGAGCGAGGAATTCCCCGCGATGTGGGCGAGCCACCAGGTGCAGCCGAAGGCGGCGGGCGTGAAGCGCTTCGACCACCCGGCGGTGGGCCGGATGGACCTGGACTACGAGGTCCTGGCGGTGCGCGGCGGCGACCAGCGGCTCGTCATCTACCAGGCCGAACCGGGCACCCCGGACCACGACGCGATGACGCTGCTCAGCATCGTCAGCCGCCGCGAGGAGCCGCACCGAACGCACCACGTCTGATCCGGGCGCTGACGTACTGTCGGCAGGTGCTCCGACCTGACTACCCGATCACGACCGACCGCCTGCTGCTGCGCCCGTTCACCACCGACGACACGGCGGACGTCTGGGCCTACCAGCGCCAACCGGAGGTCGCCCGCTACCTCTTGTGGGAGCCGCGCGACCGCGAGCAGGCGCGGGACGCCGTCGCGCAGATGGCCGGGGAGACCCGGCTCGGCGCCGAAGGCGACTGCCTCACCCTCGCGGTGGTCGCGCCGGAGCTGGACGCGATCGTGGGGCAGGTCGAACTCGTCTGGCGCAGCGAGAAGCACCGGGAGGGCGAGCTCGGCTACATCTTCAACCCCGACCACCAGGGCCGGGGCCTGGCCACCGAGGCCGCCCGCGAAGTCCTGCGGCTGGGCTTCGAAGAACTCGGCCTGCACCGGATCATCGGCCGGTGCAACGCCCTGAACGCCGCCTCGGCGCGGCTCATGGAGCGCCTCGGCATGCGCCGCGAGGCGCATTTCGTCCAGAACGCCCACGTCAAGGGCGTCTGGCGCGACGAACTCCGCTACGCGATCCTCCGATCCGAATGGCAGGACCGGGTTTAGGGATTGCCGGGAAATAACTTGATCTTTTAGCTTGATATCGATCATCATGGGGTATGGCGGTTGCGGTAGAGGTCGAGCGGTCACTGGCGGC
>NZ_JBWKKU010000104.1:0-24745 GCF_056431445.1 Saccharopolyspora sp. NPDC045941
CCGCGAGGTCTACCGCGCCCTGACCACCACACCAACCGAACGAACCAGTCAAAACGACCTTGCTCCTGCCGCTTGACATCTATAGGAGCATCCCGATCACTCCGGGAGCAGCAGCATCCGGCGTTCCGCGATCTCCTCGACCGCCTCACGGCTGTAGGCGAGCGGGAAGTACTCGCCGGTGCGCCAGGATTCGGCCAGGTCCCGGTAGTGCGGGTCGTCCGGGTTCCCGGACTGGCCTGGCGTGTTGACCGCGATCGAGGAATCCCAGTCGCCCACGTCGAGGACCATCCGGAACGACGGGCCGTTGGTCTGCCGGAAGTCGTTCGTCCGGTACGACGACTGGTTCACGGTGTCCGGGGAGCCGCCGCGCGGCAGCGGGCCGACGTCGAACCGGGCGCGCTCGCCGGCGTCGAACGCCTTCGACGCCGGGTGCTGGAAGAAGCTGTGGTGCAGCTTGCCCCAGCGCCAGCTGCCCTCGCCGCGCCCGAGCAGCTCCTGCACCTCGGCGTAGGCGGTGCGCAGCGTGCCCAGCAGCAGCCGGTCGCGGGCCGCCTCGTCCGGCAACCACCTGCCGGGCTTCTCCAGCTCGCCGAGCAGGACCAGCGTGTCGGCGTCCTCGATCACGCCGGCGGCCTTCGGCACGGCGGCGCGCACGAACCCCGGCCCGAGGTGCTTCGACAGCCACACCTCGAACAGCGCCGCGGCGTTCGAGTCGGCGGCTTCGACCGCGTCCCATCCCCGCAGCAGCCGCAGCGCGCGGCGGAGATCGGATTCACCGCTGTCCAGTTCGGACAGCAGGGCGATCAGCCGCCGGGCCGGGATGGACAGCTGATCGTTCTGCAGCGCCGCCGAATCCGACACGGTGTGCTTGCGCTGCCGCGACAGCACCTCGACGATCCGCTGGTGCCGGAACGGGTTGGTCCACTCGAACCCGAGGCCCTTGCCGTGGTGCTCCGGCGGCAGGTTGAACTGGTTCGCGGTGGCGATGAACCCGGCCGCCGGGTTGAGCTCGCGCGGCAGGTCGTCGCCGGAGTAGAAGCCGTTCCACTCGTAGCGGCCGTCGCCGGGCACCGGCAGCAGGCCGTCGTAACCGACCCGCTTGGGCGCGAGGCCGCCGGGCACCCAGCCGATGTTGCCGTCGACGTCGGCGTAGACCTGGTTCTCCGTCGGCGCGCCCCAGTTGCGCATCGACGTGGTGAACTCGCGGAAGTTCCGGGCCCGCATGTAGGAGATGCTGCCGAAGTACGGCGACATGCCCGGTTCCAGCCAGGCCGTCCGCACCGCGTACGCGAGGTTCCGCTGCTCGTCCACGCGGATCACCGGGCCGTGCCTGGTGAACGCGAGCTCGACGGTCCGGTCCGCCTCGCCGAACACGGCGACCGTCTCGCGCCGGACCGACATCGACTCCCAGCCGTCCCGGTAGCGGTAGCGGGTGCGGTCGGCCGGATCGAGCTGGTAGACGTACAGGTCTTCCTGGTCCATCGGGAAGATGGTGAGCCCGAACGCGATGGTGCCGTTGTGCCCGATGGAGATTCCCGGCAGCGCGGGCTCGCCGGCGCCGATCACGTCCAGGCCGGGCGCCGACAGGTGCGCGATGTAGCGCAGCGACGGAGCCGAGTAGGCGCGGTGCGGGTCGTTGGCCAGGATGGGGCGCCCGGTGGCGGTCCGCTGCCCGCCGACAACCCAGTTGTTGCTGCCTTCGGTCGTCGCGTCGCGGATCGTCCTGGCGCGGATCGAACCGTCCTTGAATTCGACCTCCTGGGTGGCGAGCTCGAAGACCGCCAGCACGTCCGCCGGCATCGCGCACGGGTCGAAGCCCTCGGGCACGGTCGTCCGCCGGTCGGGCTGCAGGCCCTGCCGGACCAGGTCCGCGTCCACCCCGGCGGCGCAGGCCACCTTGGCGCGCTTGACCTCGCTGGTCAGGTTCCGGGTCAGGCCGTGGCTGCGGATGCGCACCGCGTCCGCCGGTTCCCAGCGGGCGGGCCGGTAGCCGAGGATGCCGAACTCGGCCGGCAGCTGTTCCGGATGCTGGTCCAGCCAGTCCAGGTAGGCGTTGATGCCGGCGGTGAACTGCGTCGCGATCCGCTGCGCGTCCGGGGCGTAGCGCGACCATTCCACGTCCATGTCGCCGCGGTAGAGGAACAACCTGGTGGCGCGGTCCTGGTCGACGTAGTCCGGGCCGAGCACCTCGGCGAGCCGCCCGAGGCCGCGGCGCCGCCACAGGTCGATCTGGAACAGCCGCTCGCGGGCGGCGTTGAAGCCCTGGGCGAGGAACACGTCGTCCTCGCTGCTCGCGTACAGGTGCGGGACGCCGTAGCGGTCCTCGATCAGCTCGACCGGCGCCCGCAGGCCCTTCACCTGGAAGTTCGTCACCGGGGCCGGGTCACCGGGGGTCGCGCTCGCCGCGGCCGCCATCACACCTGCTCCGGCGATTCCCGCCGCAGTCGCGACGAAGCCCTGTCGCCGGGAAAAACGCATGCGCCCAACGTCCACCACAACCTCCCGCGTCGACCACCTGCAGGAAGTTGTAGTCCGGGCAACATCTTTTCACAAGAGTGAAGCGACTTCATGATAGGCGAGCACGGCGTCAGGGGTTGTTCAGATAGGCGAGCACTGCGAGGACGCGGCGGTTCTTGTCGCCGTCATCGGCGATGCCGAGCTTGCCGAACAGGGAGGTGGTGTACTTGCTGATGGCGCTTTCGCTGAGGAAGAGCCGCCGGCCGATGGCCTGGTTGGACAGTCCTTCGGCCATGAGGCCCAGCACGGAGTGCTCGCGTTCCGTGAGCCGCTCCAGCCGGCGGTTCGAGGCCCCGCTGGACAGCAGCTTGGCGATGACGGCCGGATCCATGGCGGTCCCGCCGTCGGCGACGCGCTGCAGGGCATCGATGAACTGGTCGGCGTCGAACACGCTCTCCTTCAGGAAGTAGCCGATGCCGCCGGCGCCGTCGGCCAGGAGCTCGCGGGCGTAGAGCTGTTCGACGTACTGGGAGAGGATCAGGACCGGCAGGCCGGGCAGCTCGCGGCGCGCGGCGATGGCCGCCCGCAGGCCCTCGTCCGACCGGGTCGGCGGCATCCGCACATCGACGATGGCGACGTCCGGCTGCCACCTCAGCAGCGCGTCGAGCGTTTCGGGCCCGGTGGCCGCCGTCCCCACCACCTGGTGCCCGAACGCCTCGACGAGGCGGACCATGCCGTCCCGCAGGAGGTAGAGGTCTTCGGCTACGACGACTCGCACGGCACCATGATCCTCGCGCGGGTCGGGCCGCCTGCCGGGCTGGTGATCTCGGACGTGCCGTCGAAGGCCGCGAGGCGGCGGCGCAGCCCCGCCAGCCCTCCTCCGGCCTGCACCTCGGCTCCGCCCCGGCCGTCGTCTTCGACATCGACGACGAGCCCGGTTCCGCCCAGGGCGATGGAGATCTGCGCGCGGGTCGCGTCGGCGTGCTTGACCGCGTTGGTCAGCAGTTCCGCGATCCCGAAGTACACGGCGGACTCGATCGGCGGGTCCAGGCGCAGCTGGACGTCGGCGCTGACGGTCGCTTCGAGCGGGCTGTCCAGGGCGAGAGCGCGAACGGCATCGACGAGCCCCCGGTCGTTGAGGACCGGCGGGTTGATCCCCCGGACCAGTTCGCGGAGCTCGGTCAGCGACGTGGCGGCGCCGACCCGCGCTTCCCGCATCAGCGCCTTGGCCTGGTCGGGGTCGGTTTCCACCAGCCTCTCGGCCGTCGCCAGGGAGAGCCCGAGGCCGACCAGCCGGGCCTGCGCCCCGTCGTGCAGGTCCCGCTCGATCCGGCGGATCTCGGCGGCCTGCGCGATGGTCGTGTCCGCGCGCTGGGCGGTCAGCTCGTCCACCCGGTCCGCCAGCACCATCGCGGGCGACGCGCGCAGGAAGCGGACGGCCACCGGTTCGATGGACCGCCAGGCGTACGGAGCACCGGCGATGGCCGCGGCCAGGCCGAGCACGCCGACGACGCGCGCGGACGGCTCCGGCTGGACGAACCCGATGGCGGCCACCGCGACCCCGGCAGGCGGAATGGCCGCGGCCACGCCCGCGGTGAGCGGCGCGATCACCATGAACCGCAGGTCACGCCAGGTCGCGGGATCGCTCGACCACAGCCGCCACCGCTGCTCCCGGCGGGCGTCCCGAATGGTGCGCGAGTAGGAGTAGCCGTTCCACCAGTACCCGGTCGACATCCGCGTCACCGGCCCGGTCTGCCGGTACCCGTCCGGGATGGCGGTGGCCGTCCACTTCGCGACGAGGGAGCGGACCATCCGGCACACCGGGCGGGACAGGGCGAAAGTGCCGATGCACGCCCACGCGAACGGCGCGATCCACGACCACGGGTTTCCGCCCCACCACATCCACAGCGCCACGGCGGCGGCCCACACGGCCGGGACCAGCATGGTGACGACCACGACGGCGCACGCTCGCGCGAACCCCGTGCAGGCACGCGCCACCCACGACACCACTCGTCGCATGATCTTCCTTCTAGGTTCATCGACCCGGCGCCGCGGTTCCCGCACTGCGCCGATCCGGCCGTCCGGCTCGGTGCTCCCACTGTGCATCGCGCGGAACCCGATTCCCGCCGGATCGGCCCGAAGTAGGCCTAGCCCCACCCCGCCGTACGGCCAGGCCCCGGTCAGGCCGGCTTGACCTTCCGCGGCTTCCCGACGCCGAGCTCCAGGGCCTTGGCGATGAAGCTGATCTCGCGGTCCAGCTCGTCGTCGTGCGCGCCGTGCCGGGCCACCGAGTGGCGGTGGTTGACCACCCGGGCCAGCAGCACGGCGGCGGTGTCGACGTCGCAGCTCACCGGGCCCGGCGGCAGCGCCAGCTCGATCACCCGGCGGATCAGCTCCACCACCGTCCCGAACCGCCGCTGCAGCGCCTGCCGCACCGCGACGTGCGTGTCCGCCTCCCGCCACAGCAGGTGGCTGAGCAGCGGCGACGACTCCAGCCGCGCGTCGAGTTCGCCGATCAGCCGGCGCAGGCTGCCCGCGACATCGCCCCGGACTGCGACCCGGTCGGATTCCACCAGGTCCTCGGGCAGCCGCTCGACCAGCGCCGTCAGCAGGTCCTGCTTGCGCCGGAAGTAGTAGTGGATGAGTCCTTTGGGGACCTCGGCCTGCTCGGCGATCCGGGAGGTGGGCGTGGCGTTGAAGCCGTGCTCGGCGAACAGCTCGCCTGCCGCGTTCAGGATGCGCTCCCGCGCGGACCCGCCCTGATCACCCGGTGCCGCCACGGCATCGTCCGATGTGGACGGCCGCTTGCGGGCGCCGCGATCGCCCGGTGCCTCCGCCATGAACCCGACCTCCGACCTCCGGCCGGCTCGTTCCACGGGGCCGGTCAAAAAGAACGCGCGGCCCGGACGTTACCGCCGGACCGCGCGACAGCGAACTCGCGAGTGGTGGTGATCGCTCGAACGGCCGCCACCGCTCGCGACGATTGGCGTGTTTCACAGGTGACGGCAGCCACCCGCGACACGGCCCTCAGTGCTGGCCCGCGATTCCGCGGTGCGCGGCGTTGGCTTCGGGCAGCGCGGCGGCACCAGCGATGACGGCCAGCACGCCGACGATCCACGAGGTCCACGAGGCGCCCATGAACCCGGTGTAGCCGAGGACCCACGGCGAGATGAACAGCAGCACGCCCAACAGCATGTGGCTGTATTCGCTGGTCATCGAGCCCGGCATGGCCAACGACCACACGCTCGCGATCACCAGCAGCGCGCCCAGCACGATCATCGCGGACATCGCCGCCCCGTTCGTCGCCGTCCACATCGTCCCGAGGATCAGGTAGACGCCCAGCACCACTGCGACCCAGTCCTGCCAGCGAACCCACGGCTTCACAGTCGAACCGCTCGACCTATCGGCCACGTCGATCACCTCCACTGATGCCCGACTTGCACCTCCATGTTCACTCTTGGTTGGCCAGCCGGTCAAGAGTCCGGATCGTGGTGTTCTGCCCGCTTCGCCACGCCGTCCGGCACGCCACCGCGAAGCCGCGTCGGAGGCCTCGTCCACCGGGCGAGGAAATTCCGGCTGATACGCGCCACACCTCCCACAACAACGTCGTCTTCCAGGTAGCTTGGTTGCCATGGGCCTTGCCGACGACCGCGATTTGCTGCCACTGGGATCGGGATTCGACCTCGCTCGCAAGAACGGCTACGACCGCGCCCAGGTCGATGAGCACCTCGAGCGACTCGACGCCGATATCCGCATCCTCTCCGCGGATCGCGACGCCGCGGTCTCCCAAGCAGGAGACCTGTCCAAGCAGCTGGAGTCGGCCCGATCCGAGATCGAGAGCCTGCGCGGCCAGGTCGACCGCCTGGCCAAGCCGCCGACCACGCTGGAAGGTCTCAGCGAGCGCCTGCAGCGAATGCTGCGCCTCGCCCAGGACGAGGCGAACGACATCCGGGGCCGCGCCGAGAAGGACGCCGGCCTGATCCGCACGCGCTCCGAGACCGAGGCGACCAACCTGCGCAACCGCTACGAGCGGCTGCTCTCCGAGGTCGACAGCCGGCGCAGCGAGATGGAAACCGAGCACCGCTCGCTGATGGACAAGGCCAAGGCCGAGGCGGAGCGGATCACCCGCGAGGCCGAGGAGAACCGCAAGCGCGCCGACCAGGAGTCCGAGGCCCGCCGGATCCAGGTCGAAGAGGACTTCGAGATCGCGATGGCGGCGCGCCGCAGCGAATCCATGCGCACCCTCGCCGAGCAGGAGGCCACCAGCAAGGCGGAAGCCGAGCGCCGCGTCCGGGAAGCGACCGAGGAGGCCAACCGCCGGCTGCGCGAAGGCACCACCGAAGCGCACCGCCGGGTCCGCGAGGCCACCGACCAGTCGAACCGGATGGTCGGCGACGCCACCGCGAAGGCCGAACAGCTCACCCGCGAATCCACCGACGCAGCGCAGAAGCGCGAGAAGGACAGCATCGAGACCGCCGAGCGCCGCGAGCGCGAAAGCGTCGAAGCCGCGCAGAAGCGCGAGCGCGAAAGCATCGAAGCCGCGCAGAAGCGCGAGCGGGAGAGCATCGAAGCCGCCGACAAGCGGAAGCGCGAGAGCACCGAAGCCGCGGAGAAGCGGATCCGGGAGAGCAAGTCGGAAGCCGAGCGACTGGTCCGCGAAGCCACGGAGAAGTCCGAGCGGATGGTCCGCGAGTGCACCGAGGAGGCCACCCGCCTCATCGACGAAGCGACCCGCGAGAGCAAGCGCCTGGTCACGGCGGCCCGCGAAGACTCCCAGCGCCGCCTCGGCGTTACGACCGAAGAGGTCCAGCGCCGCCTCACCAAGGCGGACGAGCAGGTCCACTCGCTGACCGAACTGCGCGAGTCCGTGGCCAAGAAGCTCCGCGACGCCGCCGAAATGCTCGGCCAGACCACGCCGCTCCTGGAACGCCTCGCCCAGGAGGACTCCGAAGAGGACAAGCTCCGCGAAGCGGCGGCGGAAGCCCGCGAACAAGCCCGCAAGGACGCCGAAGACGCCCTCGCCCGCGACTCCCGCGGCGAGGAGCCCGCCCGCCAGGCGAAGCCGGCGGCCGAGGCGAAGGCGAAGCCGGCGGCCGAGGCGAAGGCGAAGCCGAGCGGCGCGAAGCCGAAGGGCCAGGGCGCCAAGCCGTCGGGCGGCGGCGGAGCCGCCGACGACGGGCCGACGGAGCAGATCCACCGGGACACGGCGCGCGGCCACAGCCCGCACGACGAGCCGACGCGGCGCATCCAGCTGCCGGTGCCGGAGGGCAAGGGCCAGCAGCAGCGCTCGCACAGCGCCACCCGGATCGACGCCACGAACCAGCAGCGCCGTTGACAACAGCCCGCCTCACCTGCGCGAACAGCCCGCACGGCGCCGGCTGACTCACGCTGCGCGTCCCCTGTGGAACGACGCGCGCTCGCGGCACCAGATGCTGGACGTCGACACGGCCACGCGTGCGGTGGCCGCGCCGGGCTGAACCGGTCCACTTAGGACTCGGACGCCGCTCCACTGCTGGTCAGCTCGCCACCCCGCGACGGACACTTGCACCTGGCACGGTGTCAGGTCCTAGACCAGGGGTGTCATGTTCAGCATTGGAGACTTCGCCAGGCACGGCCGGGTGTCGGTCCGGATGTTGCGCCACTACGACGCGCTCGGGCTGCTCCAGCCCGCGCACGTCAACCCGTCGACCGGTCACCGCGGCTGCACCGCCGACCAGTTGGCCCGGCTCATAGCCTGACGTCCTGCCTGGTCAGCACGGGTGCGCGTCATCGAGAGGGCCGACGCCTGTCTCTACGGGCAAGGACAGCTGCGGGCATCTCGCGGCCTGCACCAACGGAAGGACCAGGTCATGTCGGACCAGGAGTTCCCAACCGGTGATGACGACAGGGCGCGCGCCAAACGGCAGTCCGGAAGCTACTTCATGCTGCCCAGCGAAACGGCCGAGCAGTTCAAGCGGTCCGAGGCGGACATGGAGAGAACGCGGGATCGCGCCGTAGAGCGGGACGCCCAGCCGCCGGGCAAGGGCGACCACTAGGAAGTAGAGGCGCGAGGCTCGGCAACCGAGCCTCGCGCGCCTAGGCGATCCGGGCGATCCAGGAACGGACGGCGTCGGCGAAGGCATCCGGCGCCTCGACCGACGACAGGTGCCCGACGCCCGGCAACGTCACGAGCTCGCCACCCCGCAGCGCATCCGCCAGCTCGCGAGCGTTCTCCGGTGGCGTCAGCGCGTCTTCCTCGCCGACGACCACCAGCGCCGGGCCGTCGTAGGACCGCAGCGTGGCTGTGCTGTCGGGACGCCCCGCCATCGCGCGCTGCGCCCACGCGACACCGTCCGCAGGCTGAGCATCGATCAGCTCGCGGACACTGGAGACGATCTCGGGGCGTTGCTCGTGCGTAGTGCGCCCCAACAGGTTCGGCAGGCTGCTCTCCGCTAGCCAACCCACGGTGCCCTCGCGCTCTGCGCGATCCGCAACCTTTAGGCGGTTGGCGCGCTGCTCGTCGTTGTCGGCGACTGCCTTGGTGTCGACGAGCAGCAGGCCCGCGACGCGCTGCGGCGCAGCGCGCAGCAGCGCCATCGCGACGTAGCCGCCCATCGAGCAACCGCCCAGGACGACCCGCGGCAGCTCCAACTGATCCAGCAGGGCCAGGATGTCGGCGGCGGCGCGATCGATGCTCGGCTGCTCTGCCGCGCGCCGGTTCGCGCCCGGCTCCGCCAGGCCCCGCGCCGACGAGCCGTCCAACGCGCTCTCGCCGAGGCCCCGCTGATCAGGGGTGATCACCCGCAACTGGTCATCCAGGCGGCCCCGCACCGGATCCCACATCCGCGCATCCACCGGGAAGGCGTGCAGCAGCACCAGCGGCGTCCCGGCTCCCGATTCGATGAAGTGCACGGGCCCCATCCTGCCGGAACGACCCACCCGACGCGCCCCAACGAACCGCCACCGCCCGCCCTGCTGTGCGGATTGCAGCTTGGGAACCTTCCTGTCACCCCCGCCCTCGCCCGACGCGAGCATGGGAACCTTCCTGTCACCCGAGTGCCCAGGCGTTGCTGAGGTGTGCTGCGGCGCAGATGTTGACGTCCAGCAGGTAGGCGCCCGCCTGACCGCACTGGCCGGCTCCGGTGCCCGGGTCGATCGGTTGGCCGTGGCCCATGCCGGTGATCTCGAACGTCTCCACCAGGGTTCGGCCGTCCGCGTCGTTGTAGACCGCGTGCGGGTAGCCCGCGACGGTGTCGGTGGCCGACGGCGTGCCCGGGATGCCGTGCACATTGGTCCACTGCTCGACCTGTTCGCGCTGGTTCGCCGGCGCCACCGTGTAGTCGGCGGTGCCGTGCCAGATGCTCAGCGTCGGCCGCGGCCCTTGGTACGGGCTCGCGGCTCGCACCTTGTCACCCCACTGCGCCGCCGTCAGATCCCGGCCGGGGTTCATGCACGTGAACGCGTCGACGGCGCTCGTCGCGCAGCCGAACGGCAGGCCCGCCACGACGCCGCCGCCAGCGAACATCTCCGGGTAGGTGGCGAGCAGCACCGAGGTCATCGCGCCACCCGCAGACAGGCCCGTGACGTAGACCCGGGCCGGGTCCGCGCCGGTGTCGTCGATCGCACGCCGCACCATCTGCGCGACCGATTCCGCCTCGCCCTGGCCGCTCATTGTGTCGCCGGGCTGGAACCAGTTGAAGCAGCGGCTGCTGTTGTTGGCCGCTTCCTGCTGCGGCAGCACGAGCGTGAACCCCGAGCGCTCGGCGAGTTCGACCCACCCCGCGCCGTTGCCGTACCCAGCCGCATCCTGCGTGCAGCCGTGCATCGCGACTACGACCGGGCGGCCCGCGGGCAGCCCGTCGGGGACGTATTCGAACATGCGGAGCGCGCCGGGATTCGCGCCGAACCCGGTCACCTCCCGGATTTCCGCCGCCGACGCGGCGGGGGCGACGGCGAGCAGGGCCAGCAGCACGGCCGCGACCAGCGAGAAGACACGCACTCAGACCACCTCCTTGTGGTTTGCACCACTCAAGGTAGGGGCGTCGGCGCAAACACCTCCACAGTGGACGCCACTACACCGCGAGCGCCGTTTGTGTGCCGTCACCACATGTTCGGGTTCGGCGCCCCGCCATAGCGTCACGGGGCGAACCCGAGGAGGTCTGCCGTGCCCAGCCGAATCGCCCTGTTGTCCGCCGGTCTGCTCGCCGGCACGCTGCTCCTTCCGGCCGAACCGGCGGCCGCGCAGTCGGCGGACTGCCGTCCCGCGGCACGGGTTCCCGGTGCCGCGCACCAGGAATTGGCCTGCCTGGACGACCTGACCACCACCGGCACGCTCGGCTCCGGGCACACGGTGCAGGCCGACTGGGCCGGCCTGACCACCCAGGACCTGTCCGCGCCGGGGCCGGTTCCGGGCATCCAGATCGACGGCTACTTCCCGGACACCTCCGCCACGAACACCAACCACGGCTGGAACCACGACTCCCAGTTCGTGCTGCGCCTGCCGCAGCGGTGGAACGGCGGCCTGGTGATCAGCGGAACTCCCGGCAACCGGAGGCAGTACGCCAACGACCGCGCCATCGCCGACCACGTCCTGGCCGCCGGTTACGCCTTCGCCGCGACCGACAAGGGCAACACCGGCGCCGAGTTCTTCACCGACGGGCAGCGGCCGGGGGACGCCGTCGCCGAGTGGAACCACCGCGTCACGCAGCTGGCCGCCGCCGCGAAGGTCACCGCCTGGCGGCACTACGGCCGGCCGCCGTCGCGGACGCTCGCGGCCGGGCTGTCCAACGGCGGCTACCTGGTGCGCTGGCAGCTGGAGAACCGGCCTTGGCTCTACGACGGCGGAATCGACTGGGAGGGGACGCTGTGGACGCAGCGGGACAACCTGCTGACCTTCCTGCCGACGGCGCTTCGCGCCTACCCCGCCGACGATGAACAGGCGATCCTGTCCGCGGGTTTCGCGCCGGGGTCGCAGTTCCTGTGGGACTACCACCACCGCGTCTACTGGGACCTGACGCAGCGGATCTACCGCGAGGAGTTCGATCCCGGCTACGACGGCGACCGGGTGGCCGGGATCCCGTTCTGCGCCAGCGGGACCGAGGGCTGCGACGCGGACTACGACTACGCCCGGCGCCCCGCCGAGGTGCATCGCGCGGTCGAGCGGATCGCGCTCACCGGCCGGATCGGCAAGCCGCTGATCACCCTGCACGGCACCCTCGACACGCTGCTGCCGATCAGCCGCGACTCCGACGTCTGCGCGCGGATGGTGGCCGAGTCCGGGCGGGCCGGCCTGCACCGCTACCACCGCGTCGAGGGCGGCAACCACACCGACGGCCTGGTGGACCAGTTCCCGGGCCGCCTGCGCCCGCTGGCGCCGCACTTCCGCGATGCCTTCGGCGAGCTGGAGGGCTGGCTCGGCGGCAGCTGATCCCCCGCCCGATCAGGCGGCTACGACTGCAGGTTGTGCAGGCGTAGCGCGAGCTGGATTTCCAGGGCCCGGTCCGGGGTCTGCCAGTCGGAGCCGAGCAGGGAGCCGACGCGGTCCAGCCGCTGCACGACCGTGTTGACGTGCACGTGGAGCGCGTCCTTGGCCCGCGTGAGGTTCGCCCCGGCGGCGAAGTACGCGTGCAGCGTGCCGGCGAGTTCGGTGCCGCGCCGGGCGTCGTAATCGAGGACCGGTCCGATCGTCCGCCGGACGAAACCGATCAGGTCCGTGTGCTCGCCCAGCAGCACGCCGAGGAACCCGAGGCCGTCCATGGCCGCGCCCTCGCCGATGCGGCCGAGCGCGAGCAGGGCACGCAGGCAACGAGCCGCTTCGGCGTGCGCCGCGGCGATCTCCTGCGGGCCGCGCGCCGGGCCTGCCGCGCCGACCGTGACCGGGTTGTCCACGATGGATCGCAGGTCGGCCGCGATGCGGGCCGCCGACTCCCCCGGATCGCCGGCGGGCACCAGGAGGACGACCTCCTCGGCGTGGATGCCGGCAAGCGCAGCGCACCGCCCGGCCGCCACGGCCAGCCGCGTTCGGGGCACCTTGTCGGCGTGCGCGATGAGCACGGCGTGCGGCTCGACGAGGTCCAGCCCGAGTCGTTCGGCGCGGGCCAGCAGCGCACCGGGATTGCGGTCGGGCGCGGTCAGCAGGTCGGTGAGCAGTTCGCCGCGCACCTCGTCCTCCGCCTTCGCCACGGACCGGCGCAGCATCAGCAGCAGCGCGGTGACCACCGCCGCGCGCTCGAACAGCCGCCGGTCTGCGTCGACCAGATCCGCCCGCCCGGCCAGCACGATGCTGCCGAGTAGCTCCGGCCCGGCCTGCACCGCGCACACCCACCCGTCCGATGTGGACACTGCGCGGCCCGCGGCCCGGGACGTCGCGACGGCTTCCGCCGGCGGCTCGGGCGGCGTGCCGCCGGCGCCGGTCAGCTCGGTGCCGTCCGCGTCGAACATCCCGATCGCGCCGCGCAGCACATCGGCCACCGACGCCGCCACCTCCGGCAGGTCGCCACCGCGCAGCACCAGATCCATCAGCCGGTCGTGGGCCTCCTCGGCGCGGTGCAGGGCCTCGCTGTGCGCGCTGATCTCCTCCAGCAGGGCCGCGTTGTCCAGCGCGATCGCGGCGTGGTCGGCCAGCGACGACAGCAGCGCGACCTCGTCCGGGCTGAACTCGCGGCGCGTCCGGTCCGAGGCGTAGAGCACGCCGATGACCTGGTCGCCGAGCGCCAGCGGCACGCCCAGGATCGCGGTCAGCCCCTCGTCGCGGACCGCCGAGTCGATCGGCGAGGTGTGCCGGAACCGCTCGTCGGCGAAGTAGTCGTGCGTCGCATACGGCTGCGCAGTCTGCGCGACCAGGCCGCCCAGCCCCTCCCCCATGCCGAGCGTGACCTTCTGGAACAGCCGCGACACCGAGCCGTCGGTGACCCGCATGTAGGTGCGTCCGGCGGCCTCGTCGTTGAGGCTCAGGTACGAGACGTCCACGCCGAGCAGCGTGCGGCCACGGCGCACGATCGACCGCAGCACCGCGTCGGTGTCGCGCAGCCTGGCCAGGTCGCTGGCGGTGTCGAACAGCGCACTGAGCTCGGCCTCGCGGCGGCGGTGCGCGCCGAGCGTGCCGTGGATCCGCAGCGCTATCGCCGTGGCCCTGCCCAGCTGCGGGTTCTCGACCGCGACGCGCGCCAGCTGCTCGCTGCTCGCGCCGCTGGCGAGCAGTTCGAGCAGCCGGACCACGTCGTCGTTCACCGGCTCATCTTGTCACCGCGACCTGCTCTTCCGGAGCCTCGTCGTGCAACGAGCTGCCCGCGGTCTCCTTCGCCAGCGCGACCGCGACCAGCGTGATCGCGCACATCGCGAGGACGTAGCCGGACACCGCGATCGTGCTGCCGAAGCCCTGCAGCAGCGCCACCGCGATGATCGGCGCCACCGCACCGGCCGCGATCGAGGACAGCTGCCCGCCGACGGAAAGCCCGGTGTAGCGGACCCTGGTCGGGAACTGCTCGGCGAAGAACGCCGCCTGCGGCCCGTACATCGCACCGTGCAACAGCAGTCCCACCGTCGTCGCGGCCGTGATCACCACTGCCGACCTGCTGTCCAGCAACGCGAAGAACGCGAAACCCCACGCCGCCATCGCGACCGTCCCGAACAGGTAGACGGGCTTGCGGCCCAGCCGGTCGGACAACGCGCCCCACAGCGGGATCGTCACGAAGTGCACCGCCGAGCCGATCAGCACCGCGTTCAACCCGACGGACTTCGGCAGCCCCAGCGGCCCGGTGACGTAGACCAGGATGAACGCGGTGAGCACGTAGTAGGACACGTTCTCGGCCATCCGCGAGCCGATGGTGATCAGCACCTGCCGCCAGTGCGTCCGGAACACCGCCACCGCCGGGACGCTGCGGGTTTCCTCCCGCTGCTCGGCCTTTGCCTGCGCGTCGAGGAAGACCGGCGATTCGGTGACCGCGAGCCGGATCCACAGGCCGATCACCACCAGCACGCCGGAGAGCAGGAACGGGATCCGCCAGCCCCACGCCATGAACGCCTCGTCGGACTGCGTCGCGGCGAGCACCGCCAGCACCGCGGTGGCCAGCAGGTTCCCGCCGGGCGCGCCGCACTGCGGCCACGACGCCCACAGCCCGCGGCGGCGATCGTCGCCGTGCTCGGACACGATCAGCACCGCGCCGCCCCACTCGCCGCCCAGCGCGAAGCCCTGCACCAGCCGCAGCAGCGTCAGCAGCAGCGGCGCGGCCACGCCGACCGCCGCGTAGGTGGGCAGCAGGCCCATCGCGCAGGTGGATCCGCCCATCAGCAGCAGGCTCAGCACCAGCAGCTTCTTGCGGCCGACGCGGTCGCCGAAGTGCCCGAACACCAGCCCGCCGAGCGGCCTGGCGAGGAACCCGATGGCGTAGGTGGTGAACGCCAGCAGCGTGCCGGTCAGCGGATCGGCATCGGGGAAGAACAGGTGGTTGAACACCAGCGCGGCCGCGGAGCCGTAGAGGAAGAAGTCGTACCACTCGATCGTCGTGCCGATGAGGCTGGCGCCGACGACGCGCGCGATCGAACCGCGCCCGGATGGGTTGCTGGCCAAGGCGAACACTCCTTTGTGTGTGGGCCGGTTCAGGCGGCGGTCCAGCCGCCGTCCATCGGCAGCGAAGCGCCGGTGACGTGCTCCGCGTGGTCCCCGCAGAGCCAGCGCACGAGTTCGGCGACCCGGCGCGGGTCGATCAACTGCTTGAGCGCGGCGCGCTGCAACAAGACCCGCTCGACGACCTCGGACTCGCCGAGCCCGTGCGCCGCGGCCTGCCCGGCGATCTGGTCGCGGACCAACGGCGTGTCGACGTACCCGGGATTCACGCAGTTGCTCGTCACGCCGTGTTCGGCGCCCTCCAGCGCGACCACTTTGGACAGTCCTTCGAGCGCGTGCTTCGCGGTCACGTAACCGGCCTTGAACGGGCTGGCGCGCAGGCCGTGCACGCTTGAGACGTGCACGATGCGCCCCCAGCCCTGGGCGTACATGTGCGGCAGCACCTTGCGGGTCAGCAGGAACGGCGCGGTCACCATCACCTGCTGCATGCGGACGAACGTCTCCGGCGGGAACTCGGGCAGCGCGGCGACGTGCTGGAAACCCGCGTTGTTGACCAGGACGTCGACCTCGGCGGGAAGCCCGTCGACGGCCGCCGCATCGGCGAGGTCGACGGGGTGCGCCCAGCCGCCGACGTCGGCGGCGACCCGTTCGGCCGCGGCGCGGTCGAGATCGACGACGTGGACCTTCGCCCCGGACTCGGCGAGGGCTCGCGCGCACGCCTGCCCGATCCCGCTGCCGGCGCCGGTCACCAGCGCCACGCGCCCGCCCAACGGGACGTGCCGGATGTCACTCATGCCCCAGGACGTTAGGCCGAAGACCCGTCGACGCCTATGTGTGCTGCCACCACAACATCACGGATGTTCATGGTCTTTTTCTCCATGCCCAATGCCGGGCTGGCGTCAGCTCACCGCGAGCCCGCCGTTGACGGGCAGGACGGCGCCGGTGGCGGTTCTCGTTCATGCCGACCGACGCCAGGCATTGACGCCAGCGTCGAGGTCAAGCCTTGCGAGCATGGGAACCTTCCTGTCACCCGCCGCCGCTACCAGCGAAAATCGGATGATCAGGAGCAGGCCGAGGGGCTAGCGTGGGCGGGTGCCCGAACCGGATGAGATCCACACCCGCCGCTTGGTCATCCGCCGCATCCAGCCTGCCGACGCCGATGCGTTCGTCGCGATCTCCGCCGCCGCGGAGACCCACCCGTTCGACGCTCACCTCCGACGATCCCGGGAACAGCTCCTCGAGCTGCTCGACAAGATCCACCGGAGCTGGGTTTCCGACGGAATCAGCTACTGGGCGATCCGGCTGCCGGGCTCCGAGGAGGTGATCGGCTTCGGCGGCCTGCGGCACTGGGTGGAGGAGGGCGAGCCGGTGCTGAACCTCTACTACCGCCTCTGGCCGAGCGCGTGGGGCAAGGGCTACGCGACGGAGATGGCCGAGACCGCCGTGCAGTGGGCGCGGCGACACCGCCCGGACCGGCCGGTCGTGATCGTGACGGATGCGGAGAACACGCCGTCGGTGCGGGTCGCCGAGAAGCTCGGGTTCAAGCTGCACCTGGCGCGCCACCGCGACGGCCTGCCCGAGCTGGTGTTCCGGTTACCGGCCACGGGCTGACGCGAGCACGGGACCCTTCCTGTCACCCGCCGCCGGAACTCCCAGGTCAGGAGTCGATGATGGTGACCTTGCGGGTCTCCGACGGGCCGTCCCAGGTGCGCGGCAGCGGCGTCGGCACGTCCGGCGCCACGACCCGCACGATCGCGTCCAGCGCGGCCTCCGCCTTGCCGACCCAGAGGTGCTTGGTGTCCGGGAAGCCGATCACCTCGGCCTGCGGGATCGCCGCGAACCGCTGGCGAGCTTCGTCCGGGCGCAGGTAGTCGTCGAACTCCGGGATCAGCGCGTGCACCGGCTTGCCCGACCCGGCCCAGGCCGCCAGGTGTTCCTCGGTGCTCCAGCGCAGCGGCGGGGAGATCAGCACCGCGCCCTCGACGAGCGGGTCCAGGCCGTGCACCAGCGTCAGGTCGGTGCCGAACGACCAGCCGACCAGCCACACGTTCGGCAGGTCGTGGAACTCGGCGAACTCCAGCGCCGCGGCCACGTCGAACCGCTCGCTGTTGCCGCCGTCGAAGCTGCCCTCGCTGCGGCCCGCCTCGCTGACCGTGCCGCGCGTGTTGAACCGCAGCACTGCGAGGTCGGCGAGCGCGGGCAACCGGAACGCGGCCTTGCGGTAGATGTGCGAGTCCATCATGCCGCCGTGGGTGGGCAGCGGGTGCAGGCAGACCAGCGTCGCGCGCGGCGGCCGGGACTCCGGCAGCGCCAGCTCACCGATCAGCTTGAGGCCGTCGGCCGTGTGCAGGGTGATCTCTTCGCGGCGGGCCGGCAGCATCGTGTTGGCGCGGATCTCGGTGCTCATCACCTCGATCCTGCCACGAACGAGTGGCCGACACGCTGTGACGTGCTACGACCAGCGCCGCGTGGGCCCGCGCCGGCCGCGCGCGCTCCAGCAGCCGTTGTGCCAGTGGCGCCGGTCGGCGACGCCGCCCTGCTCCGCCTCGGGCCAGGCCACCACGTGCGCGATGCCGGGCCTGATCTCGTGGTCGCAGCCCGGGCACCGGTAGGCCTTGGTGGCCTGCGCGGCGGGCACGGTGCGCACCATCCAATCGCCGTCGGGCCCGTGCTCGACCCGGGACATGCCGAACGCAGTGCCCATCGCGCGGTGGCTGGTGTCCTGGGACAGGCCCTTCGGGCGTTGCGATCGGTTGCGTCGAGGCACGCCTGCAACGGTAACGGCCCGGCTACGGGCCGGACGCCGGCAGGTGCGGCCAGGCCTGCGCGGCGAGGCCACGGGCGTACTCGCACGCGTCGATCCCGGTCATCTCCGGCACGGCCACGACCAGCATCGCCACCTCGACCTGACCGGTGGCCGGATCGCCGAACGGGATGTGCCCGGTTTCCGCGGAGCACAGCGGAACCTGCGGGTCGCCGCCAACGACGCTGACCACGGTGCGCCGGTCGGCGATCTGCTCCTCGACGGCCGCGCCGTGCAGCACCTTCGGCGGATCACCGGCGGTGTGCAGGAACTGGACGCGCGGCGCATCGGCGGCCTGCGCACCCCACATGCACTGGTGCCCGGCCGGGCTCGGCTGGGGTTCCGCCGCTTCCAGGCCGGGAATCTGCTGCACGGCAGCGGAATCCAGCAGCTCGCACGGATCCTGCAGCGCCAGCGAGTTCGCCCCGAACGACCGGTGCCCCGCCCGGTGCTGTTCGAGCGCGGCGACTGCCGCGTCGGCCCCGGCCTGGGCCACCGCGCACAACCCGGCGGCCGGATCACCGGTCAGCAGATCGGCGCTGACCCGCATGGCGATGTCGTCGGCGAACAGGATCTGCCGGGTGCAGTGCCCGGGCAGCGGCGCGTCCTGCACGATCCGCAGCGGCCCGCGCTGGACGACCGGCCGATCCTGCCCGATCGGACCGGCGTCGACCAGTTCTCCCAACGCGAGCTGCGCCAGCGAGCCGTCGTTGAGCTTCAGCTGCAGCAGGCAGTAGTCCAGCGACACCGTGCCCGCGTTCTCCACCTGACCGAAACCTTGCAGCGCGGCCGGATCGGCCAACGTGCACGGGTCCACTGTGCGCAGATCACCGAGCACCGCCGCGGCGGTGCCGGCGTCGCTCGACCGGCCGTCGGACTGACCGGCCGGCGCGGCCTCCGGCGTGCACCCCGCCACCAGCAGCACCAATAGGAGCAACAGCGGCGTGCCTCGGTGACGGAGACGCAGCGACATCGACTCAGCCTAACGCGGCGAGCAGCCGCACCGGCCGATGACAGCACGGGAACTTTCCTGTCATCCGCCCGGGAACCGCCGCTGCCGGGCCGCGAGCATGGGAACCTTCCTGTCACCCGAGGCACGAAAAAGGGAACCTCCCCGCCGTTGGTGGCAGGAAGGTTCCCATGCACCGGCTACTCGTCGAAGTTGCGCTTGGCCAGGTCGAGGATGCGCTCCACCGCTTGGCGCGCGTCCGGGCCGTTGGCGCGCAAGACGATCCGGTCGCCCTTGCGGGCGCCGAGGCCCATGACGCCCAGCACGCTGGCGGCGTCGGCTTCCTTGTCGCCCAGCGAGATCATGACGTTCGCCTGCAGCCCGTTCAGGCTGCGGGCCAGCAGCGCCGCCGGTCGCGCGTGCAGGCCGACTTCGTTGGCCAGCTCCAGCTCCTCGCGGACTTCGTCCGCCGCCGTGGGTTCGCCGGGCTCGGCGAGCTCGCCGCCCGCAGCCGCCGCCTCGGCGGCCCCGGCGACACCCCGCATGTCGCCGCCGCCCTGGGCCGCAACGGCGGCGGCGACCGCGCCCTCCACCAGCGGTGCGTCGACGACGAGCGCCGTGCTCGGGTCGCCGAGCGACTCCACTGCGAGCTCGGCGATCATCTGCGCGCTGCCGAGGTCGTAGAGCACCACCGCACCGGCCCCGGTGTTGGCGTCCGACAGGGCCGCGGACACCTTCTCGAAGTCCGTGCCGATGTTGCCGTCCGGCAGTCCCCCAGCGGGCACGACCCGCACCTCGGGGGCCATCTGCCGGGCGAGTTCGGCGACTCCCTCGGCGAGCCGGGTGCTGTGCGAGACGATGACCAGTCCGACGTTCATGATCGCGACCTCGTGGCTTCGGCGAATGCGGACAACAGCAGCGCGGTCGAGCGCGCCCCGGGATCGATGTGCCCGGCGCTGCGCTCGCCGAGGTATGACGCGCGGCCCTTTCGGGCCACCAGTGGTTCGGTCGCCTGCGCGCCCTCGTGTGCGGCATCGGCCGCGGCGGTCAGCACCGCCGCCGCGCCTTCGCCGGATTCCGCGGCGCTCTTGGCGGCTTCCACCGCCGGCGACAACGCATCGACCATCGTCTTGTCGCCGACGGCCGCGCGGCCACGACCGATGACGCCCTCCATCCCGGCCTGCAGCGCCTTGGCGACCGCCGCGCCGTCGAGCTCGTCGGCGTCGCCGACCGCCGCCGCCGCGCGCAGGAACGCGGTGCCGTACAGCGGCCCGGACGCGCCGCCGACGGTGGAGATCAGCACGGTGGCGGTCAGCTTCAGCACCGCGCCCGGCGTCTCCGGCGCCGCGGTATCCACTTTGGACACCACGGCGCGGAAGCCCCGGTCCATGTTCTCCCCGTGGTCGGCGTCGCCGATCGCCCGGTCGAGCTGGATCAGCTCGTCGCGGTGCTCGGCGACGACGGCCGCGGCCGCCTTCAGCGCGGCGATCACGTCCTGTGCGGTGCAACCCATTCCGGCGTTCTCCCTCACCAGTTCAGCGCGGCGGTGCGCACCGGCGCGTCCCAGAGCTCGGTCAGCTCGTCGTCCAGCTTCAGCAGCGTCAGGCTCATGCCCTGCATTTCCAGGCTCGTGATGTACGGGCCGACCAGTCGCCGCCGGACGTGGATGCCGCGCTCGGCGAGCAGCCGCTCGGCGATGCCGTGCGCCAGGTAGAGCTCCAGCAGCGGGGTGCCGCCCATCGAGTTGGTGAACAGCAGCACGTCGTCGCCCCCGGCGAACGGCAGGTCCTCGAGGATCGGGTCCAGCAGCCGCCGGACGATGTCGTCCGCCGAGGCCAGCGGCACCCGAGCCCGGCCGGGCTCGCCGTGGATGCCGATGCCGATCTCCATCTCGTCCGCGGCGAGGTCGAAGCTCGGCTGACCGACGTGCGGCACGGTCGGAGAAGTCACCGCCATGCCCATCGAGCGCACCTGGGACACCACCCGCTTGGCGAGCTCCTCGCACGCGTCCAGGCCCGCGCCGCGCTCGGCGGCCGCGCCGACGATCTTCTCCACCAGGACCGTGCCACCGACCCCGCGCCTGCCCGCGGTGTGCGTGGAGTCCTTCACCGCCACGTCGTCGTCGACGATCACGCTGCGCACCTCGACGCCGTCCAGGCCGGCCAGTTCGGCAGCGGTCTCGAAGTTGAGCACGTCGCCGGTGTAGTTCTTAACGACCAGCAGCACGCCCGCGCCGCCGTTGGTCTCGTCGATCGCGGCCTGCACCGCGTCCGGGGTCGGTGAGGTGAACACCGCGCCCGGTACCGCAGCCGACAGCATCCCGGGGCCGACGAAGCCGCCGTGCAGCGGCTCGTGCCCGGAACCGCCGCCGGACACCACCGCGACCTTGCCGGACACCGGCGCGTCCGTGCGCACGATCACCGCGGGATCGGTGCGGACGCGGAGCAGCTCGGGATGCGCGGCGGCCATGCCCCGCAGCGACTCGGCGACCACGTCCGCCGGATCATTGATGATCTTCTTCACCCGCTGGCCTCCTTGGCTGCCGAACCGGCGCCCGCGGCACCGGCCGACTGACGATCAACTCCGCTCTCGCACCCCCGCGAGCCCGGCCGGAGGGTGCGAGAGCAAGGGAACCTTCCTGTCACCGACCGCGCAAGCCCAGCTGAAACGCCGAGTCGATCAGCCGGGCGGGGTCAGCGACCGCGCACCAGCCGGACCAGCCGCACCAGGCGCCGGACGGTGCCCTTGGCGCGGGCGAAGCTCATCGGGTTCAGCGGCATCCGGTACCGCAGCCGCGTCACCGACTGCGGCCGGGTGAACTCGCGCAGCCCGTCCGCGCCGTGGATCCGGCCGAACCCGGAGTCCCCGACGCCGCCGAACGGCAGCGACGGCACACCGGCGAAGGCGATCACGGAGTTCACCGCGACCATCCCGGTGCGCAGCTGCCGCGCCAGCTCCACGCCCCGCGCCCGCGAGAACACCGAGGCGCCCAAGCCGTAGCGGGAATCGTTGGCGCGGGCAATGCCCTCGTCGGCGTCGCGAACCCGCTGCACCACGATGGTCGGCCCGAAGGTCTCCTCGGTGATGGCGGTGGAGTCCTCCGGCACGTCGGTGAGCACCACCGGCTCGACGAACGGCGGGCGCACCGAGTGCTCGCCGCCCACGACCGCCCGGCCGCCGCGACTGAGCGCGTCGTCGATGTGCCCGCGGATGATGTCGACCTGCGACGGCATCGTGATCGGGCCGAAGTTGGCGCCGGGTTCGCCGCCCGGGCGCAGCTTCTCCGCCCGCTCGGCGACCATCTCCAGGAACCGGTCCGCGACGGCGTCCACGACATAGACCCGCTCCACGCCGATGCAGGTCTGCCCGGCGTTGGACATCGCGCCCCACACCGCCGCGTCCGCTGCGGCGGCCAGGTCGGCATCGGCGTCGACGATCAGGGCGTCCTTGCCGCCGCACTCCACCAGCACCGGGACCAGGTTCTCCGAGCAGGACGCCATGACCCGCTTGCCGGTGGCGGTCGAACCGGTGAAGGCGACCTTGTCGACCCCGGCGGCGCACAACGCCGCGCCGGTCTCGCCGAAGCCCGTCACCAGCTGGAAGACCGGGTGCTCGGGTACGGCCTCGGCGAAGCTCTCCGCCAGCCACTGCCCGACGCCCGGGGTGAGCTCGCTGGGCTTGAACACCACGGCGTTGCCCGCGGCCAGCGCGTAGGCGATCGAGCCCATCGGCGTGAACGCCGGGTAGTTCCACGGGCCGATCACGCCGATCACGCCGAACGGCAGGTACTCGACGGTGGCGGTCTGGTTGGCCATCACGATGCCCGCCGAGACCTTTCGGCGGCGCAACACCTTCTCCGCGTTGCTGGCCGCCCAATGCAGGTGGTCGACGACCAGCATCAGTTCCAGCCTGGCGTCGTCGAGGGGCTTGCCGGTCTCCGCGCAGACGACGCCCGCGAGCTCGTCTAGGCGCTTGGCCAGCAGCTTCCGCCAGGCGTCGAGGCGCTGCTTGCGGCCGGCGAACCCGAGTTCGGCCCACTCCGCCTGGGCCTCGCGGGCCGCGGTGACCCGCGCGCCGACCTCGGCCGCGTCGTGGATCGGGTGGCGCCCCACTATCTCCCCGGTGCGGGGGTCGATCGACTCGAACGTCGGGGACTGCTCAGTCGTGCCGCTGGGCATTTCGACGCTGCCACGGGCGGTCTGGGTCATGGCCGGCCTCCCACCTTTACGTCGGTCGTTGTCATCGTGCAGCCTACGGAATTCGGTGGCCGACCGGGACCGTCATGCGGTCGGCAGCTTCGCCCGCGCCTGTTGTGCCAGCTTCGTCGCATTCGCGCAGGGATCCATCGGGACCCGGCCCATGTTCATGATCTCGATCTGCACGATCTCGCTCTCGCCGTCGGCATTGGCGTTCTTGCGGTGCTCCCACCCGACCGCGCAGGTCGGCGGGTCGGCGCTGACCTGCGCCACGATGCCCGGCACGCCGGCGAGGTCGACCGGCGGCACCGAGCTGCTCGCCAGGGCGCCGACCTCGAAGCTCACGGTCACCGCCACGGAGTTGTCCGCCATCCACTTGCAGGCGTAGAGCCCTTCGCCGCCGGCCGAGTCCGCCGAGCCGGCCATCGCGGCGTCGCGGATCGCGGCCTGGTCGAGGAGCTCGCACGGGTCGAACCCGCCCAGCCCGCCCGACGCGCGGGGGCTGACCGGCGGTTTCGTCCGCACGACGTCGACGGCGTCGGCCAGGATCTGCACGGCCGGCGAGCAGGCGTCCGCCTGCTCGGTGCTCAGCTGGATCTCCAGCCCGCGCGGCTCGTCGAAGTTCTTGGTGTCCGCGCCGGTGTAAGCGGCCGACGCGAAGCAGGAACCCGAACCGTTGTCGTAGACGGTGCCGGGCAGCCCGCCGATGCGGTTCGCCCCGGGGTCGGACACGCCCTCGTCGAAGTAGAGGGTGACGTTGAACGGCTTGCCGTTGTGGTCCTTCATGAAGTTCGAGCAGGTCCCGAAGCCGTCCGGGGTCAACGCCGGGGCGGGTGTGCCAAACCTGCCGAGGTCGACCGCCTGCAGGGTGGCGCACACGTCCACGCCGCGCAGCCGGTCCGGCGCGAAGGCCGGGTCCAGCAGCCCGGGCTTGTCGACGCCGAACTTGGACACTTCGACGGTCCGCCGGGCCGAGGTCGACTTGCCGTCCGCGGCGCAGCCCGCCGCTGCGAACGCGGTGAGCGCGGTGAGCAGCGCGGCGATCAAGGTCACTGGTCGGGGCACGGCGATCACACTATCTAGCCGATCCGCCGTCGCGGACGGGAACCTGCAGATCCGGCGCAACGCGAACGGCGCCCGCCCCGGAGGGTGCGGACGCCGTCACACCAGGTGTTCGCCTACTCCGGGGACGCTCCCCGCTCGGCTTCGTCGGGCACCACGATGGGCCGCAGCCGGGCCCAGGCCACGAACACCACCGCGAACACGAACATGCCGATCCCGGCCCAGAGGTTGATGTTCACCCCGGCGGACTTGTCGATCTCGGCCTGCGGCTGCACCACGCCCACGATCGCGATCACCACTCCGTAGATGGCGAACAGCAGCGCGATCACCGTCCGGATGTCGAAGGCACCCGCGGTGTGCCCGGAACTCCGACCCGCCATGGCGGAACCTCCCTATCTTCAGGGCCTTCACGTTCAGTTCGGTCTTTGAAGCGGCGCAGCCGCTTAGCCCACCCCCGCAACCGGCACCGCCGCGGGTTCTCAGTGCCCACCCCTCCGGGGTTCTCCCGGCGAGGACAGCCCCGACGTGGTGAATTGGTCATTCATGAGTCGGGGATCCCACAGCGAGAAGGCCGCAGCAACTCCCGCAGGGGGGCCGCCACCCGCACCGCCACGCAAAACGAGCCTGGAACACCTCATTTCAGCCGAAGATGATGTTGAGGGCGATGATCAGGACCAACGCGATCCCCGCCAACAGCCCCGGACGGCGATACCAGCCCGCGTCCTCACCACTGG
>NZ_JBWKKU010000105.1:0-24233 GCF_056431445.1 Saccharopolyspora sp. NPDC045941
CGCCAGTGACCGCTCGACCTCTACCGCAACCGCCATACCCCATGATGATCGATATCAAGCTAAAAGATCAAGTTATTTCCCGGCAATCCCTTAGGGTGCCTGTACAGCGGCAGAGTCGCTGTTCCCGTTCCTGTGCCCGGCCGCTTCCTCCACGAACGTCGATGCCTCGGTCGTGCTGACCGGGACGAGGCGATACCGACTGTCGCGGAATGGGTCGCCGAACGGAGCCTGCCGCTGCAGGTGCTAGACGTCGAGTCGGTGGAGTGCCCGGCCCTCGACGACGATCAGGTGGCGCACAACGGCTCGGACACGCTCGCTCTTGTCCAGTACACCTCGGGCTCCACCAGCGCCCCCAAGGGCGTGATGCTCAGCCACGGCAGCCTCCTGGCGAACGCGGCCACCATTGCCCGGGTCCTCGGCCTGCAGCCCGGCGATCGCGTCGGCGGTTGGCTGCCCGCCATCGACCATCTACTCAAGCAGAGACGAGAACCTCGAAATGTCGGAAACCGAACGAGAAAACATGGCGGAATCTCGCTTTCTCCACGAAGAAGCAAAAGCTCTCCTGCGCCGCACGTCATTCGCACTCGCCGCCGACGGGGTGACCGCCGAAACGCTGCACCTGCACTATCAGCGCATTCCCCGTGCACTGATCACCGAGCTGGGCGACGTGACGAGTGTCCCGCAATCGGATTCCGGCTATTACGTCCTCAAGGGAATCCTTTCCGACTTCACCGAAGCTCCCGGGCCGACCCCGTCGTCGTGGGACACCGCCGACCCCGGGCAGACGCGTGAGCTGGATGTCGCGTTCGCACTGATCGCCGGTGTCACCGGCCGCGTCTTCGGCTGGAGGTCCCAGCAGGACGGGCGGCTCGTCCACGACATCGTGCCCAGCAAGGGTTTCGAGAACATGCAGGTCGGTGCGAGCAGCGCCGTCAAGCTCGAGTGGCACACCGAGGACTCCTACCACCCGGACCGCCCGGAACTGCTGCTGCTGGCGTGCGTGCGCAACCCCGACGGGGTCGGGACCGACGTGGCCAGCGTCCGGCGAGCCCGCCTTTCGGACGAGGACGCCGCGCTCCTGTCCACCACCCCGGTTCTGCTGTACCCGGACGACAGCTACGCGGGCAGCTGGTCGGAGGACGGCGGCGACTCGGCACGGATGCTCACCCTGTGGGAGACCGCCGACGGGCGGTGCATGCGGTTCGACCCGCCCTACACGAAGCTGCCCGACGACCGGCCCGACCTCCGCGCCGCCTGGGAGCGGCTGGGCGAGGCGCTGGACAGCTGCGCCACGACCGTCAGGGCCGAACCGGGCGACGTCGTCGTCGTGAACAACGACGTCGCCGCCCACGCCCGCCGGCCGTTCACAGCGCGCTACGACGGAACGGACCGCTGGTTGAAGCGCATCCTCGCTCGTGGCCCCTGGCAGCGCCTCGACTCCGAGCGCGACGAGCCGGGCTACGCCCAGGTCCAGGTCGGCCCCTACCCGTCACTGCACCCCGGCCGATGAGTGCGGACACGGCGTCCGGCAGCACGGCACCTGTCGCGGCGGGTCCGTCCGCGACCCGCCGCGACAGGTTGAACCTGCTCGCGCTCGTTTCGCTGATCGCGGTCACCGCGGTCTGGGGTGGCACCTTCGTCGTCGTCAAGGACGTCACGCGGGCGGCGTCACCGATGGACTTCCTGGCCGTCCGGTTCCTCATGGCGGCCGCGGTGCTGATGGCGCTGCGTCCCCGCCGCGTGCTGCGCCTGAACCGCAGGCAATGGCGCCACGGTGTCCTGCTGGGCCTGGCACTCGGTGTCGCCTACATCGCGCAGACCTACGGCCAGCAGTACACCGCGGCGTCGACCTCCGGCTTCATCACGGGCATGTCCGTGGTGTTCACCCCTGTCATCGCCGGGCTGCTCCTCCGGCACCGGATCAGCGCGACCATCTGGTGGGCGGTGGGCATCGCGACGGCAGGTCTGGGGGCCATGTCGCTGCACGGGTTCGCGATGGGCCCGGGAGAATGCCTCACGCTGCTCTGCGCGCTTTTCCTGGCACTGCACATCACCGGGCTCAGCGAGTGGTCCGTGGCAGAGGACGCCTACGCGCTCACCGTGGTGCAGCTGGGCGTGGTCGGCCTGCTCTGCCTGGCGCTGGGCGCCCCGGACGGGATGGACCTCCCGGCCGACGGGAGCTTCTGGATCTCCGTCGCCGGGCTGGCCGTGGTCGCCACGTCGGCCGGCTACCTGATCCAGACCTGGGCACAGGCCCGCTTGCCGGCTTCGGTCGTGGCCGTCGTCCTGACGCTGGAACCGGTCTTCGCCGGCATCTTCGGCGTCCTGGTGGACCACGACGCGCTGACCGCCCGCATCGTCGTCGGTGCCGCACTCGTCGTCGGTGCCATGTGCCTGGCCGAGTTCCGCTCCGCCACACCGGCGCCGAGCCCCTGAAAGTTCGCCGGAACCCAGGAAGGAAGTCCATGTCCGACTCGGTTCGCGTCGTTCGCGTGCCCACCGTCGCCGACCTCGAAGCCGCTTGGAAGGTGATCTCGGGGCATCTCGCGCCCACGCCGCTGAACACCGCGTACACCGACGGGCCGCCGATCGCATTGAAGCTCGAATCCCTGCAGCCGACCGGTTCGTTCAAGGTGCGCGGTGCGCTCAACGCACTGGCGGCCGTGCCACGGGACGTGCCGGTGATCACTGCTTCCTCCGGAAACCACGGCCTGGGCATCGCGTTCGCGGCCGGCCTGACGGGACGTGCGGCCACCGTGGTCGTCTCCAGAAACGCCTCGCCCGCTAAGGTGTCGGCGCTGCGTGCTTCCGGCATCGACCTCATCCAGGCCGGAGAGTCGTTCGACGACGCGGAGGCGTACGCGCTCCGGCTCGCGGTGGAAGGCGCTTACTACGTCTCGACGTACAACGACCCCTACGTGATCGCCGGGCAGGCGACGATCGGCTACGAGCTCGACGAGCAACTCGCCGGTGACGTCACCGTCGTCTGCGGGGTGGGCGGCGGTGGCCTCGCCGCCGGCCTGGGCCTGTGGCGATCCCGCCGCCCGAACGCGCGGGTCGTCGCGGTGGAACCGGAAGCCTCGACGGCGATGTCGACCGCGGTGCGCACTGGGCGGCGGGTGGATGTCGAAGTGGGTGACACGCTTGCGGACGGCATAGCGGGCAACATCGAACCGGGCTCGGTCACGATCGATCTCGTCGCCGAGCACGTGGACGACCTCGTGACCGTCACCGAAGCCGAAATCCGGGAAGCCATGCGGTACCTCGCTGCACGGCGAGGAGTGATCGCGGAAGGCTCCGGCGCGGTGGGAGTGGCAGCCCTGCTCGCCGGCAAGGTGCCCGCGCAGGGAACGCCGGTGGCGGTCGTGACCGGACGCAACATCGCACTGCCGACCTTGGCGGGGATACTCGCCGGCTGATCGCCCCACCGGCGCTGGATGAGGGCGTTCTGCGGGCCGGGGCGAGCTGGTCGAAGCTGTAGTAGACGGCGAGCAGGGCATGTGTGGCGAGCAGGGCCACGGGACTGAGGCAGGCCAGGGCGATGGTGGCGCCGTAGTACAACCCGCCGATACTGAAGCGCCGCATCGCGGCGAGCCGGTCCCGTGCTCCGCGGAGGAGCTCGGCGGACACTGCGCTCATGTCTTCCCCGCCGCCGTTGACCCGCTACGGGAAAGGGCTGCGCGACGGCTATGACGCGTCTCTGGCCGAGTTGCGCCGCGCGGCCGACTGGTTGCAGGACAACCTCGACCACGGGGATTTGACTGCCGAGCAGCAGGCCGGGTTCCAACGAGACCTGGAGTGCACAAGGTGGTTGACCGCGCGGCTCGCCGATGCCCGGCACCGGCAGTTTCCTGACGACCCTGAGCCGGGCGTTCCGCCGTTGTAGATCTCCGCGCCACCGCCTATTCGGCTGAGGCCGGACGCTCTCCACCCGCCGCCGACATGTTGTAGATCACGATGAATCTTCGTGGCGCCATCCTTGTCTGATCGCTGACCAGCAGCGTTAAGGCTTAGCGCACGATCCGACACGGATGTTCCTCAAGCCCCATGTCACACATGTGGCGCATCGAGCCATTTACCTTGGCACGAAACAGATTCCCGCTCGGTCAGGCGATAGCCCGTTACCTCGTCTCCGGAGAAGACATCAAGCGATACCAGTAGCCGCGTCAGCCGCAGGAAGCGGTCGGCTGCCGGTTGTCGGCCAGCCCAAGGCGCGCGGCTACCGAGACGGAGACCAGATGGCGTCTGAGGTTCCGACCCGCACCGCCACGCAAGACGAGTTTGGAAACAGCCTCTATCGGACCCAGCACGCCCCCGCTGGGCTCATGCTGCGAGTTCGGTTGGCTCCACCGATGTCTTCAGCTTGCGGAGTGCGTAGTGCAGGCGGGATTTGACCGTGCCCAAGGGAATTCCGAGGACGTCGGCTGCGCCAGCCACAGTCCGGTCGGCGAAGTACACTTCGTAGAGCACGCTGCGGTGTTCCGGGATGAGCTCTAGCAGCACATCGGCCACCGACATCGATGTGAGCACGTCGTCCGAGTGGTCTCCCAGGATGCCGACCCCGACGCCCGCGGACTCCTCGACCTCGTCGGGACGTGCCCGGCGAGCACGGATCTTGTCGATGGCGATGTTGCGCGCCACCTTTTTCAGCCAGCCCCAGGCCGAACCGAGTTCGGGACGGCTGAGCGCGTCGGCGTGCCGCCAGGCACGCACCATCGTCTCCTGAGCGATGTCCTCGGCCTGGTACGGATCGGAGATCATCCGGCTGACGTAGAGCTGCAGAGCCGCGAAATAGTCGCCGTAGAGCTGATTGACCACGGATTGCGGGTCGGGAGCGGGGCCGTACGACTCGCTGGCGGGCGCCTTGTCCTCCCGGCGTGAGGCGATGGAATTCTCCATGATGACCACTCCTGGTCCATTTCTGCGAGCTGTCCGCCGACCCGTCGGCGGCGCTGTGACGTACCGCGGTTGTGCTCGATCACTTGCTTGTACGACTAGGTTTCCTCTTGTAGTGAGCCGGAAAATCAGTGAACTCACGTACACCGCCAAATTGGGTAAATAAGGGCAACCAGAAGAACTTCCGCAGAGCCGAATCCGTGACACGAACGTGATGGTCATGACGAGCGAGGGCGCCGTGCCCAAGCAAGTTGGTCACGACGCCCTCGCCTGCGATGCCTTTGGGCGGAGCGTGGGGTTGTTTCAGCCGCAGAGGCGGTCTTCTTGGGGCATTGGCAGCGGAACGTGTTGGTCGAGGCTCGGCTGCCGGGCGGCTTCGATGGCGATCTCGACCCGGGAGCGCGCCCCAAGCTTGGCCAGGATGCGCGATACGTGCACCTCAATGGTTCGCCTGGATGCGAAGAGAATCGCCGCGATGTCCGCATTGGCGTGGCCTGCCGCGACGAGTCTTGCAACCCTGAGTTCGGTCGGCGTCAGGGCTTCCCACCCGGTGGTCGCACTTCGGCGGCGTGCGCGCAGTCGACGCGCACCGTACGGGCGCAGCCGGGAGTCTGCGCGCAGCAGGTCCCACTTGGCGCCCAGGTCGGTGTAGATGCGGGTCGCCTCAACGTATGCGGCGCGGGCAGCGCCGAGATCGCCGCGTCTGGCGTGCAGGACGGCGGAATCTTCCAGTGCCTGAGCGCGTTTCAGAGGTTGCTCCATCCGCCGGTAAGCCTCGGCGGCGGCGTCGATCAACGCCGGATCGCCCTCCAGCAGCCCTCGGCAATGCCGGGCCGCCGCCGCGATGGCCGGCGCTGACCCGCGGGCAGCATCGGCTTCGCATGCCTCCGTAGCCCGTACTGCGGTGTCGCGGTCGTCGCGGGCCAGCGCAAGCCGGACCAGCAGCGGAAGCCAGGTGTGCCGGGTACCCGGGTGCTCGTCGCGGGCCAGCGCAGCGCCCAGAACTGCCGCGGCATCGCCTTGACGACCGTCCCTTTCGTACCACGTCGATTGCGCCAGCAGTGCGAACTCCGTGCGGCGGTCCGGGTTTTCGGGCACCGCGGCAAGATGTTCTTCCACAGTGTCGCGTTGGTCGCGGTGACTTGCGATGGCCGCTGCCAGGCAACGCAGTCGCGACTGGTGCGTGGCGGCCATCCGGTCGTAGCTCTCCATCGCCGCTTCCAGTTCGGCGACCGCTTCGTCCCACCTGCCGGTGGCATGGAAATGCTCGGCAGCGCAGAGCCGTGCCGCGCCGCGCCTGGGCGACGTCCCATAACGTTGCACGATGGCCTGCATTTCCCGCACGGTTTGCTCGGCCTTGTCGGCCTTGCCGAGTTCGAAGAGCACGCCGCGCAGGTCGGCCAGGACCAGCAGCCGCTGATCGGTGCACTCGGGATCGTTGCCCAACTCGGACAGTGCGCGATCGAATTCGGCAGCCGCCCCGGCCAGATCCCATCGTTGGGCGGAAATCACCCCGGTCGCGTGTAGTGCCAAACCGGTCGCGAACCGGTCGCCGAGCTCCCGTCCCGCGTCGAGCGCCCGTCGGGCCGCCGCCTCCGCGATCCCGGCCTGGCCGATGGAAAGCGCGATTCTGGCGAGCAGTCCGTGCAGGCGAGCGGTCCAGCGACTATCCGCATTGGATATTCCACCGGCCTTTCCGGCATGGCTTGGCTTTCCGCCGCCGATGGCGTTTTCGATCACGATCCGGGCCTCGTCGAGCCTGCCCCACATGGTCAGCGACCACGCGAGGAGCCAACTCATCTCGGCAGTGATTTCGGGGTCTCGGGTGTCGGCCAGGATCGCTTCGGCCAGTTCCTCGGCTTCCTCAGTGCGGCCGAGCAGCAGCAGCGCCTCCGCCAACCTGATCCGCAACGGTTCGCCGCGCGGGTCGTCAGGATCCAGTGCGTCTGAAGCGGAGGTGAGCAGGTCGACCGCCAGTTCCGAGGCACGGTGGGCCAGCTTGCGGGCATTGTGCACGAGCCAGTCGACACCCCAGTCGTCGAGGCCGACGGTGGTCTCGCCGGGGAGAGCAGCGAGCAGGTGCCCGGCAACGTACTCGATCCGGGCGCCGGTTGGGCCCAGTGCGCGGGCCGCCTGGTTGTGCAGTGCGAGTCGAAGCGGGGTCGGGATGCCTTCATACAGTGCCTGCCGGACCACGGTGTGCCGGAATTCCAGTCGGGCACCGGATTCCACCAGGATGCCGGAGGCGATGGCTTGTTCGGCGACTCCGGCCAAGTCGGCCACCGAGCGGCCGCACACCGCGCTCAGCTCGGTGACCGAGAACGCTGGGCCGAGAAGCGCCGCCATCCGCAACACTTCCCATGCGCTGCCGCTGACATGGCGCAGCCGAGCCGATATGGCCGTCGTCAACGACTCGGGCATCCTCGCCAATTCGGAGGTCAGCTCGACGGCGTTCGCCGCCGAACGGGTGAGGTAACCATCACGTTGCAGGAAATTGACGATTTCGTGAACATAACAGGGGTTTCCGGCCGCACTCCGCAGAACCTGTCGCAGCGTCGGCCCTACCGAGTCGGCGTCGAGCAGCTGCCCGGCGAGTTCTGCCGTCGACGCTTCGCCGAGGGGGCTCAGCAGCATGGCGGTCTGGTCGCGACGCAGCAGTGCCAGGTCGGGCCGGTGCGGGGCAGGGCCGCAGGCGGCGATCAGCAGCAACGGCAGGCGCTCGATCATCCGGCCCAGTCGGTGCCAGACGAGGAGGCTGGCCGCGTCGGCCCACTGGATGTCGTCGATCACCAGTACTACCGGTGCAGTCGTGCACATGCCCTCGATGAGCACCAACAGCCGGTCGGCGGCAACCGTTGACGGGTCGGCGGCGGCACTCGACAGCAGATCGCTGATGGCCCGCCGGTCCGGATCAGGCGAATTCGGCGTGATACCAAGGCATTCGAGCATGACGCGCAGCGGGCAATGGCGCGCGAACTCGTCGGCGGCTGCCCGGAACACCTGGCAGCCGAGTCCTTCGACGCCGTCCAGCCCGGCTGCCAGCAGCGCCGACTTGCCAATGCCCGGCTCACCGTCGATCCACACCGCTGCGCCGCGTCCCTGTACGACGTGGCGGACTGCGTCCTTGAGACGCCGCACTTCGTTGTCGCGGTCGACCAGGACAGCGCCGTCAGCGAGAGACTCCACGACCCGCTCCTTGCTCGACACTTGCCGTGCCATGCTCCACATGGGTTACACAGCAAAGATTCAGCTGTGCCGTGCAGCGGAGTCAAGCTCGATAGGTGTCCTGGACGCGCACTCTGCCTCAACGGGCAAGATGTATGCCCGTTGAGCCTAGCTGGGCCGTTTTGTCGGGTGATCTTTCGCGTTCTCGGGGTTCTGCCGGTCATTGGGGACGCGAGCCTTGCGGTGTCGTAACGCCCCAACAGCAGCTACCCGTCCACCACCGCCAAGCCCTCCTCCAGCAAACCTTGTCGGCGGTTTCTTTTTACTGCACGTACACCGGATGCTTTTCAGTTCACCGGTAGGAGTTCGCGGAACCACGGGCAAGATGTCTCCATAGTGCCTGCGGGCAGCCGTCAGCTCTCCCGTCGTCGCTTTTCTCTGGTGGCGACGATGGCCGGACCGGCGATGAGCAGGGCTACGGCGCCGGCCAGGCCGGCGAACCACAACGCCCGGTTGCCCGGTTCCGGGTCGGGCGGCGCGGGCAGGGGAACCGAGAGGCGTTCGGCGACCGCCTGCACCGGGGGGTCGGTATCGAGGATGGTGGTGACCGCGGCGAACGGGTCGACGACGCCGTAGCCGATGTACTCGTTCGGCAAGCTGCCGGCGGGTTGGTCCGCGGTCTTCTGCAGGCGGTCCACGACCTGCGCCGCGGACAGCGTCCGGTGATAGCTGCGGACCAGGGCCACGGCGCCCGCGGCGTAGCCAACGGCCAGCTCGATACCGGAGCCGACGCGGTTACCCGCACCTGCTGGGGCGATGCCCACCAAGTCGTTCGCGGGCGCTGCCACGTCCGGGGCCGCTCCGTAGGGCAGCTCGGTCAGCGGACCCTCCGCGGCTACCGGCGCCACGGCGACCACGCCGGGATAGCGGGCCGGGAACGCGAGCTGTCCCTTCTTGGGCACCGCAGCCGCCGCGAGCACGACCACGTCCCGGCTCGTCGCGTACTCCACCGCGGCCTTCAACTCCTCGGTGCCGATGGTGGACACCAGCCCCACGGCGACCACCCGGGCACCGGCGTCGACTGAGGACCGGATCCCGGCCGCGATGTCCCGGGACAGCGCGGCGTGGTCCTGGATCCTGGGCGGGTTGTCGGACACCCGCACCGGGTAGATGGACGTCCCTGGCGCGATCCCGGCGAACGGGCCGCGGCCCTGCCGCGCCGCGATCAAGCCCGCGATGAACGTGCCCCGCCCGAAGCAGTCGCCGTTGCCGGGCCCGCCGCGCAGGTCCGTCCCGCGCTCGACGGCGCCACTCAAAGCCGGAGCGGCCGCGCTCACACCCGTGTCGACCACGGCGACGGTGACCGAGCCCTTGGTCACCGGCCACACCCGGTCCGCAGCCATTCGCTCCTGGGCCCACGACGCACGCTCAATGGTCGTCTCCGCCGGTGGCGTGCACTCCCCGGTCGGCCCTTGCGCGAACGCCACCGGAGCTGCCGGCACCGCGAACAGCGCCGCTGCGGCGACGGCCAGTACTCGTCTCATTCCGGGGCCTCCGTCCAGCCGATCTGCAGCCCGATGCCCTCCCGGCGGGTGGCCAGCACCGCGCGTCCCGGCGGCAACGACCGTCCCCGCGAGCCGTTGAGCAGCGGCATCTCCCCCGGCGGCATGGACAGCGTCAGCTCCGGGGTGTTGGACTCCTGCATGCGCCGGATGCAGGACTCCATGCTGGTGCGCCCGGCGCCGGCCGCCGCGCGAGAGACGACCAGGTGCAGGCCGATGTCGCCGGCCTGCGGGATCAGCTCCACCATCGGGTCCAGCGGCCCGCCCATGCCGCTCGTCAGCAGGTCGTAGTCGTCGACGAGGACGAAGTACTCCGGGCCGCTCCACCAGTCCCGCTTGCGCAGCTGAGCGGGGGTGATGTCGGCGCCGGGAATCCGTTCCCGCAACCGCGCCGCGAGATTCTGGGCGAGCTCCTCGGCGGCCTGCTTGGCCACGGCAATCCCTTCGCGGTACTCCTCCGGCACCGACTCCACCAGCGTCCGCCGCGGGTCGATCACCACGATGCGAACGTCGTCCGGGCTGTTGACGCGGGTGACGGCCTGCGCGATGAGCCGTAGAGCCGCCGTCTTCCCGCTGCCGGTGTCGCCGACGACCGTGAGGTGCGGATTGGTGCGGAAGTCGTGCCACACCGGCTGCAGGTCGAGCTCCCCGGAGCCGAGCGGGACACGCGGCCCCGGCTCCGTGTCCGGTAGCTCCTCGGCGGGGAGCACCGAAGGCAGCATCCGCACGGCAGGCGCGGCGGGTCCGCGCCACGTCTCCCGGATCGCCTGCACCAGGTCGCGGGTCGCCTCCGCCAGCCCTTCGGTGGCGGGCATTCCGTCGATGCGCGGCACGCCACCGAGGAAGTGCCGCTGGTCGGCCGTCAGTCCTCGGCCGGGAACCTGCGGCACCAACGCGGCCGCCCGCATGTTGATCATGGAGTCGATGGAGTCACCGAGCCGCAGCTCCAACCGGGTGCCGAGCTGGTCACGCAACGCGCTGTGCACGTCCGACCAGCGGTTCGCGGTGATCATCAGGTGCACGCCGTAAGCCAGCCCGCGCTGGGCGAGCTGCCGCAGCGTCATGTCGTGCTGTTCGAAGTCGGTGCGCAGCGAGCCCCAGCCGTCCACGACCAGGAACACGTCGCCATGCGGTTCGTCGGCGAACTCCCCGGCGGCACGCCGCGCACGATACGACGCCATGCCTTCCACCCGGTGTTCGGTGAACAGCCGCTCGCGATGGGTCAGCATCGTCTGCACCTCGGCGATCGTGCGGGCGACCTGCTCCTCCTCCATCCGGCGGGCGACCCCGCCGACGTGCGGCAGTTGCTCGAGGGCGGAGAGCGTCCCACCGCCGAAGTCCAGGCAGTAGAACTGAACTTCGGACGGCGAGTGGGTGAGCGCGAGCGCGGTGATCAGAGTGCGCAGCAAAGTGCTCTTACCCGACTGCGGACCGCCGGCGATACCGACGTTGCCGCCCGCGCCCGCGAGGTCGACCAGGTGCACGTCACGCAGCTGCTCGAACGGCTTGTCGACCACACCGACCGGAACCTCAAGGCGCCCGCACCCCCGCCAGCTCTGCGCGACGAGCCCGCGCACCGGGTCCGGCACCAGCGGCGGCAGCAGGTGGTCCAGCGCCGGCGGGTTCTCCAGCGGCGGCAGCCACACCTGGTGCGCCGGCGGGCCGTGCTCGAGCAGCTTCTCCACGGCCACGTCCAGCACCGATTCACCGCTGGCCGCGCGGTCGACACCGGTGTCGTTGTTGTCCTTCTCGTCGTCCTGGGCAGGCGGAGGCGGAGCGGGCGGTTCGTCGCGAGCCAGTCTGGCCATGCCGAACGGGACGACCTGGCGCCGCACCTCCTCCTGGCGCTCCTCACGGGTGCGCCGACGGTGCTGGCCGGACACGTACGCGGCCTTGAACCGGATCAGCGTGGACACGTCCGTGCGGATGTATCCATTACCGGGAGAGGCGGGCAGTTGGTAGGCGTCGGGAACACCGATCACCGAGCGGCTCTCCATCGCGGAGAACGTGCGCAGGCTGATCCGGTACGACAAATGGCTTTCCAGCTTGTGAATGCGGCCGTCGTCGAGGCGCTGGCTGGCCAGCAGCAGGTGCACGCCGAGTGAGCGGCCCAGCCGGCCGATCATGACGAACAACTCGGCGAAGTCCGGGTTGGCCGCCAACAGCTCGCTGAACTCGTCGACGATGACGAACAACGTCGGCAGTGGGTCCAGCGGGGTGCCCGACAGCCGCGCCTTCTCGTAGTCCAGCAGCGAGGCGTAGTTGCCCGCCGAACGCAGCAGCTCCTGCCGACGCACCAGCTCACCGTGCAGGGCGTCCTGCATGCGGGTGACCAGCGGCGCCTCGTCGGCCAGGTTCGTGATCATCGCCGACACGTGCGGCAGCCCGTCCAGCCCCAGGAACGTGGCACCGCCCTTGAAGTCGACCAGGACGAAGTTGAGGGTCTCCGACGAGTGGGTCATCGCCATGCCGAGCACCATGGTGCGCAGCAGTTCGGACTTGCCGGACCCGGTGGCTCCGATGAGCAGCCCGTGCGGGCCCATCCCGCCCTGTGCGGACTCCTTGATGTCCAGCTCGACCGGGGTGCCGTCCTCCGCGATGCCGATCGGGATGCGCAGCCGGTCGCGGGTCAGGCCGTTGCGCGCGATCGTCTGCGGGCGCCATTCGTCCAGGTCGGAAACCCCGAGCAGCCGGGGCAGCTCGAAGTTGACCAGCATCGGCTCGGAGACGTCGGTGGTGGTGCCGCCGAGGCGATACGGCGCGACGACCCGCGCGAGTGCCGCCGACCGCGGCAGGCTGAGCAGATCCGGGGTGCACAGCCGGGTACGGATCTCCTTGCCGGTGCGGCTGGTGCGCACCATCTCGACCTGCTCCTTCGTCACGTCCAGCCGCAGCGCGGACGTTCCGACGTTGCCTTCGACGGCATTGCTGAGATCCAGCACGATGGAATTGCGGTAGCCGGTGCCCGCCAGCCGCGACTCACCGGGAACGAAGACGCCGTCCAGCACGATCACCACGTAGGGCTCGTCGCGGTTGGGCGACGCGGCGGCTTCGAACCGACCGCGCTCGCCGAGCTCGGCGTCGAGCAGGTCGGTCAGTGCGTCCACCCCGTCGGCGAGGAGCCGCACCTGCCCGGCGTCGTCCTGCTCCAGCGGGTGCTGCGCGTGCGGCAGCCACTTCACCCACTCCCACAGCGACGCACGATCCTGGCTCGCGCACACCGCCACCCTCAGGTCTTCTGGCGAATGGAAGGTGATGAGCTGGGCGATCATCGACCGGACGGTGCCTCGGATGGCGTCTTCGTCCCCGCTGAACCGGATCTTGAAGAACCCCCGGAGGAACAGCGCGGTCGGCAGGTTGGCGACGCTGGTGTAGGCGTTGATGAACCGCCGCAGTGATCTGGCCGCGAGGGGCTCAAGATCCTGGATGGGCTTGCTGGACGGGGGCGTCATCTTCAGCGCCAGCCGCTGCGAGCCGGTGCCGAGCCGCACCTCGGCGAAGTCCACGTGCGCCGCGCGGCGCTCCCACAGGCGGCCGGTCATCGCGATCGACCACAGCGCCGCCGGATCCGGATGCCGCCAGGCGAGGGCGGCACGCTGGCTGGACGCCGCGGTGCGGACCTGCTTGCGGACCTGGCCGAGGTAGCGCAGGTAGTCCTTGCGGTCGCCGCGCAGCTTGTGACGGCGCTCCACACCCCCGCGGGTGACCTGCATCAGCACCATGAAGGTGGCCATGAGCAGCATGAGGCCGAACATCCCGAGGCCGAGCATCGGGTTCATCCTGCCCATGTAGATGAGCATGAACACGCCCGTGCCCAGCATCATCGGGATCATCATCAGCGAAGAGAGGATGTCCTTGCCGCCGCTGGCTTCCGGCAGCGTCGGCGGTTCCTCCAACGCGAGCTCGCCGGTCGGCATCTCCGGCGGCTTCTCCCGCCCTGGGCGGCGGAACAGGGTCGTTGTCATCGCGGTCGGCTCCTCACGCCATCCGTACACCGGACACACGTCGGGCAGACCGCGAGTAGTTCAGCATCGAGAGTCCGGATGTCCCGGCAAGGCTCGACGCGGCGGTTCACGCACCACCAGCGGACCCGCTCACCACGCCAGTTCGCGGCGCTCTGATCAGCCAGCTGCTGCGCCGTCCGGGCCGCGAGGTTGACGTGCGGCGAAGTTCAGCTGAACCAAATCGGTGGTCCATGCGCTGACGGGCTCGAGCAGTTCCGCGATCTCGCGACCCGCTACGCCAAACGGGCCGTCTACTACCAGGCCGTTCCAGATAATGACGATTAGCTTGTTGACCGGCATTTTCCAGCGGCACCAGAGTGAGAGCGATCTCATTGGACCACCCGCTGGGGGCTTATGATGTCAAGACTGCGCGTAGTGCTCGTAGTGCTGGCTCTCCTCCTGCTACTTCCGCCACCCACTCCCGCGTTCGCCGCGACCACCGTGTACGAGGCGGAACGCGCGGCTCGCACGGACGCCGCCGTGGAGTCGAACCACCTGGGCTTCACCGGCACCGGATTCGTCAACTACGACAACACCATCGGAAGCTCCCTCTCGTTCACCGTGCACGCGGCCGTCGCCGGCGGACACGCACTGACGTTCCGCTTCGCCAACGGCACCGGCGCAGACCGCTCGCTCGACGTGGTCGTGAACGGCACGCCACACGCGATCTCCTTCCCCAGCACGGGAAGCTGGACGGCATGGGCGACGCGAACGCTCCGCGTCAACCTCAAGCATGGGACGAACGTCGTGCGCGCCACCGCGACCACCGCGGAAGGCGGGCCGAACCTCGACTCGCTGTCCGTCGACAACGGCGTCACCGCGCCGAGCCCAAGCGACTGGTCCACCGCGGTGGTGGACTCGACGATGGCGCGACGGCCCGCCACGTCGCTCGGCCTCGGCTACACCGACGCGTTGTTCCTGCACGCGGCTTTCCAGGTCTACCAACGCACTCACGACACCCGCTACCTCAACTATGTCAAGGCGTGGGGTTCGGCGCGTGTCGCTGCGGACGGCAGCACCGGCAAACCGTACAACGACCTCGACAGCATGCTCGTGGGCAACGTCTTCCTCGACCTCGCGCAGGCCACCGGCGATTCGCGCTACCGCCTGGCCGCGAACAGGATCGTCACGCGGGTCGCGACCTACCCGCGGGCCAGCGACGGCGCCCTGATCCACAACGTCGCGTTCACCGGTCAACTCTGGTCGGACGGTGCCTTCATGGCACAGCCGTTCCTGGCTCGCGCAGGTGACCACACCGGCCCGCCGCGTCAGCTGCTGACCTACTTCGAGCACTTGCGCAACGAAGACGCCCTGCTGCGCCACGCCTATGACGAGACCGGCCGCTCCGAGTGGGCCGACACCAGCGGGCGCTCGCCGGAGGTGTGGTGCCGGGCGGTCGGGTGGTTCGGCATGGCCACCGTCGACGTGCTCGAAGAACTTCCGCGCACGCATCCGGACCGGGCCGCGCTCGTCGAGATTGTCCGGTACCTCGCGGACGGCTACCGGCGCTGGCAGGATCCCGCAACCGGCCGGTGGTTCCAGTTGCCCGTCAAACCGGGTCTGGCAGGCAACTGGACCGAGACATCGTGCTCGGCGATGTTCACCTACACCCTCGCGCGGGCGGTCGAGCGAGGCTACGTGAGCCCGGCGTTCTGGCCGGTGGCGCAACGCGGGTACCGCGGCGTGCTGGCGAAGGTGTCCATCGGCTCGGACGGCCGGACCAGGATCTCCGACGTCGTGATCGGCACGAACGTCGGCGATGCCCGGTACTACCTGGAGCGCCCGCGAATGGACAACGACTTCCACGGGCTCGGCGCGTTCCTGATCATGAACGAAGAACTGAGATCGTTGACTCCTATTGCGGCAGCCGCGAAACTTGAGTAATTACCGGTGTGAGCTGTTACCAAGAGGACCCGATTCCCGGGATGAAGCCTCTCGACCTGCATGACGGCAAGAGCTTCACGCTCGTGCCGGATTCGATGGCGCAGCATCTTGTCACGACGGATGTCGCCGCAGTCCCGCTCACGGACTCTGATCTCCCGACCTTCAATCTCGAGCTCGTATGGCGGAAGGAGGGCCTCGCTCCGGCAACAGCACTCGTCGTCTCCGCGGCGGATGCGCTCAGCCGAGGGCAGCGCTGGATCAGCTGACCCGAGCGGGTTCGTGAAGCATCTGCCTCGGCGAGGACACCGAAGGCCAGGTGCTGATCATCAACGGCCAACACAGGATCCGCGCCATGCTCGACGCCGGCGCCACCCAGACGGTGCTGCAGCGCGAAGAACTCATCACCCCGGACGAGCGGCCACAGCACGACTAGCAACGGCGGTCTGCCTTCGATCGCGCGCAGTGAAGACATCTACGGCAAAGACATCAGTAAGCCAGACCCCGCCGCAGGATGCGCGTGGCGTAGTGCAAGATATGCCGACAAGGCGTTGGCAAAGTCTTGCGCTGCAACTCGTGAAAGGAAGCGATACGAAGTGTTTCGCGAGGTCCCGGTACTTCCGGTGGTAGTTCCCGCCGCGGCAGCGATCTTCCTGGCCATGCTGTGGTACCTGCACAGCCGCGGCCGCCTGTCGGTGCCACGTGCCGCCGTCGCGCTCGCACTCTGTGTCTACGCCGCCGGCGTCGTCGCGAACACAGTATTCCCCATCTATTTGAACAAGTCCTTCACCTCGCAATGGAAGGTCTACTTCGAGCCGCTCGCGGACTATGGGGTCGGCGACGCGGTGAAGAACATCCTGGTCTTCGTGCCTGTTGGGATAATTGTGCCGCTACTGCTGGCCAAAGCCTCCTGGTGGCGTGTGGTGGCCGCGGCAGCGGCGTTCAGTCTGGCGATCGAGCTGACCCAGTTCCTCACTGACAACCTCTTGGGCGGCGGCCATTTGGCCGATGCGAACGATCTGCTCTTCAATGTGATCGGCGGTGCGCTGGGTTTCGGATTGTTCGCCGCGTTGTCTCGGGTGCCTGCTCTTGCTGTTCTTATCAACCGGTTCCGCTGGCACTGACCCGCGTCCTGCGGCGCGGCGGTGGCAGATCGGTCAGTCCTCAGCTGTCGTATGTCGTGGGATGTGACCGCGTGTTCACTGACCGCCGCAGTGCGAGATGGGAAGCAATTGCTCCGGGGCAGGTAGGGCGTGCCGGTGAATAATCCGTCTGGAAACGGGGCGCGCCACTAGCTGCGTTGCCCTGGCGGGTGCACGGATGTCCTTTCGGCGCGCACTACAGCACCGTCTCCCGGCCGCGGTGCCCGTGGCCGGCGCCCCGGCGAGGTCCAGGCGGGTGGACATCCGGCCGTAGGGGTTGATGTGGGTCCAGAACAGCGGCGTGAGCGCGCGCCGCTCATCCGGGCCGATGAGGTCGTGGAAGCAGCAGGGTGTTGACGTGCACCAGCGCGGACTGGAGCAGGTGCAGAGTCCGGCTTCCTCGGCGAGCGATTTGACGGTGAGCTGACCGTTGGAACGTAGCGGGACACCGATGAGCAGGCGAACCGTGGCCTCGGCGATTGCCCGGACCCCGGCGGCGTCCTCGGTCCGGCTGGTGGCGGTGGCCTCGGCCGCTTGGGTCAGCGCGTCACGGATGGCGGTGGCGATCTCGGCTGCCGAGTGGTGTTCCGGCTGCGGTTGCTCGGCACTGGGGTTCCTCTGATGAGCCGGGTGGATGCGAGTGGCCTGGTGGCGAGCGATGATCTCCTTCAGTGCGGACTGGCGCTGCTGTAGGCGTTCGCGGATCGGCAGCGGAGCCAGACCGTCGGTGATCTCGGCGTCGATCCGGTCGACCTCGGCCTGGATGCGCTCGATGTGGGTGTCGGTGCGGGAGATATTCGCGCAGGAACTGTGGCATCGGTCCTGGCTCGGGGTGCGCCGGGGCCGAGTTCCCGGCTTGCCCCGGTTGGGATCGCAGAGCGCCTTGAGCGGGTCGTGGTTGCAGGTCAGCAGTGCCTCGGGGTGGTCGAAGACCTGCAGGCGGGGATTGTCCAGCAGCGCCTTGTATTGGCGTTTGGAGGCGAAGCCGCCTGCGTAGGCGGCCTGGAACTCCTGGGCGGCGGCGATGTAGTGGGTGGCGGCTGGGCCGCTGACGCCCTCCCCGTTGTCGAGCCGCTCGGCGGCCGCAGCGAGGGTGTCGGCGGTGGCCAGTGCCTGTTCGAGGTCGAGGATCTGCAGAATGTCCACGTGGGAGCGGCCGCCGTAGGACTCCGCCAGCGACGCCCGCAAATGTCCATATTGGACGCCGAGTGCGATTCGCCCGCCGGGCTGTCTGTTGATGCATCGCGCCATCACCGTCTTGGAGGAGCTGACCGACAGCCCGCTGATGTTCCCCCGGGAACTTTCCAAGTCCGCCAAACCCTGCAACACCCGACCCGGACGCGAAAGATCATCTCGGGCACCGACCACACCACCAACGCCGGGGTGTGATCACCGCAGGTCAGCGCCTATTCCGTTGGATATTCCGCGAAATGTCCGGCGACCCCAAAACGAGCCTGGAATCAATCAGCTGAGATCGTCACGGTGAACGTGCCGCACGGTGAGAATGTGCATCCGGCGGCCGGGGTAGGTGATCGAGGCGGGCCTGATCGCGGGCTGCCGCGGTTGTGCCCAGTCGAATCGCAGCACCACCCGGCCGCGGGTGAGCGTCAGCCCTCGCGCGTCGAGTGCGACGGTGTCGGAGTCCTTCACCACCAACGGGATCTGCTCGGTTGCCGGTGCGTTCGCCCGCACCGACCTGGTCATCTGGTCGGGCTGCACGGTCACGTCGGTGACGACCGAGCCGCTCGCGGTGCGGTAGCGGAACCGGTACGGTTCACCGCCCAGGAACTCCGCCTGCTGCGGTCCGTTCGCGTCCGGCACCTGGCCCGGGAAGACCGTCGCCCAGCAGGCGTGGTCGTTGTTGTTCATCGACTGGACGACCGTGCCCGCCACCGGGTGCCACAGGAACGTCAGACCGGTGCGGGCCAGCGAGGTCGCGCGCCTCGTGCCGAAGTAGCCGCCGAGGTAGAACTGCGGCCTGCGCAGGAACAGGAAGTCCTGCCCCTGGTCGCTGCGGATCTCGGTGAAGTGCGCCCGGCGGTATGGAAGTTCCGCGATCGCGGCCGTGCGCTGGGCACGAGTCGGATAGCGCTCGCCGTAGATCGCGTGGCTGAGGATGCGCGGTGAGGTGTCGGGTTTGACGAGTGCGGGCACCGGTGCCGGGTCCGCCGCCCAGGCCGCCCGTGCGGCAGCGAGGTCTTCGCGGCTGGACAGGAACGCGGACAAATTCGGCACCAGCGGCACGAACTGGTTGTTCAGCGCGGTACGTTCCGGGTCCGGCCGCACGTCGGCGTAGAACCGCGACGTGGTGCGGGAGTTCGGGGCGACGTTGGCGAACCAGCCGGAGCCGTCGGGTTCGCGCAGCAGGTTGTAGCCGAGCCAGTCGGTGTACCGGCGCGTCATCGTGACGAGGTTGGCGTCGTTGGACTGGCGCCACGCGTCGGCCATCTCCGGCAGCATCACCTCGAAATTGTAGTTGGTGTCCGCGCCGGTCTCCTCGTAGAAGAAGCCCGCGGGACTCTGCCCGTTCGCGGCAAGGCGCGCGAACGCCTCGGTCAACCGCTGCCGCAGCAAGGGATCGGGGGCCTGGTTCAGCTCGAGCGCGGCACCGGCGAGCCCGGCGGTGACCTGGTTCGCGTAGTGGATCGTGGGCTGCCAGACGCGACCGTTGGCCGGGTTGAGGAGCCACATCATCGCTGCGCGCAGCGCCGAAGTGATCTGCGCCTGGCGTTGCGTCAAGACGTTCGCCTTGCGCAGCAGGGCGTTGGTCTTGCTCAGGTACCCCATCGCGAAGCCGGTGGCGGCGAGCGAGTGCTCGGTCGGCGAGTACTCCGGCCACGAGCCGTCGGCATGCTGCAACCCCAGGTAGTGCCCGAGCCCGGCGTCGAGCGCGGCGAGCAGATCCGCGTTGCCCCGGTACGGGTTCCACGTTCGGGACTGCGTGGCGAACCAGGCGAGCGTGTAGACGTGCTCCTGGACGCGGGCGTTGTACGACACCGCCGGGCTGCGCCACCAGCCTCCGGCGAAGAAGCCGCTCGAGTCCATGTCGGCGACCATCGGCGAGACCGCTCTGAGGTACGGCGCGAACCGCTGCTCCTCGGGTGCGAACAGGCGCCGGATCGGTGTGGTGGGCGGCGGCGCGGGCAGTGCGACCGCGCGGGCCGGCAATGCGGCGAGCAGTCCGAGAGCGGCGGAGCCGGCCATCAGGCTGCGACGGCTGAACATAGTCACGGGCCTACCTCCTTGTGGTCGGTAACCCTCGTCGGCTCGGCACCCGCAGGTCAAGATGATAATTCGAATTATTGGTGCTTGACGACATGTGGGCCGACGACGCAGAATCCGTGCCAATTCGAATTGGCAAGCGGGGGTGCTCGTGGCCCGACGGCTTACCCAGCGGGACATCGCCAGGATGGCAGGAGTCAGCCAGGCCACGGTGTCGCTGGTGCTCAACAACCGGCGGGACGGCAACGTCCGGATCGCGCCGGAGACCCGTGCGCAGGTGCTGGAGGTGATTCGGAAGACCGGCTACGTCGCGAACCCGATCGCCCGCAGACTGCACGACCGGCGCAACCGCATTCTCGGCGTGTTCACCTACGAGGCGGTGTTCCCGAGCACCCGCGCGAACTTCTACCAGCCGTTCCTCGAAGGCATCGAGGAGCAGGCCGAGGAGGTCGGCTGTGACCTGTTGCTGTTCACCAGCGCCAAGGCCGCTGGCGTACGGCGGCGGATCTTCAGCGACGACAGCCGGGTGCGGCTCGCCGACGGCAGTCTGCTGCTCGGTCGCACGGTCGACCGCGACGACCTGGCCCAGCTGATCGCCGAAGGCATCCCGTACATCTCCATCGGACGACGCGACGACGCGGGCGGCCGGGTGCCGCACGTCGGCGCCGACTACCGCACCGCGGTGCGAGACCTGGTGGACCGCGCGGTCGCGCTCGGCCACCGCGGGTTCGCGTACGTGGGGCCCGGTACGGGCGCGGAGTCGTCCGCGGATCGGCTGCAAGGCTTCCACGAAGCCGTTGCCGCACATGGCGCCCAAGGTGTGCATGTGCAGACCGCACGGCTCGACCAGCTGCGCGAAGCGGGCGTCACCGCCGTGCTCACCGAAGAGGTGTCGGACGGGGCCGCGATCGTGCTCGCCGGACGCGCGCGCGGGCTCTCCGTGCCGGGCGACCTCGCCGTGCTCTCGCTCGGCGCCGCTACCCGGCCGGCACCGGACGACGTGGCGCTCACCGGTTTCCGCATCCCCAGGCGCGAGATGGGGCGTAGGGCGGTGCAGGCGCTGACCGAGGTGCTCGAACACGGCACCACACCCCAGGAACTGCTCCCGTGCGAGTTCGTCGAGGGCGCGACGCTGGGCGCACCACGCCTTTGACCCGTTGTCCCGCACGGAGTACGTCACCGGCGTCGAGTTGCGGTATTAACGTTTGACCGCCTGGAGCAGCTGGAACGTCACCGCGACGTGGCCTGAGTGGCGGGTCTCACCCCGGTATTCGGTGAACTCAAGCCCCAATTCGGCGGCGATTCGGTCGAGCCACACGCGGTCGCCGAGGCTATTGAAGCCCAGCAACAACACCCCACCGGGCGTGAGCCGCTGCATGCCCTCCGCCAGGTAGCGTCGGTGCGCGCGGTACTCGCGGTCGAAGATCGCGTGCTCGATGTCGTGCGAGTAGTCGAAGTGCTCGGGCGTTGGGATGACGTTGGAGTTCCAGAAGATGACGTCGAAGCGGTCGTCCCGGTCGAGCGGGCCGAACAGGTCGCCCTGGTGGACGGACACGCGGTCGCCGACGCCGTGCCGGGTGGCGTTGAGCGCGGTGTTCGCTGTTGCTTGGCCGCTGATATCGACGGCGGCCACCCGCGCGCAGCCGCGCAGCGCGGCCAGCACGGCCGTAACGCCCGCCCCGCACCCGATCTCCAGGAACGAGCCTCCCGCCGGGTAAGGGAGCCACCGAACATCGTCGGCTGATTTCCTTCCAGAAGCTCGCTGGCGACCTCAATCGGAGAACGCAGGTGGGATTCTGTCCTGATGCACTCGAAGCGCCCTTTTGCACGCAACGACGATTGCGTGATCAAAATTCGCCAGTTGCGGCGAACTTCGGATTCTTTCGAGTCTTATGGGCAGTCAATATGACCCGAACCGCCGCCCTGCCTCAGCTCTGACTTAACGAAACTCCAGGCCAGGGATCATCAGCTGCCCGCCCGGCCTGTCGTTAGATGAAGTGGACACGTCTACCAGGATCTCCGATCCCGCCCTCACACTCATACCCGGCACTCACATCAGGTGTCTCTTCTCATCCTGGCAAAGAGGGTCCCGTGTCTCTCGCAGCCTCATCGGGCGCCTGTAAAAAGGGGCCATCCCTGGTGTTCAAAGGGGCACAACATCACAGGTTGCACTAGCTACCAGTCGACCTGTGGCGATAGCGTGGTTCCGAATAGCTGTGATTAGCTTCACCCTGCGTGGCAATGGGAAGGAAAGACGCCGTGTGGTATGGCGTGGGCATCGACCTCGGAACTTCGTTTACTTCAGCCGCCGTAGCAACCCCCACCGGGTTACGCATGGCAACCCTGTCCCCCGACATTGTCGTCCCCTCGATGGCCACCCCCGGCCCCGACGGCACCTTGCTCACCGGCCTCGCCGCGGCTAACTCCCGCAACGCCACCACCAATCCCGCCCTACTCGCCCGCGGCTTCAAACGCCGCCTCGGCGACCCCACCCGCCTCATGCTCGGCGGCGCCTCCTACACCCCCGCTGCCCTCATGGCCGCCCAACTGCGCGACGTACTCACCCACATCAGCACCGCTTATGGCGGCGGACCACCCGCCACCATCACCCTCACCTGCCCCGCGATCTGGGGCCCCTACCGCCGCGAGCAATTCGCCGAGGTCCCCCGGCTCGCCGGCATCCCCCACTACCAACTCATTACCGAACCCGAAGCCGCCGCCACCCACTACACCAACGAGCGCCGACTCGGCAACGGCGAAATCATCGCCGTCTACGACCTCGGCGGCGGCACCTTCGATACCACCATCCTCCGTGTCCAACCCCACGGCATGGAAATCCTCGGCACCCCCGAAGGCATCGAGCACATGGGCGGCATCGACTTCGATGACACCCTCCGCGCCCACCTCGACGACAAGCTCGACGGCGCAATCAGCACCCTCGACCCTGAAGATCCCACCCACGCCACCGCCCTCGCCACCATCCACACCCTCACCACCCACGCCAAAGAACAACTCTCCGCCGAACCTGACCTCACCCTCACCATCCCCCTCCCCACCGGAAACCACGAGGTCTACGTCTCCCGCCAGGACCTCAACAACATGATCCGCCCCTCGCTGCAACTCACCACCGAGGCGCTTCACCGCACCATCACCTCAGCCGGCATCCACCCCGACGACGTCTCCGCCATCCTCCTCGCCGGCGGTTCCTCCCGAATCCCCCTCATCCACCAAACTCTCAGCCAGGAATTCAACAAACCCATTCGCGCGACCCTCCACCCCAAACACACCGTCGCCCTCGGCGCCGCCACCACCACAACTCGCACCGCCAAGCCCCAACCCAGCAACAACCCCGTAACCCCAACCGAAATCATCCCCGTAACCCCAACCGAAATCATCACCACAAACGCCACACCACCCACCATCAGAACATTCCCGCCAGCACTACCCAGCACCACACCACCCAAGAAAACCCGCAAGAAATGGCTCATCCCCCTCGCCGCGGGCATCACCGCCATCGCCGTCATCGCAGCCATCACCACCTACGTCACCGCCAGCAGCGCCGAAACGCAGGGCCCCGAACCCATCGCCGGGAGCACGCAGCCCGGTGATCCGTTGCCGGTGTTCGACGGCATGGCGGCGAAGCCGTGGGTCGGACTCATCGGCTCCGAGCAGGGCCGGACCGGCACCGAATTCTGGACGAACGGGGCCCAGACCAAGGAAGGCCCGGTCACGGTGCGGCTGGACGGCATGGGCGGACTCAAGATGAACTGGTCCGGCCAAGGCAGCGGCCAGGTCTACTTCCAAAGCCAGCCAGGATCAGGCGGCAACCAAGACCTCTCACGCTACTTCGACGAAAACGGTGCGATCGTCTTCGACGCGACACTGCACAGACCGCCGTCGAGCACCGTGTCGATGGAGGTGCACTGCACCTCCCCGTGCCGCGCAAGGGTCACCGCCACGAACCTGTTCAAGCGGCTGCCTGCCGGGAAGCCGGTGACAGTCAAGCTGCCGCTGCGCTGCTTCGTGGAGAACCGGGCCGAGCAATGGGATCCGACGGCTATCAACACTCCGTGGCTGGTGTACACCGACGGCTCGTTCGGGATGACGGTCTCCAAGGTGCGCTGGGAGGCAGGAGCGGCGAACGATCCCGACGCCACCCGTTGCGATCAGCTGTCCTGACTTGACGTCCTCCCCACGGCTAAAGCCGGGGGATTCCAACCAGCGCTAACGCCGGTCGAGGTTCCTGCTTCACGGACCGCCTAACGACGAGGTCTCCACAGGCTGTCACCGCCCGTCCGGCGGCGAGAATGTTCTTCGCCGCGTTCACGTCAGCGTGCGCGGTGTGGCCGCACTGGGTACAC
>NZ_JBWKKU010000106.1:0-23353 GCF_056431445.1 Saccharopolyspora sp. NPDC045941
TGGCTCAGTTCCAGCAAGGCCAGTTTCGGTCCACGACCATCGCCCATACCACACCCTAACAACCTGACAATGAATCAACGACTCACGACACTAGGACCGAGTTGGTGAGCTCGGATGCGAGCTCCGCGAGCAAGTGGTCTTCGCGGACATAGACACTCTTGGGCTGATCCGGTGTGCGCTGCTGACTGCTGGTGTGCCCATGGCGACACCGGTAGCCGGGACGCCGGTTCGCCCAGTGCGCATCCATACGGCGATGGCAGATCCCGCACCGCAGGAGACCCGCGAACCGGTACGTGCGGGTCGTACCGTCACCGGTCGGTCGCGCGGACCGGATGGCCTGCACAGTCACGAAGTCAGCTTCGCTGACCAACGCCGGATGCGTGGCCCGTGTCGAGATCACCCACTCCTGCGGCGTGCTCCATAAATGCAGCTGCGAGTCCTCGTCGTTCGTGGCGCGGCGGGCCTGCTGGCGATTCCACACCTGGCGACCGGTATAGCGCGGGTTGGCCAGGATCGACGCCACCGTCGGCACCGTCCATGCCTGGCCGGCACGGTGCAGATTTCGGTCCCGATCAACGCCCGACGGACACGGCACATGTTGACCGTTGAGAGCCCGAGCAATACCCGAGATACTCTCGCCCGCCCGACGTTGCGCGAACATCCAACGCACATACGGTGCCGTAGCGGGATCAGGTTCCAATCGCTGCATCCGCCGCCCCCACCGTGCGTGTGCCTGATTCGGATGCGGGCCAGCATCAACAAGCCGGTACCCATACGGCGGCCGACCACCAAGATAACGCCCCTGATCACGAACCTGAGCACACATCGCCGCCAGCACCCGATGCCGAGCCCGAAGAACCTCCCGCTGAGACTGCACACCAAGCATCGTCATCAGCGCTTGGTGATTGGGATTGCCGGCCTGGAAGGGCCCGCCAGCCTCCGGAAACCACACCTGCACGCCGTGACGCTCAAAAAGCGGCAACATACGGGCAAACTGATTGCCGCTGAAGGCACGCTCATACTCACCGACCACGATCGCATCGAAACCCCGATCCTGATCGCCGAGCGCCGCCAACAGAGCCGCGGCTCGCGGACGCCGCGCCCACGGCAAACGACGAGAACATCCAGCGTCGAAGAACTCCGCCACAATGACACCGTGCCCGGCGATAGTGTGCTCTGCCGCCTCCCGTTGCCAGGCAGCCGAGGTAGCGCAGTGCTGATGACGACGCGTGGAAGTACGGCCGTAGAAAGCAAACCGAATTCCGGCGCCGTCACAACGGGGCGTCCGCCGTGCTGTCCGGCGACCGGCTTGCTCAACCCAGGTGCCAAACACATCCTCACCATGCTTGTGCTGGGTAGTCGTCATCCTGTTCCCTCCCCGTCGGCGAAACCTTCTCCGGCGAGACGAAGCAAGCAATGGCCGGTGATGCCACGCACGCTGCTGCCACCCGTTCAGCCGATCTGCGGCAGAGGACGCGAGGTAGAAAGGGCCGTTCGAGGCCGACTAGCCGACCCGTACCGAGATCTGCTCGTCGCCGTCGATGTCGGCCGATGAGGCTGCTTCTCTGGCCAAGGCGGAATTACTCAAGATCTGTTCAGGGTGTGTTCGCCCGTACGTGGAGAAACGGGAAGATCGCCTCATTTGGCAAGGCCGTAACGTTGTCGCTCGTCGGTGGTCAGCGACCGGCCAGTTATGGAAGCAATTTCCTGCTCGATGACGCTCAACTCGAGCGGGCGGCGCCATGTTCGCGTGGTGTGGTCGTCCCAAGTCGTCGCTCTGGACGCGCAGTCTGATGACCAGTACAGATCGAGTGCTTGTGGGCCGTGTGCGTTGGTGTCGACGGTGGCGAGCGAGCGGCCTGTCGTCGGATCCCAGATGATGAGTGACGCGTGATCGATGCTGGCGAGGTAGCTGTCGGTCGGGGACCACTGGAGCAGCCCGATGGTGTCCGTGTGAGCAATGCAGGATGTGACCGGCTCGCCAGTGTCGGCGCTATACAGGTGGATTTTTTTCGTCTTGACTGACGACCGGTTGACGCCGGCGGCGTCGGCTTCGGCTGGGCTGCGCATCGCGCCTTCGAGGTACCAATCGATCTCATGCCAGGTGTTGGCGCTGTCGGTGTCGCCTACTTCGAGTTGTTCCGCCAGCAACTCGCGCAGCACGTGGGCCAGCTCGCGGGACAGCTCGACGATCACCAGGTCGGCGTCGTCGCTGCGGCGGCTGAAGGTTTGCAGCCCTGCTTACCGCTTCTCGGTACCGGCCAACCGTGATGATCCGGACGACAACTCGGAACGCGTTGGAGCACACCGTCGCGGAATGAGTCTTGCTCAAGTCGAAAATGCCCGCTGCATGGACCCCCGAACTCCGGATCGTCGCAGAAGCGACGCTGTGGCAGCGACTCTTCAGCCCACACCACCACTAACGCCACAAGATCAGTGTCTAGTCGCGCCGCAGTTGTCCGTACGTGTGCCGGTGGGCTCTTGTGCCTGCGGAATGTTCCACACTTGCCAGACATCGAGCCCACCGTGCTGGGCAACGTAGTATTCGGTAGCTCAGCGGCTGGGCTACCGATCGTGGAGAGCGGCGCGGATGCACCCGACAAACTCTCGCTGCGGTGGCGAGCTTCCACGACTGGGCGACCCTCTCCAAGGATGCTGCGAGCCCGCGCCCCTCGAAGTGCCCGCATGTGTTACCGCCACTCGTGATCGGCTTCTCCGCCTGTGCCATATGTTCTGGAATCCCGGGCCTTGAAGCGGTTACCGGTCATCCGGTGGGCGCCATCCTCGCCTGTGATGCAAGCGGGGCCGTGGGGCGTCAGAACTCAGGATGCTCCTGCCTGGTCGATGCTCATGCCGCGGGTTTCACGAGCACGGAGCACGACGGGTCCGAGGCACACCAGGAAGATCGCGCAAATGAGCCAGAACGGGGCACTCGTCCCCCAATTGACTTGCAGGAATGGAATCAACGCGACGACGAGAACTCCACCGAAGCACCGGCTCGCGGACTCCACGAACCCGGCGGCGGTTCCCCGTGCGTGAGTGGGGAATTGCTCGGCCGTGAACAGCTTGGTGAAGGGCACCAAACCCGTGCAGAAGAACGCGCTGACAAGACCGAAGGCGACAGCCAGTGCAATGCTCTGGGATAGTGCGAGCATGCTGAAACCGAACACGGCGCCGAGGCTGTAGGTGAGGAAGGTCTTCTTGCGGCCGAATCTGTCGGCAAACTGCCCTACCGTGATCGCCCCCACTGCGCCAGCGATGATGATCCCGATGGTGGTGACCAGCGCTCCCTGGGCTGACATCCCCATAGCCGCGTAAATCGTTGATGCGTACACCAAGAGCACATAGGCACCGGCACTTGCACCGGCGCAGATCAGTAGGCACAGAACGAGTCGGCCGAGCAGCGGCCGGCGAAACAGGGCCGCAGACCCGCTGCCTCGTTGGGTGCCGGCCTCGTTTTCCGCTTGCATGATGGCAGTGATCCCGGGGTGCAAGAGCTCGTTGTCGTGCTCGTATCCCGCCTCGCGTTCCATCCGCTCCACCAACGCCTGCGCTGCGGCTTCGCGTCCCTTGAGCAGCAGCCAACGCGGGCTTTCAGGCAGATACCGGTAGATGAACGGCACCGCCAGGATCGGCAGGCCGCCGAGGAGGAACAGGATGCGCCAGGCCAGATCGACCGGAAGGCGGTCGATCACGGCGAGCGCAGCGGCCTGGGGAATCAGATAGCTCAGCGCGAGCACCGCGGACGCCGCGGCGATCATTCTTGCGCGGGACCGGGTCCCCAGCAGTTCCGAGAGCATGAGGTACGGGATCGGGAAGACCGCGCCGAGCGCGAGGCCGCCCAGAAGGCGCATCGCCATAATCCAACCGACATCCGCCGACACCGCGCACAGCGCGGAGAACAGCGAAAACAGTGTGACGCCCCAGAGCAGCACCACCTTGCGGCCGTGGCGGTCGATGAGACGACCGGCGAGGGCTGCGCCCACGATGATGCCGCTGGTGGACGCGATCCCGAGCTGGGCGGTGCCCTGAGCCGTCAGGCCCCAGGACTCCTTGACCAGCAGCAGGATTGGGCCGATCACCCCGGTCTCGAACCCCTCCGCGACCCAGATGACGGTCACGAGGATCGTCGTCAGCAGCGCTGTCCTCGTCATGGGTAGCCGGTCGAGGCGGGACAGCAGGTTGGCCGTCATCATAGCGTCCGGCGCGATAGTTTTCTCTTGCATAGTGCCCCCCTTGGAGGGATAAGTGGTAGGGCGAGACCACGATGGCCGGGCCGAGAAGTCAGCTCGCGTCCAGGATCATGACCATGTGTGCGGACATGACCATTCCTCCGGCTTGCACCAGGCAGGTGCGTGCGCCGGGGACCTGACGCAGGTCGCATTCACCGCGCAGCTGGCGGACCGCCTCGATCGTCAACTGCATGCCGAACTGGCCGGAATGGTTGAACGAGAGTCCTCCTCCGGAGGTGTTCAGTGGGAAGGTCCCTCCCGGGGCTATTCGGCCGCCGCCGACGAATGCGCCGGCGCCGCCGGGTTCGCAGAAGCCGAGCGCTTCCAACGCAACGAGCACGTTGATGGTGAATGCGTCGTAGATCTGGACCAGGTCGATGTCCTGGCGGTCGAGCTGCGCCATGGCCAGTGCGTCGTCGGCGACCATGCGCAGGGCGCCGTTGTCGAGCCAGTCCTCGTTGCCGAGGGGTGTCATGTGATGCCGGTAGGTATCACCGAAGCCTCGAATCGACACCGGTTTCCGCGCCAGGTCGCGGGCGCGGTCGGTGCTGGTCAGGATCATGGCGCCGGCGCCGTCGTTGATCTGGCAGATGTCGAACTTGCGGAGCGGGTCGGCGATCACGGGTGAGGCGAGGTAGTCATCCATGGTCAGAGGCGCCTGGAGTGCTGCGTTCGGATTGAGCTGTGCCCAGCGGCGGGCGGCGAGGGCCACCTCGCCGAGATCTTCTGGCGCACAGCCGAAGCGACTGAGGTACAGCTGGGCCAACATGGCGTAGTACCCGACCGGATTGAGCATTCCGTACGGCGTGGCGAACTGGCCCATCGGCGAGCGCGGGTCCTGGACAACGCCGCCCCGTGCACGACTCTTGTCCAGGCGCTGGGTGCTGCCGTAGGTGACCAGGGCGACCTCGCACAGGCCTGCCTCGATGGCGGCCATCGCATGGACCAGGTGGGTGATGTTGGACTGGCCGCCGACCACCGTGTTGTCGACATACCGTGGGTGAATGTCCAGGTACTCCGCAACGAGGAGTGCGTTCGCACGATCGTCCCAGTGTGCGAAGACACCGTCGATGTCGGCCAGGCCGAGCCCGGCGTCGAGCATCGCCAGGCGTGCTGCCCGGCATTGCAGCGACAGCGACGTGGAGCCGGCGGGCGCCCTCCCCAGTCCCGCTTCACCGACCCCGACGATGGCGTACCGTCCCGCAAGGGTGCGCTTGTCCGCCATCTCTCAGTCCGTCCCCGTGTGTTCGTCGATGAGCTTGGCGCGTACGTCTTTCTTGAGGACCTTGCCGACCGAGCTGCGCGGCAGCGTGGGCCAGAACTCGACCTGCTTGGGGGTCTTCATGCTGCCGAACCGGTTCCGGCACATCTCGGCGATGCTCTCGGCGGTCACATCGGACTCCGACTTCAGCTCGATCACGGCGGTGAGCCGCTCGCCCCAGTCGTCGTCGGGCACACCGACGACCGCGCAGTCCTGCACCGCGGGGTGCGACCAGATCAGCTGCTCGATCTCGCTGGGGTAGATGTTGAATCCGCCCGAGATCACCACGTCTTTTTTGCGGTCGACGACGTAGAGGTAGCCGCTCTCGTCGAAGACCCCGATGTCGCCGGTGTGGTGCCAGCCGAAGCGGTGGGCTTCGGCGTTCGCCTCGGGATTGTTGAGGTATCCGGGACAGACCAGTTCACCTCGGGCGACGATCTCCCCGCGCTGACCGGCCGGGACGAAGTCGCCGTGGTCATCCATCAGCGCCACCTCACACGCCCCGGTCGGCCGGCCGGCCGACGCGAGGTGTTTGACGGCCGCGGGGTCATCGCTGAGGTAATGATCCTGACGAGACAGGCACGTGATCACTCCCGGTGCCTCGGACTGACCGTAGAACTGGACGAACACCTGGCCCCACAGCGCCAACCCTTCCTTGAGCTTGTCGACCGACATCGGCGCAGCGCCGTAGATCACGTACTCGAGGGAGGAACAGTCACGGGTCTGTGCGTCCGGATGCGCCAGGAGCCGGTAGATCATTGTCGGCGGTAGGAAGATGTGCGTCACTTGCTCCCGCTCGATCAGTTCGAGGATCACCGCGGGATCGGTCGACGGCGCCAGCACGTTGCGCGTGCCGAAGGCGGACAGCCCCATCGCCGTCGCGCCCGCAGCATGGGTCAGCGGCGCTACCACCAGGTGCACCGGTTCTTTCGCCGGTGCGGTGAATTGATTGGCGATCCGGTAGGCGGAGAGCAGGCAGCGGTGGGTCTGCACGATCGCCTTCGGACGGCCCGTCGTGCCGCCGGAGGACTTGATCAACGCAATGTCGTCGAGATCTCGTCGGGTGTCGCAGATCTGTCCACTGTGATCTCCCTTCCAGGTCTCGGTGCTCGGCCCGTTCGCGGTGTGCTCTTCGAAGGCGATACATGCTGTGAGCGTGGGTACTTCGGACCGGATGCGGTCGATGTGCGGGAGGTACTGCTCGTGGTAGACCAACGCCGACATTTCCGTGAAGCGCATGAACCAGATCAGGTCCTCGATCTGATCGCGGGCGTTGAGCGGCACGTAGGTGGCGCCCGCGCGCAGGATCCCGAGCATCGCGACGAAGCCGTCGGGATGATTGGGGGACAGAATGCCGATGTTGCCGTTCCCCAGGCCTTCCTGGGTCAGTCCGTGCGCAATCGCGTGCGACGCGTCCACGACGTCCTGGTAGCTGAGCCGTACTGTGTCGGACTGCAGAAATGTGCGCTCCGGGTATCGAGCGGCACCCGCGTCGAAGTAGTCGGTGATCATCAGTCTTCCAGCTCTGTCAGAGTGAATTGGGGAAGGACGGTGGTACTGCTGATCCGTTCGAAACGCACTGCGACTCGGGCGCCGACGCGGATGCGGTCGATCGGGCAGTCCACGATGTTGGTCAGCAGCCGCACCCCCTCGTCGAGGTCGATCATGGCCACGGCATAGGGGAGTTTGTCCGCCATCGAGGGATGCGCGGGAAGCCGGCAGATCGTGAAGGTGTAGATGCGCCCCAGCCCCGCGGACTGCACCCAATCCAGCCGTTCCGACAGGCAGGCCGTGCAGAAAGCGCGCGGGTAGAACTGGTGGCGACCGCAAGTTTCGCAACGCTGGACCACCAGGCGCTCGTCTGCGGCGGCCTCCCAGTAGGCCGCCGTCTCGGCGGTGGGGCGAGGTTCCGGGCGCAGCGCGGCGTCAGCCATTGGCGCGCAGTTCGACGCCGGGTGCCACCAGTCGCACGTTCCGCCGGCTCGGCATCCGTCCGAGCCCGGCCACCAACTCCACGATCGACTGCTCGACGCTGAAGGTGTCCTCGACCGGGACGAGTGCGTCGATCTTCTGGTCGTCGTACATGTACCGCAGGATCATCTCGTCCGGCGAGAGGTGCCCGTACCGTTCGCGCAGTCGCGGCAGGATCGGGTCGAGCTGCGGCGGTGTCTCGGATATGTCGCGCGAGCCGTTGTGCATCACCAGGTCTCTGACGTTGTCGTCGACGGGCAGAGGCAGCACGCCGAAGTATCCGCACACATACTTCTTCACCTCGTCCGGCACCACGGCGTAGCGCTCGGTGTTCAGGACGTTCATCACCGCCTGGGCCGCGACGATGGCGGGGAACGGCGTCGCCATGACGGGCGAACCCAGCTCCTCGCGAACCCGGCCGATCTCCTCGATCACCGCCGGCAGCTTGTCCGCAATTCCGGCCGCCTTCAGCTGCGCCTCGAGATTCGTCATGGCGCCGCCGGCGTACTGCGTCTGGTAGTTCGAGGGGTCGTACTCCGCCGGGACACCCACCGGGTAACCCAGTTGGTCGGCGAGCCTGCCCAGGTAGTCCCCGACCTCGTCGAGCAATCGGTCGTCGACGGCGACGTCGAACCCCAGGGCGCGCAGGTCCCGGGCCATCATCTGGGCCGATGGCAGCGAGTTGCCGTTGGCCAACGGGTCGATCGCGGTCAGGATCTGATCCGCGCCGTACACCGCCGCCTCGAGAGCGACCTGCGGCCCCATCCCCGTCAAGCAGTGCGTGTTCAGCTCCAGCCGGGTGTCGCCGATCGCCGCCCGCAGCGCCGGTACCAGCGTCCGGGTGCGCTCGACGGTCAGGCTGCCACCGGCATCCGCGAGGCAGATCGTGTCCGGGCCGAAGCGCTCGATGACCTCTCGTGCCTGCCGGACGTAGAAATCGTCGTCGTAGCCCGGCGCGAGGTTGAACACGAGAGCGATCGTGACCTTCGCCCCGAGCCGTTTGGCGACGCGGATTCCGGGTGCCACGTTGTCCCACGAGTGGAGGGAGTCGAGGACCGCGAAGTCTCGGATGCCGTTGACCAGCATCCGCTCGATGAAGAGCTCGTTGATGTCGTCCGGCTGGGGGTAGAAGCCATGAAGCAAATTGCTGCGGATAGCACCCCGGAGGGGCGTCGTCGTGATCCGATCACGGAGCAGCCGCACCCGCTCGAAAGGGTCCTGATTCAGAAACAGGATTCCGGCGTCGAAGCCCACCATCGCTAGCGCCTCGACGGAACCGAAGCCCGCGTCTTCGATCTTCTCCGCGATCGGCAGCATGTGTTCGGTGCGCATCCGGGTCGCCCACAGGCACTGATGAGCGTCCCGGAGCGTACCGTCGGTCAGGGCGATCGTCCGGCGCTTACCCGTCCGGGCGTATTCCGCCTCGACGAGGTTTCGAAGGTTGGTGAGCACGGGATCACCCTTCCTGTTGCAGATGGATGCGGACACCGGGCGCGTGCACACTCAACGTGGCGTACCGGCCGGCGCGCTCGAGCAATCCGCGAGCGAGGCTCTCGTAGGGTGTCAACGCCTCGTACGGCACCACGTCCGCCCTCCTCGGGACCGTGGCGATCGTGACTCCGGCCACCCAGGCGAGCAGAGCATCCTCATCGTCGGCCTCGAGATCGGTTTCGACTGCCGGGGACGAGGATTCGGATGACAGCAGTGAGCCGACCCGCGCCTGGAGGTCGGTACGAAGGTCACCATCGACCGTGCCGTACGCGCCCTGCAGCAACCGGCGCAGCACCGGCCGCAGGCTTTCGTATCTCTGCTCGCCATCGAAGTGACACATCGCCTGCTCGGCGATCGCGCGGGCGAAGGGGGCCACCATCGGCGGCGAGCCCATCTCACGGCGCACGGCCGCGCACTCGGCGGCGAACTCGTGCAGGTCTGCCCAGCGTCCACGCTCGCGCACGGCCTGCCGAACGTCGGCCGCCACCTCTCCCGGCAGCTGATGGACGTACGTCGCCAAATCGAAAGGCCACGCCGCCGCAGCCGGAAAGCCTTCCTGGTCAGCGATATCGGCGAGGATCGCATCGGCGGCCAGCAGGCTGTCGAGGTCAGGCAGATCCAGATGGCGATGCTCGCGTTGCAGGACGCGGATCAATGACGGCAGCGACGGCAGGGAGGCGCCGTTGGCGACCGAGGGCAGCGCCGTGTCGATGCCACTGACGCCGAGGCCGCCGGCCTCGAGAGCGACGACGGTCCCGAGCGCGGTATGGCATCGCGTGTGGAGGTCGAGTGGAGTGCTGCCGAGCGCCGCCACCAGTGCCGGGAAAAGGTCGTGAGCCCGATCCGGTGTCAGTACTCCGCTCTCGTCCCGCAACATCACCCGCGCAGCGCCGGCAGCGACGAGCGAGGCCGCTCGCTGCGCGTAGGTTTCGTCCGACACGCCGTCATCGGCCGCATAGGGCAGGGCGGCAATGGCGGTCAGCCCCGCGGTGGAGGCGGATTCCAGAGCCGCCTTGAGGCGAGCCAGTTCCAGCAACGGATCCAGCAGGACCACCTGCTGCAGGCCCGCCGCGGCGAGTGCCGACAGCCAGCCGTCGATCGCCGTGGGGCCGAGCACGTCGGCGCCCGGTCGTCCATGCCCGGTCAGCAGGTTGACGGTGGCGCGCAGCGGAACGGAGCCGTAGTGCCGCCGGGCGAGTTCCACCCGCTGCAGCGGGTGCTCATCGCGGGCCAGGCATTCGTCCAGGACCGCCGGACTGAGCACCTCGACCGCCGCGAGCCCACTGGAGGACAACGCTCCGGCGGGGGCGAGGAGCATCCGATCATCCAGTGCGCCAGCCCAAACCGCGGCCTGGCCGTCGGTAAGACTCGTGTCGGTGAACGTGAGCCGGTGGCTGCTCATGCCGATGCTCCCGCCTCTGCGAGGGACTGACGAGTGCCGAGGTCCCGGTCACGCGATGGGAGAAAGGTGTCCTCGACCCATCTCGTGGTGACGGCCCCCTCGGAGAAGTGCGGGTGGGCGAGCACCGCGTGGTGGAACGCCGCGGTGGTCGTCGGACCGGTGACCGTCAACTCGGACAGCGCGGTGCTCATCTTCTCGATCGCCTCGGCCCGGGTGGGGGCGTGCACGATGATCTTCGCGAGAAGTGAGTCGTAGTACGGCGAGACCGTGTACCCCGAATGGCAGTGGGTGTCGACGCGCACGCCCTCCCCGCTCGGCGGCGCCCACTCCTCGACCAAGCCAGGACTGGGGAAAAAGCCCCGGCCGGGGTCCTCGGCGTTGATGCGGCACTCGATGGCGTGGCCGTGCAGGACGATGTCGTCCTGCGCAAAGGACAGCGGCAGGCCCGATGCGATGCGGATCTGCTCGGCCACCAGGTCGCGTCCGCTGATCATCTCCGTCACGGGATGCTCGACCTGGATGCGGGTGTTCATCTCCAGGAAGTAGTAGCTGTTGTCGCGGTCGTCGACGACGAACTCGACCGTGCCCGCACCGACGTAATCCACATTCCGCGCGAGGCGGACCGCGCTCTCCCCCATCGCGGCACGTTCGTCTTCCCCGAGTACCGGTGAGGGTGCCTCCTCGATCAGCTTCTGATGGCGGCGCTGCGTCGAGCACTCACGCTCACCCAGATGCACGATGTTGCCGAACTGATCACCGATGACCTGGATCTCGATGTGCCGCGCTCGTTCGATGAACTTCTCGACGTACAGCGTGGGATCACCGAAGGCCGATTGGGCCTCCGAGGATGCGGATCGGAACGCGTCCGGGAGCTCCTCGGCCGACCCCACGACCCGCATGCCGCGGCCGCCGCCGCCCGCAGTCGCCTTGATCAGCACCGGAAAACCGATCTGGGTGGCGATCGTCAATGCCTCGTCCGGATCGGACACCGCGCCGGAGCCGGGCACGCACGGAACGCCTGCCTCCGCAGCCAGGCCCACCGCCGTGATCTTGTCGCCCATGCTGTCAATGGACTCAGGCGTCGGACCGATGAAGATCAGGCCGGCGGCACCACAGGCACGGGCGAACGACGCGCGTTCGGACAGGAATCCGTAGCCGGGATGGACTGCGTCGCACCGGGTCCGTTTCGCGGCCCGGACCAGCAGGTCCGCCCGGAGGTAGCTGTGTGTCGGCTGGGGCGGGCCGATGACGACGACCTCGTCGGCCATCCGCGCGGCCAGGCTGTCGACGTCCGCCTCGGATACACCGAGAACGGTTTCTATGCCGAGCGAACGGCACGCCCGGATGATGCGAACCGCGATCTCGCCGCGATTGGCGACGAACACCCTCCGGATGTCGTGCCGAACGATGGGGATGTCGCCGGTCATGCTGCCCTACCTTTCTGGTGTGCCCCCGGTCGTCCGGAAAGATCGGGGTGTGCAGGCGGGGCAGAGATGGCTTTCATGCTGGCTGCCCGTGATGGTTCAGGATGCTGGGCCCTCTGCCCCGCCCCCTTGTTCTGACCGCTGATTAGGCACTGCGATCGATCGCTATGTAGGGCGTTGGCGGCGGAACGGGGACACATCGCACCGTCTGACTGATCGGAGGATCGATGGCGGTAAAGGTGGGAATCGATGTCGCCAAAGAATTCCACTGGGTGGCGATCGTGGTGGCCGAGAGCGGGAAAGTCCTTGTCTCTCAACGCATCGACAACGATCCCGACAGTATCGACGTCCTGATCGGCCAGCTGCGGCAGGCCGAGGCCGACCACGGCGAGCTCACTGTCGCGATCGATTTGATGGGCGGTGTGGCCAGCCTGCTGACCGCCATGCTCCTCGATGCCGGTATCCACCTGGTGCACGTGCCGGGCCTGGTGGTCAACCGAGCCCGCCGCGCCACCAAGGGCGGTGAGGCCAAATCCGACCCCCGCGACGCCCAGACCATCGCCGACCAGCTGCGGCTGCGCAGCGACTGGCGCGAGGTCACCACCAGCGACGACATCACGCTGGACCTGCGCATGCTGGTGAGCCGCCGCCGTGAACTCGTGGTGGACCAGACCCGCCGCCTGGCGCGGTTGCGGGAGACCCTCGCCAGCTTCTTCCCCGGCCTGGAACGCGCCGTGGACGTCACCAACCTCGGCGACCTGCGGCTTGTGGCCCGCTATGTCACCCCGGCCGAGATCCGCAGGGCCGGTCGGCGCCGCATCACCGAGCACCTGCTGCACGCTGGTGTCCGCCGCCCCTACGCCGAAGCCCTGGCCGACAAGACACTGGCAGCCGCCAAAACCCAGCAGACAGTCGTGCCCGGCGAGGCGCGGATGGCCGAGTTCGCCCGCGAGTTCGCCACCGAGGCCATCGCGGTCCGGCGCCGTATCGGGGAGCTGGACGCCCAGATCGCCGAGGATCCCGACCGCCACCCTGACGCGGCCCTCATCCGCAGCCTGCCGGGGATGGGGGCCACCCTGACCGCGGAATTCCTCGCGGAGGCAGGAAATCTCACCCGATTCACCACCGCCGACCAGCTCGCCTCGGCCGCGGGACTGGCGCCTGTGCTGCAGCAGTCCGGCAAGATGCACTACCTGCGCCGGGCCACCGCCGGCAGCAAGACTCTGAAGTTCGTCTTCTACCAGTCCGCGTTCTGCGCCATCCGCACCGACCCCGCCAGCAAGGCCTTCTACCGGCGCAAACGTGCCGAGGGCAAACGACACCACCAAGCCCTCATCGCACTCGCTCGACGCCGTATCAACGTCCTGTTCGCCCTGCTGCGCACCCGCCAGCCCTACCAACCCGACTACAAGACCAACACGGCTACCGCTGCTTGACAAAAACATTAGGCAGCGTCCTCCGCCTCGGCTGGATCGACGATCATCAGGATCTGGTTGTGCTCCACAGCTTGCCCGTGCTCGGCGAGGATCGAATGGACCCGGCCCGCTGCCGGCGCCGCGACGGAGTTGAACATCTTCATGACCTCGACCAGGCACAGCGTCGCGGACGCCTCGACCTGCTGGCCCTCTTCCACGAACGGCGGCTGATCCGGTGCGGGCGTGCGGAAGAACGTGCCGGGCATGGGCGCCCGGATCGCGATCATCCGATCCGGGACCTCGGATGTCGCCGGGCTGCTGACGGCCATCGGGGCAGCGGTCGGGGCACTGGCCGGCGCGGGTGGCGGCGCCTTGACGTCCGGGGCCGCGGTGGTGGAGGGTGCTGCGGGGAGTTCGACCGGCAGCGCACTCAGCTGCGCGGCCCCGGGTTTGCGCGCCTGCAGGACCACGTCTCCGATCCGAAGGTCGAGCGAATCCAGATGCTCCGCGGTATCCAGCAGTTCAAGAACGCGTCGGACGTCTGCGTGTTGGAGATTCATGTTCCATTCCTCGTAAGTCGCATTCGCGATGGGGTCTGCGGTCAGGCCCGCATGGTGCGCGCGGTCGTACCGAGGTGTTCGGGCAGGATTCGGTAGGCCTGACGGACCCATTCGCACAGCATCGGACGGGTGTCGCGGGGATCGATGATGTCCTGGATACCGAACCGTTCGGCGGTTCGAAACGGGTTCTCCACGGGTTGGAAGCGGGCATACAGCTCCTTGCGGAGCGTGTTCGGGTCATCGCTTTCCGCGAGCGTGCGCCGGTAGGCGGCTTCGACGCCGCCCTCGATGGGGATCGATCCCCAGTGCGCCGTCGGCCAGGCGAGACGCCGGTTGATGCTGCCACCACCCACCGGGCCGTAGGCGGCGCCGGCCAGCCCGTAGGCGCGACGCACGAACAGCGAGAGCCAGGGGACACGCGCCTGCTCGAGCGCCATCGCTGCCCTGATGCCCTTGCGCAGGGTGCCCTTCTGCTCGGCATCGCTGCCGACAAAGGTGCCGGGCTGGTCGATCAGGTTCACCACCGGCAGGTGGAAGGTGTCGGCCATGTCGACGAACCTGGTGATCTTCTCAGCGGAGTCGACGGTCAATGAGCCGCCGAGCCACCTGGGATCATTCGCGAGGACCGCGACGGGATGACCGTCGAGACGTGCGAGCATCGTGATCTGAGATTGTCCGAAGTAGCGTCCGATCTCGAACAGGCTGCCGTCGTCGAAGACCGAGGCCAGCAACTCGCGCATGTCGTACGAGTACTGCTTGATCGCCGGAATCGTCGTGGACAAGGCCTCATCACGACGGTCCACCGGATCGGCGCAGGGCATCACCGGAGGGAGCTCATGGACGCTCGACGGCAGGTAGGACAAGAAGCGGACGACTTGCTCGAGTGCCTCGAACTCGTCGGCTGCCTCGTTGTCGACGACACCTGATCCGCGCGCATGCACACCCGAGCCGCCGAGTTCGGCATTGGTGACGTCTTCGCCCACGGCCTTTTTCACCACCGCAGGTCCACCGGCGAAGAGATAGGAACCTTCGGCGGTCATGATCGACAGGTGGCTCGCGCACACCCTTACCGCACCGAGGCCGGCGGCGGCGCCGAGCGCGACGCCGACGACGGGGACGGTGCCCAACAACTCCACCATCGGCCAGTGCGGGTATCCGGGAATCTTGGTGGCAGACATCTGCTCGAGGAGGTTGACGCTGCCGCCGGCGGTCTCGACCAGCCGGATCACGGGCCAACGGTAGGTCAGCGCCAAGCGCTCGACGTACTGCCACTTCTCGGGGTTGGTCGCCTCCGACGACCCCCCTCGCACGGTGAAGTCCTCGGCCACGACGATCACGTCACGGCCATCGATCTTCGCCTGCCCGCACACAACATTCGACGGTTCGACCGAGATCAGCTGCCCGCGTTCGTCGTAGCGGGCCGAGCCGGTCATCATGCCGATCTCCCGCCACGATCCCTCGTCGACGAGTCGCTCGACGCGTTCGCGCGCCGTCAAGCGGCCGCGCGCGTGTTGGCGCTCGATCTTGTCTGGGCCACCCATCGCCAGGGCGAACTCACGGCGCTTGGCTATTTCCGCTTCGAACCACGGCCGGCCGGTGCTGTCCGCGGCGCTGGTGCCGACGGTCAGGGCCGGGGAATCCGCTCGGGATTCGATCTGGGGCATGGCGAGGTTTTTCCTGTCTGTCAGGGATGCCGGTCAGCGAGAAACCGCGGCCGGGAGTGCTTCCGCGAGGTGCGCGCGTACGTCATGCGTCGAGCGGGCCACGAGGACGCCCGCGTCGGCGAGCGCTGCACACTTTTCCTGCACGGTCGCACCATCGGCGCCGCGCGGCGCGTGACCGAACGTCAGCGCCGACGGCAAGGAATCGCCGGCACGACCGGCCACCATCGCGATGATCGGCACCTCGATTCGTCCGTCTGCCACCGCGAGGGCCAAGTCGACTTCTTGGCGACTGGACGGTTCTCCGAAGACCACCACGGCGCAGGTGTTCGGGTCACTCGCGACCAGTTCGACGCTTTCGGTGAGGGTGGTGCCGACCGTCGGCATGCCGCCGATGGACATCTGCACGCTGGTACCCAATCCCCACGTCCGCATCAACATCGACAGTTCGGAGGCCATGCCGCCGCTCCGCGAGACGATGCCCACCGACCCGGGGGCGAACCGCTGCCACGGTTCGTCACCGCCGGGACAACCGATTCTGGCCACGCCTGGGACGACGACGCCCTGGGAGTTCGGTCCGATCACGCGGCAGTTGTGCGCTCGCGCGACCTCGAGCGCCCGAAGCCAACGATGCTGTGGAATGTTCTCCGAGCTGACCACGATCAGCTCGATTCCCGCCTGCGCCGCCTCCGCGACCGCATCGGCCGCGGCCTGCGGCGGCGCGTAGCTCATCGCCACCTGTGCACCCGTCGCCGCGACGGCCGCGGCGACGGTGTCGAAGACCGGCACCCCGTGCACCTCGGAGCCGCCCTTGCTGGGTGTGACACCGGCTGCCACCTTGACACCGGACTCGATCATCCATCGGGTTTCCAGCTGCCCTTGCCTACCGGTGATGCCTTGCACGAGAAGCCCAGGACCAGCTTCGAGAAGTCGACGAATCATCGGGCAAGCCCTTCCAGTTCCTGCGGTGACCGTTCCATGGCGGACAGCAGTAGGTCACATGCATCTTCGAGAGACGCTGCGCGATCAAGTACGAGCGCTCCTGGCAGGCGCTCTTTCAGGACTGCGTGGGCCTCTGCTTCGTGCGGGCCGGCCAGCCGGACGATAGTCGGCACACGAGTAGCGTCGAATCCGGCCCGATCCGCGGCTGCAACGAACTCAAGCGCGACGTCACGCGCATCGGCGAGACTCAGTACTGCGCCGCCGAACAGCACCCCGCGAAGCCCGGGGACAGAGAGCGCGGAACTGAAGAGTGTCTGCAGCTTCTCACTACCGGCACCTGGCGAAGCGTCGAGATAGCAAGCGGGGCGGACGCCGAGATCCGTCAGGTAGTCCAGCCCCAGAAGTCCCGCACCGCCACCGGTGATCATGCAGGCGACGTCGCCGTCCAACTCGAAGAACTTGATGCCGGCCCGGTTCGGCTCGGCGGCGTCGGCCTCGCGCACTGCCAGCTCGCGCGGGGTGGGTGCGCGGTCCAGAACAGCGTCGGGATCGACCAGCGGTGTCGGTCGGAGTGCCTGTGCGGCCGGATGGCCGTGGGGATCGAATTCGACCGCCACACCGACGGCGACCAGTCGCTCACCGTCCCAACGGAACGGATTGACCTCGATGAGGACGGCCTCCGCATCGCAGAAGGCGGTCCACAGGACCTGCAGCGCACCAGCGATCGCACTTCGCAGCCGTAGGTCGTGGACGGCAGCCTCATCGAGCAGGGCCGCTACCACGTGGTCCTCGAGGCCTTCCGCCAGACCGACCGTCGCGGCTGCCGCCTGGTGCGCGTCGAAACCGACGCCGCCGGTGGCATTGGCACGTACGACGACGCCACGTGTGGTCTCGTCAAGGGCAATGGAGAGGTAGCACTCCGCACCCTCAACGTACTCCTCCACCACTGCGGGCACGCCACTTCGAAGGGTTGCGGTCACGGCGGACGACAGCTCGTCCCGGGACCGGCAGATGTGCACGAGGCCGGCGAGACCCTTGCCGCTGCCCGCGATGTCGGGCTTGACCACCCACGGTGGCCCGAACGCAGGCCCGTTCGACGCCGATAGCTGCTCATCCGTCGCGACGATCAACTCGGGCGTCTCGACGCCGAGCCGGCGCAGCCATGGCATCGCGGCGCTCTCGGTAGCGCGGGGCATCTCGTCTCCCTTCATCCAGGGCCTCAGGAGGTGGGCCTCTCGATTCGCCTATCAGCGTGATGCAAGTTACTGATTGAAGGAAGTGGTCACTGTCGACCACAGCGATTGCCATCATCGATCGCGCCGCCTATGGTCTCGGCATGAGATCGGAACAGCTGCGCTACCTGGAGGCGGCGGTCCGCCACGGTTCCCTGCGCAAGGCAGCTCAGGAGGCCGGCGTCGGGCAGCCGACGCTCAGCCAGCAGATCCGGCGCCTCGAAGAGGATCTCAACGTCATCCTGCTGATCCGCCGCGCCAACGGGGTCCTCCCCAGCGCCGAGGCCCGGATTCTGCTCCCACACATCAGGCAGGTGCTGCAGGCCGACCGCGCCCTTCGAGAGGAGGCCGGCCTGATCAACGGACTGCGCAGCGGCAGCGTCCGTCTCGGCGCAGTCACCACGGCCAGCCAGATACTTCTGCCGAGAGTGGTCCCGTCCTACCGGAACTCGTTTCCCAACGTGCGCTTTTCAGTGAAGGAATCCGGCTCCCAGGCAGTGCGCGACAGCGTGACGAACGGCGAGCTCGACCTCGGGCTGGTGGTGGGCCCCAGCGATCGGGCCGCCAGCGCGAGCCTCACCGCAACCGATCTGATCACCGATGAAGTCGTGCTGTGCGTGCACCGGAGCCATCCGCTGGCGAACAAACCAACCGTCAGCATCCAGGACCTCGAGGGCCAGTCCTGGGTGGTCTCCGCGCGCGGCTTCGCATTGCGGGAGCTGGTGGACTCCACATTCGCACCAACAGCACAGGACATCGTTTACGAGACGACCAACCCGCACACGAGCCTGCTCATGGTCACCGCCGGAGTGGGCATCGCCATGCTGCCCCGGCATACGCTCCGCGACCACCACGTCGACGAGATCGCCACACCTCTAACGGACTGGGGCCCGCCCCAGCTGACCGTCTGCATGATATGGCGCACGGACACTCAACCAGCGCCCGCGGTACGAAAGCTCATCCAGGCACTGCGCGAGGTCAGTGCGGAGTGGTCGCGCAACTACCCGCTGAAGCAGTCGATACCCCCCAAACCGTAGTCGCAATTGTTGGCCGCCATGTGCATGGGACCGCCCTGAGCGGTTTTCTGCCAACTTCATGGGACCACCTGGATTGCCAGCTATGGGACCATTCGGCGTGAATACACGGACCACTTCTTCAACACCGCCACTCCGATCGGTGGAGCGTACCAAGGACCTTGGACAGGGCCTCTCCTGTTGATGCATGAGCATGCGATCATGCTCCGTCATCTGCGGAAACGTAAACGCACCACGATTCCGGATCCGACTGCGCCACCGGCGCCGGACCTGCTCGGGCGGGACTTCACCTCCACTACGCTCGCGGCGGTGCGGGGATATCACGTATCTGCCCGTCGGCGATGGCTGCCTGCCCAGCCACAAACACAAGTAACTACGCCCAGTCGAACTAAGGCTCAAGCCCCTTCTGATGGAGCTCGTCGACGTCCGGGGAACCCAGCGCTAGCATCGGCGCCATGGAGATAAATCCCCGGGTCGGGGATTCCTCCCACTGGCAGGGGTTCAAGTCCCCCCTCGGACACAAAATCGCGTGAAATTTCCCCATCACAGCGAGTACTTGAACACCGCATCGCGGCGGCCCTTCGGCCGTCGCGATTTCTGGCGTCTGCAGGGGTGTTGCCCCCTGATGTGCACTGGTCACCAGGGCGATGGCCATGAGTGAGCAGATCGTCACGGGCCTGGTGCCGCCCGTGGTCACCGATCATGGCTCTCCGGCCGAGGTTGGGAGCGGTCAGTGTCGTGGCCTGCCTCTGCCGGTCATCACGCGACGCCGTGAACTGCCGGTGACCTACGGCATGGTCCGGATGGACTCGTCCGGCCGGGTCTCAGCCAGCGTGCGATTCAGTGGCAGGGTCCGATTCGAACGGGAGCTCAAGGGAGAAACACGCTCGTGGCCGAGTTTCAGGCAGATCGCTACGACGCGGAGGTTCAGCGGCGGGTCGACCAGCTGATGACCGACCTCCACGCGCGCATCGATGCGCGTCTGGCCGCACGCCGACGCACTGGAGGGCGAGAAGGAAACCAACGCGGCTGGCCGGGCCGTGGCACCGGGTTTCGGCTTTGGCCGCGTCCGGCGTGACCACTGGGAGGCCACGCCGGACGCGGTACCGGGAAGTAAGGGGATGGTGGTGGGCCGGGCGCAATCCGGTGATCCACCACCAGCCGAGTGTCCGCATCAGACGTACTCGCGGGCCGGGCGCCCCGAACGCCGCAGCCTGCTACGCAGGCTAATCGCTGTCCAGGGGACAGCGAGCTTGGGACGGTGCGTGGGACGCGGGGACCAGCCGAAATCCCAGCCGACAACCCGAAAAAGTGATCGCCGCCACCCCGAATGGTTGTGGTGGTTCCCACACAGGGGGACGTCAGCTGGGACGGCTGGGACTCATTTCCGGTCGTCAGGGCCGGTAATGATGGTTGCGCGGTGATCCATGTCGTACTCCGTGCCGAGCGGGCGCAATTCGTTCGGCACCGCGCCTACCGCTGTACGCGGCGGGCGCGAACCCAGAGATCGGCACCGGTGACGCCGACGCTTCACATTCAACACATCCGCATCACAACGGCGCGTCTTCTCCGGGACGCGTCCTTGACGTACAGGAAGAAGAGACCCCTCGAATGCTCGATCCTCACGGCGTGATCGCCGCATGCCCGGTGCCCGGCACCGCCGCCACGATCGTCGTGGCACGGGTGATCACGCTCGCCTTGATCTACACGGTGCTGCTTGTCCTCGTCGTGCTGAACCATCCGATGGGTACCGCGATGAACGTGGTCCTGCTCGGTGGCGTCGCGGCCTTGATGCTCAGCGGCCGGCTGCAGCCTCGTTGGGCGCTGACCACCCCGCACCTGTGAGCGAGGTGGCTGATGTTCACCCCCGCCCCCTCCGGCGATCACGATGACACCGAGTCCTGGCAGGCCCGTCTGGCCGCATTCCACCGTGAATTGCTGCGGATCTGGCGCCGCGCCGGCGCCCCAACGCCTGAAGCGATGGCCGCCAGCACCGGGCTGTCACCGGGACGCTTCCACGTGGTGCTGGAGTTCCACGGCCTGCCGGACTTCGACGAGGTGGCCGCATTCCTGCGCGCCACCGGCGAGGAACCGGCGCTGCCGCGGTGGCGCCAGGCATGGGAAATCCTGCGCGCTGACCAGCCTCGGCCACCAGTCGCTTCGACGGCGCCGGCAGCCGACGTGGCTGCTGCAAGAACAGCAACGACGATCCCGTGCCGGTGTTGCCGCGGCGGCAGCCTGCTCCGGAACTGTGGCCACCAGCCCCGCCTCCGGACCAGGCGCTGTCGCCGGTCCAAGCATGGCTGAACAGCGAAACCATGCTGGCGCACTTGGCCTGGATGGAGCTGCTGCACGGCGATCCCGATCCCGACCATACGCCCTGCACGCCGCGGTGGCTGCCACCACGGCGCAGGAGTTCAACCAGGCGCTGGATGCGCTGAGATGCCAGTCAGGGCTGTCGGTGCGGGATGTCGAGTACCGCAGTAACCACCGGGTGTCCAAGAGCGTGGTGCACCGGCTGGCCACCCAGACACGACTCCCGCCACGCACCGAGGTGGTCGATGCCGTCCTGCAGGCCTGCGGCGTCAGCGAACGCGAGGCCCGCCTGTGGCGGTGGGCGCTGGAGCGGCTGCGCCAGGGCGAATCGCCACCGACGTGGACCGTCATCGCCGGCGTGGTCCCCCACCAGCCCACACCCGGCCTCGAGTCGATCGCGCCCCGTCTGGAGCCAGTCGTCGAGCGGCAGATCCAGGCGGATGGCGGGTTGGTGCGGGATGCGGTGCGCAGCCCGTTGTGCCTGACCATCCTGGCCGCGGCGTTCGTCCTGACGGTGCTGATGCTCGGCCTCGGGTCGCTGCTGCACCCGGACGCCGATCTCGCGACCTTCCGACTGGTGGTCCCCACGATCGCACTCGTCACCGCCACCACAGCGGTCGCGCTGATCGCCATCGTGCGCCGACGGCGCCGACGCACAGCACCGTAACCGCCTGGCGGGCCTGCGCCACTGCTCGACAACCCCGTGGTGCAGGCCCGCCAGGACCAGGCCGCAACCCGCGTGGCGGCGGAAGGAATCCCGCATGACGGCAACATGCCGACGCCCCACCCACCCTGGGCATGATCGCTGCATCAGCTGGTCAGGCCACGTACGACTTCACCACCGATAAAGGGCTTGCCATCCGGCCCTTTGACATAAGGACCGCGGTAGATGACCTTGTGCCGCTGCTCCGAGGGATACCACTGACGGACCTTATGCATCCGAACCACCCAGCGATGCTGCCACCGACGGCCGTTCGCATTGCCTGGTTCGTCAACTGGCTTGCGGGATACCGAGCCCAGTTTGACTACTCGTACGTCCGGTGAAACGTCGGCTTTCTTAGCCGCCACCTGAGCGGCGTGGCGTACCTCGGCCGCTTCAGTGCTGGCGATTCTCTGCTCGCAGAGACGCCAGAAGGCGTAGAGGAATCTAATGGTGAAGTTGCCGTCGAGGTCGTCGATCTCGCTACCCGGGGTGTATTCACCGATCACCCGTTCTTCCTCGAACCCCAGATCACGGTTCCGGCGACGGGCTTCCTGGCTCGTCTGCTGGGCGACCGTTGCGTAGGCGGTGAGGTTACGTCGCTGCTGATCCGTCACGGTCATCCCGAACGGAACGCACCGCATGGCGTCTATTAGCAGGGGCGGTAGCGGGGTCCCTTGAGCACGGGCAGTGGCCTCGAAGTCAAGGAACGAATCGGGGCGCACCGGGCCGTGGCTGTCGTGGTACAGCGATACCCGCACAGCGGACAGGCTCTCGATCTCGCCGGTCTCCGGATTTGGCTTGGGCACCTGGGCCGGCGTGTTCCACCGGTAGGCGCGGTCATCGCCGAGGCTGCCATTGATTGCCTTGACAAGTAAGGGATAAGGCAGGACGAGTAGGCCGGACCGGCTGGGCAGATCGTTTTCGGTGATCAGACCGAGGTCGTCGGGGGTGAGCGTCTGGGCAGCGGCAACCACGACATCGCACAGCTCGGGGCTCAGGATGTAGAGGTCGGCACCGGCAAGCAAATCAGCCTCGTCGGCCAAGATTCTCTCGGTAGCCTCCATCCAGTTCCCGGGCCGCCACGTCTCTGGATAGCCCAAGCCCATGAACAACAGCGCGGCGGCGGACGCCCGCGCTGTCTCAGCGTCAGCCTGGGTACTCAGGTGTGCCACCTTGACCTGGAACTCCGACACCAACTTCGACGCTTGCCAGGCCCGCGCAATCGGCGCGTCCCGCAGAAACTGCACGGTGCCAATCCGCGCGTCTCGAGCCGCACGTGCCGCTCCCGCCGCCGTCCACGGCTTCGCCTTCCTAGACCCCATCGTCACACGCCCCCTGAACGCGGCCAATGCCAGATGATCACCTATTCATGTCACAGGTTGCGACAACGACATAGACGACCAAGCCAGACTTCACCCATACGCCAAATCAACCACTCGCTCCGACGCGGCGGCCGATCATCGCGCCAGATACCGGGTTCCCGGCACGAGCAGTGGACTGTTGCCGTGGCTTGAATCCATCTGGGCGCTGGTGGTCGCAGTGGTGTTCGCCGAGAACTTGATGGTCGGCTGATCGTTTCAGGGAGGACAGCAGCCCACATCACCGTCCGAGCGTGAGCAATGCTGGAGACCTGTGGATCGGCTGGGAAGGGGCGTACCTTCCCAGTGATCGGATGCAAGGTTCCAAGCATGGCCAGCGCTGCAACGCTG
>NZ_JBWKKU010000107.1:0-15785 GCF_056431445.1 Saccharopolyspora sp. NPDC045941
GCGTCCGCTGCTGCCCACACCGCGTCGGCACCCTCGCCCGAGCCATCCTCACCCTCGAACACGAAGGATGAAAAACGCTCAATGGAAATTGCGGGGACACGGATGCGGTCGGCGCCGGGGGCGGTCCCGGGGGCGGGGGTTGAAAGTCGGTGTTCGGTGTGAGCGGATGGGGACGGATCCGGCGGCTTGGAGGAGCGTGGTGATGGAGATCAGGGGTGCGGTGCTGCAGGAATGCGGTCGGCCTGGGCCGTGGGAGCGGTCTCGGCCGCTCGCCGTCACCGAACTCGACCTCGACTCACCAGGGCCGGGCGAGCTGCTCGTGCAGCTGGAGGCCGCCGGGGTCTGCCACTCCGATCTGTCCGTTGTGGACGGGAACCGGGTGCGCCCGGTGCCGATGCTGCTCGGGCACGAGGCCTGCGGCCGGGTCACCGAGGTCGGCGCCGGCGTCACCGATCTCGCCGTCGGGCAGCGCGTCGTCCTGTACTTCGTGCCGCGCTGCGAGGAATGCGACGCGTGCCGCGCGGGTGGGCGGGCGCTGTGCTCGCCGGGCTGGGCCGCCAACGGTGCTGGGACGCTGCTCTCCGGCGCTCGCCGCCTGAAGTGGGACGGCCGCGAGGTGCACCACCACTGCGGCGTTTCCGGGTTCGCCACGCACGCCGTGGTCGACCGCCACTCCGTCGTGCCGGTCGCCGACGACGTGCCGCCGGAGATCGGCGCGCTGCTCGGCTGCGCGGTGCTCACCGGCGGTGGCGCGGTGAAGAACGCCGCCCGCATCGAGCCCGGCGAAGACGTCACGGTGGTGGGCGTCGGCGGTGTCGGCATGGCGGCGGTGCTGGTGGCGCTGGCCTGCGGCGCGGGCAGCGTGACCGTCGTGGATCCCTTGGCGGGCAAGCGGTCTCGCGGCCTCGAACTCGGCGCGACGAAGGCGTTGACGCCGGAGGAGGCCATGGAATCCGGGCACAAGACCTCGGTGGTCGTGGAGGCGAGCGGCAACGCGAAGGCGTTCGAGACGGCGGTTTCGGTGACCGCGCCCGCCGGGCGGACGGTCTCCGTCGGCTTGGCCTCGCCGGAGGCGCGCAGCAGCATCTCGCCGTTGGCGCTGGTGAGCGAGACCCGCACGATCATCGGCTCGTTCCTCGGTTCCGGCCTGCCCGCGCAGGACATCCCGGAGTACGCGGGCCTGTGGCGGGCCGGGAAGCTGCCGGTCGACCAGCTGGTGTCGGGCACCATCGACCTGGACGACATCAACCACGCGATGGACGAGCTCGCCGCCGGGCGGGCCATGCGCCAGGTCATCCGCTTCTGATCCGTCGTTGGCTGGTGTGGAGTGAACGGCCTGTTCGCCTCGGTAGGTGAGGTGAGCGGTCCGTTCGCTGCAGCCGTCCGGCGCCGGCGGGCATCGGCTGGTGTGGCGTGAACGGCCCGTTCGTTCCGATAGGCGAGGCGGACAGGCCGTTCGCTGCAGCACTTCGAAGCCACCAGCCGATCTACCGCGACCCCGCGCGCACATCCCAAACAGCCTTTACAGCGGCGAAAGCACCAACGAGCCCTCGAAGCCCGGTGCGTGGAATAAGGTCGGACAGGTGTCCGCACCGAACGCCCAGCCCACCGACACCGTGCTCAGGACGGGACGTCGTCGCCTGCTGTTCGGTGTCCTCTTCTCGGCGGGGCTGATCGCGTTCGGGCTCGTGGTGGTGCTGGTGGCGGCCAACGCGAGCACCGCTTTCGGCCTGCTGGCGGCGGGTTTCCTCCTGAGCTGCTGCGCCGGGGCGGCGTTGCTCCTGGTTCCCGCCTGGAAGCGGCGGCACGACTGGCTGAGCGTCGACGCCGCCGGGGTGTGCTGCGATGGCGAAGAGCAGCGCGTGATCGAGTGGCGGCGGCTCAGCGGCGTCTCCGCGCACTGGGCCGACGGGTCGATGCATACGGGCCGCATGTCCTCGTACAGCATCGAGTTGTGGCCGTCGGAGCCGATCGACCGGGACGCCGCGGTGCTGGGCCGATTCGTGCGGGACGAAGAACCGGCCGAGCCGCTGGGCCCGGAGTTGGCGGCGCTGCACTACCGGATTCCGCTGGGCGGCAGGGGATGCGACGAGGTGATCGGCGCAGCGCGCCGGCACGCGCCGCAGCTGTGGCTGGGGCAGGTGCGGGGCGAATCCCGCGGCACGCTCCCGTACGAGTAGGCCGCTACGCCGCGGCTTCGGCGACGGTGAGGCTGTCCTCGTAGACGTGGTAGCGGGTGATCAGGCCGTCCTCGCCGGTCAGGTGCAGGGCGAACGGCGTGGTGAAGGCCCGGCCGTTGGCCCTGATGACCTGTGACACCTCGCCGAGCACCACCGCGTGCGGCCCGTCGACGAGGATGTGCCCGATGCGCACCTCGGTTTCCCCGGGGACGAAACCGCCCAGCATCGCGCGGAAGAACTCGGCGACGTCGGCGCGCGTCGTGCAGTGCCGGATCCACGGCACCGCAGGCGATCCGACGATCTTCCAGTCGACGGTCTCGGCGAACATCGCGGCGATGGCGTCGGGGTCGCCGCCGGCCAGGGTCTGCAGGAAGTCGTCGACGGCTTTCCTGAAGGTCATCGCGTTTCTCCTCGGATCGGAACTGCCACGAGTCTCGCGGCGATCCCGCATCGCGTCGATTACCCCGCGGGTAATGGGAGAACTGCGCGGCACGGCGCTGCGGCACCGGCTAGCGTCGGTCCGGTCCGACAGCGTCGCGAGGAGCAGATCATGGAAGAGCAGTCCGCCCGGGGGGACATCCTGGAGACGTTGGCCGAGCGGCTGGGCAAGCGCCAGGTCTTCGGAGAACCCGTGCGGCAGGGCGACACCACCTTGCTGCCGGTCGCCCACGTCCGCACCGGCGGCGGTCGTCACGGTCGCGACGACGGTGTCGGCATCGGCGTGGATGCCCGGCCGGTCGGCGCGTTCTCGGTCTCCGCCGACGGCAAGGTCGCCTGGCACCCGGCCGTCAACGTCAACAAGATCGTCTGGGGCGGCCAGCTGGCGCTCGCCGCCGTCATCGTCTCCTTCGCGATCGCCTTCCGCCGCAAGCGCTGATCCGTGGTCAGGCCTTCGAGGCGCCGACGGCGAAAGCCGGTGCCAGCTGCTCGAAGGCCCGGTCGATCGACTTCATCCGGTCCGCGTCGCCGCGCACCCACTCCCGGGACGCGGTGTCGAGCGCCGCTGTCGCCGCGTTGGTCAGCAGATCCGCGGTGAACGCGTCGAGCCCGGATCGTTCGCGCAGGACATCGGCGACGTCCTGGCGCCACTGCTCCCGCTTCTGGTGCAGCCGGGCGCGCAGCGACTGCGTCGTTTCGATCAGCCGGAGGCTGGTCGCGTCGCGCTGCGAGGAGTGGATCTTCTCCGCCCAGCGGCGCAGCACGTGGTGCAGGCATGCCCACGGCGGCTGGTCGGCGGGCCGGGCGCGCAGGTCTTCGACGACCTGTTCGCCGAGCGCGTCGATCCCGCCGAAGACGGCGTCCTCCTTCGACGGGAAGTACCGGAAGAAGCTGCGCTTCGTCAGCCCGGCGGCCCGGGCTATCTCGTCCACGGTCGTCTCGTCGAAGCCGTGCTCGGCGAACATCTCCAGGGCCAGCTCGGCGAGTTCCGTGCGGACCGCACGTCGCGCCCGCGCCCGCAGCCCATCGGTGCCACTCGCGCTGTTCACGCACCCTAGTCTACTTTATGTCACCAGGTGCCAAATACGACATCGGGTGACATGGGAGGCGAGAAGTGGCGACGATGAGCGGCAAGACGGTGCTCGTGACCGGTGGCACCGGTGGGATCGGCAAGGAGACGGCGCGCGGCCTCGCGCGGCTGGGGGCCGACGTGATCCTGGTGGGGCGCGACGCGGATCGAGCCGAAGCGGCGGTCGCGGAGCTCCGGCGCGACACCGGCAATCCCGGCGTCGAGGCGCTGATAGCCGATGTGACCAGGCAGGACGACCTGCGTCGCCTGGCGGAGCAGGTGCGGGCTCGCGACGGCGGCCTGCACGTGCTGATCAACAACGCCGGGGTCGCCAAGGAGGGCCGGGAGCTGACCGCGGACGGCGTCGAGGTGGCGTTCGCGGCCAACGTCCTGGCCCCGTTCCTGCTCACCCATCTCCTGCTGCCCGAGCTCCGGCGCGCCGGTCGCGGGCGGGTCATCAACATCGCCGGCGGGGTGCCGCGCGGCCGGATCGACCTGGACAACCTGCAAGGCGAGAAGTCCTACGCGGGGCTCGCGTTCTACAACCAGACCAAGCTCGCGCTGATGGCGATGAGCCGCGCCTTCGCCGAGCACCTGCGGGAGCCCGGGATCACGATCAACGTCGCGTATCCCGGACACGCCTACACGTCCATGAACAAGAACCTGACGACGAGCGCGTATCCGTTGGCGGCGCGGCCGTTGGTGCCGCTGCTGAGGATCCTCATGCCGGTCGTCTACGGCGGTGCGGCGGCCGAGAAAGCGGCCACCTCCAGCATTCGCCTGGCGTCCGATCCGGGTCTCGCCGACGTGCACGGCGTCTACTTCAACAGCAAGGCCCGGCGGACCCCGTGGCCGGCGAGCGTCCGCGACCGGCGCAACCGGGATGCGATCTGGGCGCTGTGCCGGGAGCTCGGCCGGATCGAGGGTTGATTCAGCGGCCGTCTTCGCGGTCGGCCGCAGCCAGGATCGTGTCGAGCAGGCCGGGGAACCTGGCTTCGAGGTCGTCGTGGCGCAGCGACAGCAGGTTCTCCCGGCCGGACGGCTGCTGCCAGATCACGCCGCTGTCCCGCAGTACCCGCCAATGCCTGGTCAGGGTCGACTTCGACACGCCTTCGACGATGCTTCCGCAGCTCTGCTCGCCGCCGGTGGCGAGCGCGCGGACGATGGTCATCCGCAGCGGGTTGGCCAGCGCGGTGAGGACGTCCTGCAGCTGGATCTGGTCGCGGTCCGGATGCGTGCCGATCACCTCGTCGAGTCTACGCAAAAGTACGCGTGGACGTGAACAGACCTCCGTTCGATTGTTGACGCATACGTGAACTGTTCACTAATGTGCGTACAGTTGATCAAGATCAATCGAATGGAAGGGCCGACATGTCCGCGCTCTCGACATCGCCGCCCGACACCGGTCGCAGCCTGGGGTGGAGCCTGGCGCTGCTGGCCTTGGCGCAGCTGATCTTCTCGCTGGACCTGAACATCGTGTTCGTCGCGCTCCCGGAGATCGGCGCCGAACTGGGCTTCCCGAACCAGACCCAGCAATGGGTGGTCGGCGCCTACGCGGTGTTCGCCGGCGGCTTCCTGCTGCTCGGCGGCCGGGCGGCCGACCTGTTCGGCCGCCGGCGGATTTTCGTCGCGGCCCTCGCCGTCTACGCGGCCTCGTCGCTGGCCGGCGGGCTGGCGACCGGCCCCGGGCTGATCATCGCCGCGCGCATGGTGCAGGGCATCGGCGGCGCGATGCTACTGCCGTCGACGCTCTCGCTGATCAACACGCTGTTCGAGGAAGGGTCGCGGCGGAACCGGGCACTCGCGGTGTGGGGCGGGGCGGGTGCCAGCGGGCTCACCGTGGGCGCCCTGCTGGGCGGCGTCCTGACCGAGTTCTTCGGCTGGCCGGCGGTTTTCTACGTGAACGTGCCGTTGGCCGGGCTGGTCGCGGTCGCCGCGCTGGCCGTCATTCCGCGCGATGCGGCCGCGCAGCGCGGACGGCGCTTCGACGTGCCAGGTGCGCTGACGGTCACCGGCGGCGCCACGCTGCTCGTGTACGCGCTCGTGCAGGGAGCCGAAGTGGGTTGGGGCGCAACGGATGTAGTCGTGGCTGCGGCGCTCGCGGTGGTACTGCTCATCGCGTTCGCGTTCATCGAGGTGCGCAGCGCGGATCCGCTGATGCCGCCGCGCCTGCTGCGCAACCGGAGCCTCGTCGTCGGTGTCACCGCCACGTTCGTCTACATGGGCACGTTCGGCGCGCTGCCGTACTTCCTCACGATCCTCTTCCAGCAGGTGCACGGATTCAGCGCGCTGCAGACCGGGCTCGGCTTCCTGCCGCCGGCACTGGCGATCGCCGCCGGAACGCAGCTCGGCGAGCGCGCCGCCACCCGGTTCGGCACCCGTGCCACGCTCGTGGCGGGCGGAGTCATCGGAGTGGTCGGGACGGTGGTCCTGGCCGTCGGCTTCCAGGACGGTGCGGGCTACCTCGTCGCGGTTCCCGGGCTGCTGGTCTCCGGCATCGGGCAGGGGATCACCTGGACCGCGATGTGGATCGCGGCCGGATCCGGCGTCGCCGCAGGGGAACAGGGCGTCGCGTCCGGCATGGCTTCGACGACGCTGAACCTGGGCAACGCCATCGGCATCGCCGGGCTGACCGCCGTCGCCTACGCCGGGCATGCCGCCGAGCCCGCTGTGCTGGCCGACGGCGGGCGGCTCGCGGTGCTGCTCGCGGCGGTGGGGATGGTGCTCGGGGTGCTGCTCGCGTTCGCCTTGCCGCGCAAGGAGATCCGGTAGCTCAGGTGTCGATGGTCTCCGGGTTCATGCCGGACCAGGCGATCAGGCGGTCCGCGACCTCTCCCACCGTCGGACGGGACTTCGGGTCCGGGTCGAGGCAGGCGTCGACGGTGCGGGACAGCGCCGCGGGCAGGCGGCGGTGGGTGCGCAGCGGCGCGGCAGTGTTGTGCCGCTGCGGGTAGTAGCGGGTGCCGTCGTCGTTGCGCTCGCTGGAGGAAACCTCTGCCCACGGCGTGGTGCCGGACAGGGCCTCGTACAACGTGATGCCGAGGCCCCAGGTGTCCGCCGCCGGCGTCATCTCGCCGCCGGCCGCCTGCTCCGGGGAGAGGTAGTCGAACGTCCCGGCCGAGCTGTGCTCGCCGATCCGGCAGGCGAGGCTGAGGTCGAGCAGCACCGCCCGGCCGCCGACCTCGACCACGTTCGACGGCTTCACGTCGATGTGCACCCAGCCGCGGCGGTGCAGGTAGCCGAGCACCGAGCACAGCTGGATGCCCAGCACCGCGGTGTCGATCGGCCGCAGCCGCCCGAGCTCCTCGATCAGGAAGCCCAGCGTGTGCCCCGGCAGCGTCTCGGTGATCACCACTGGCCGCGCCGGCTCGTCGGCCTGCGCGATCTCGTAGCCGCGCACCAGGTGCGGATGCGTGAACTGGGTCAGCAGCACGCCTTCGTTGCGCAGCCAGCCGATCGCGCGCTCGTCCGCGGCGCGCTCCGGCCGGACGGTCTTGGCGATGCAGCGGCAGGACCGCTCCTCGCTCCACACGTCGTAGACGTCCAGCCGGCTGCCGCGGCGCAGGTGCCCGACCACCCGGTAGCCGGGGGCGAGCACGTCACCCGGCGCGAGCGGCGGTCCCGGCGGTCCCCAGTCCTGGTCGGGTTCGCCGTAGTAGTAGGAGCTCAACGAATCGATCAGCACCGAACCGAGCCGATTGCGCGGCGTCAGCTGTGGCTGCGACGGCGGTAGTGGCCGTGGCTGCTGCTGCTCGAGTGGCGGCGGCGGCGGTGTCCGCTGCTGCTGTCATACCGGCGGCGGTGCCCACCGCTGCTCGAATGCCTGCGGCGGTGCCCGCCGCTGCTGGAGTGGCCGTGCGAATGGTGCTTCGCCGGCGACACCATCTTGAACAGCTTCGAAAGATCCATCGGCCCAGCTCCCGCATCGATCGGTGCCCGCGCGGTCGCGCGGCCCTTTGATCATTGTTCCTGGATTTCGGGGCGCGGTCGAGGAGTTTTGTACCTTTCGCGAATTTGGCCCAACGGCGGACTCGTCGGCGGCGATGGCCAGTGGTATGACCATCGCCGCCGACGAGCGGTCATCGCCTGGTCACAGGGGCTGCTGGACCGCCGCGGCGGCATCGACGACGCCGTAGCCGTAAACCGGGTTGAAGACCCCGCGCAGCCCCACCAGCGGCGTGCGGGCGGTGGTCATCAGCGCCTTCTCGATGCCGTCGGCGTCGCGGCCCTGCGCGCCGAGCAGCGCCGCGACACCCGCGACCTGCGGGGCCGCCATGGAGGTTCCGGCGAAGGAGTCGTAGTCGGCCTGCCCGCACTTCGCCGAACCGGCACCGCGCGGCACCGTCGACCAGATGTCCGCGTCGCAGCCCTGCTTGGACTTGCCGCCCGGGGCGGACACGGCCCTGGTGTCCAGCTTGAGGGCGAGGTTGGAGTACGTGGAGTGGAGTTCGTCGGCGTCCGTCGCGGCGACGCACAGCGCGCCGGACTCCCAGGCTGGGGTGTCGCACAGCGGAGCGGTTTCGTTGCCCGCCGAGGCGACCACGACCACGCCCTTCTCGCGGGCGTAGGCGATGGCGTCCTTCGTCTCGTTGGCCAGCCCGAGCAGCGTCAGCAGCTGCGTGCCGGGCTGCGCGCCGAGGCTGAGGTTCACGACGTTCGCGCCGTGGTCGGCGGCGTAGCGGACGCCCGCGCCGATGTCGGCGAACGTGCCGGAACCGTTCTCCAGCGCCTTGATCGGCATGATCCGCGCGTCCGGAGCGACGCCGGCGATCCCGATGCCGTTCCCGGCGACCGCCGCGGCGATGCCCGCGACGTGGGTGCCGTGCACGTCGGTCGGCTGACCCACGCCGTCCACGCCCAGCCAGTCGCCGTTGCCGCACGGCGCCGGCCGGTCGCCGCAGCCGGCGAAGGTCGCGCCCGGCACCAGCTTCGGCGCCAGGTCGGGGTGGCCGAGGTCGACGCCGGTGTCCACCACGGCGATGACCTGGCCCGCGCCGGTGCTGGTGGCCCACGCCTCGGGGGCCCGCAGCTGGGCGAGTCCCCACTGCTTCTCGCCGAGCGGGTCCACCGCGGATTGCCCGCTCGCGGCCGCCTGGGTCGCGAGGACCGATAAACCGACCAATCCGGCGGTGATCAGGGCCCGCATCCGCATCGAGATCTCCCAACTTCGGCAGGAATTTCGCCGGATCAACGAGCCTCGTCGGGAGCCGGTGCGCGGGTCGGGGCAGAAGCGGCCGTTCGCCGCGCCAAGTTCGGACGCCCGGCCCAACGCCGACGCCGGAAATGCGTTCCCCGCACCGGATTTCCGGTTCGGCCCGGACGGGTGGGTTGCCCGGCTGCGGGCCGTACCGGGGTCCGGGGTTCCGCAATTTCCATTGAAATCGAACCTTCGATTTCAATGGAAATTGCGGACGACCTGGGGAGGCCTGCGGAGGAGGAGCTCTGCAAACGGGAAGGGCGTCCTTCGCCGGTGCTGCCGGTGAAGGACGCCCTCGGGTGGGGTTGTTACCTGGTGGATTCGGATTCCTGCGCGGACGCCCGCGGCTCCGGAACGGCGTCCAGGTGACCGGCGTCGGCTTCGTCGCGGTGGTACTCCCCGGGGGCCGTGCCGACCACCGCGACCGTGTCACCGCCCACCGTCGGCTCCGCCTCCGCGGGCCGCTTCCGCCAGGCGTTGAACAGCAGGTTCAGCAGCAGGGCCGCGATGCAGCCGGTGCTGATGCCGGAGTCGAGCACGGTGCGCAGCGCGGCCGGGAAGTGCTCGTAGAAGTGCGGCGCGACGACCGGGACCATGCCGATGCCCAGCGATCCCGCCACGATCAGCGAGTTGAACGGGTCGCCCAGGTCGGACTTGCCGAGCGTCCGGATGCCGCTGGTGGTCACCGAACCGAACAGCACCAGCGCGGCGCCGCCCAGCACCGGCTGCGGGACCAGCGAGACGACCGCGCCGACCACCGGGAACAGGCCCAGCAGCACCAGCACGCCACCCGCGGTGGCGACCACGTACCGGCTGCGGACCCGGGTCAGCGCCACCAGGCCGATGTTCTGCGCGAAGGCGCTGCAGGTGAAGCCGCCGAAGACGGCGCTGATCGCGCTGCCGGCGCCGTCGGCGCGCAGGCCGGCCGCGATGGTCTTCTCGTCCGCGGGCCGGTCCACGATCTCGCCGAGCGCGATCATGTCCGCGGTGGTCTCCATCATCGCCACCAGCATCACGATGCAGATCGAGATGGTCGCGGTGATGTTGAAGGTCGGGGTGCCCAGCGCGAACGGGGTCGGGAAGTTGAACAGCGGCGCCGACTCGAAGGTCTCGGTGTCGATCAGCCCGACCGGCCAGGCGATCAGGGTGCCCGCCACCAGGCCGAGCAGCAGCGCGATCCGGTTCCAGAAGCCCTTGAGGAAGCGGTTGAACAGCAGCACCAGCGCGAACGTCACCGCGCCGAGCGCGATCTTCTCCGGCGCCGCGTAGTCGGGCGCCTCGGCGTTGTTGCCCGCGATCCACTTGATGCCCATCGGCATCAGGGACAGGCCGATGAGCGTGATCACGGTGCCGTTGACCACCGGCGGGAAGAACCGCACCAGCCGGGAGAAGTAGGGGGCGATCACGAAGGCCAGCACGCCGGCGATCAGCACCGAGCCGTAGATCACCGACAGCGGATTTCCCTGGCCCTGCTGCGCGACGATGGCCAGCATCGGCGCGACGGAGCCGAACGTGACGCCGTTGACGAACGGCAGCCGGGCACCGATCTTCCACACGCCCAGCGACTGCAACATGGTGGCCAGGCCCGCGGTGAACAGGCTCGCGCCGATCAGCAGGGTCATCTCCAGCGGCGCCAGGCCCATGGCCTCGCCGATGATCAGCGGCGGCGCCACCACGCCGGCGTACATCGCGGCGATGTGCTGGATGCCGAACGCCAGCAGACGCGCCGGCGGCATTACCTCGTCCACCGGGTGGACATCGGTGGGTTTTCCGTTCCTGGTGCCGCGGTTGCGACGGGTCTTGAAGAGGGCCATAGGGGACTCCTGGGCCGCAGGGGCTGGTCAGATCAAGTCACTATCAGCGCCGGGTTTGTTCGCTGTTTCTCTTCATTGCCGGGAAATCAACCTTCGATCCACAATGGACCGATGGTTCTCGGGCGACTGCCGGGCGCCCGAAGCTCGGGTAGCAGAAGGGGCCACCAGGGAATCTCCGGTGGCCCCAACTGCAGGATCAACGGTGATCCTCGATTGCCGGTTCTCCTCGCGCGTGGGGGAGGCCCGGCGGTCGAAAACTGCGAGAACTGCGGTGAACGATCAGAACTGCGGCAGGCTGTACCAGGCCTGCGGTGCTTCTTCGACGTCGTCGCGGGTGACGACGCCTTCGATCAGGCCGTACGGCCGGTCCGCGGCGAAGAACACCTCGTTGTTGTTCTCCAGCCCGCAGTAATCGAGGTCGACCAGGAAGTGGTGCTTGTTCGGCAGCGACAGCCGGACCTCGGCCACCTCCGGGTGCTTCTCCATCGCGGCCTTGCCCATCTCGTACAGGCTCTGCTGCAGCGCCAGGCTGTGCGTGGTGGCGAAGGCCTCCAGCATCGTCGCCCGGATCGACTCGAAGCTCTTGCCCCAGTCCACGTCGGTGTGGAGGTAGCGCCAGCGGGCGGTCACCGCGGTGGCCAGGATCCGGTCGTTGGTCTCGGCCAGCGTCGTGTACTTGTCCTTGGGGTAGCCCCAGAACTCCGAGCCGGTGGACTTGAGGACGATCAGGTCCTTCAGCCCGGACACCACGTGCGCCTGGTCGCCGTCGATGGTGACCGCCGTGGTGCGCTTCTCGTCGGTGGAGCGGGCGAAGGAGTGGTCGTGGCCGGTGCCGCCGACCGGGATCCGCTCCCAGCTGTACTCGTCGATGAGGATGCGCGCGCCGGTGATGCCGTCCGCCGTGCCGACGAAGTGCCGGCCGAGCCGCAGCGCGAAGTCCTCGATCTCGCCGATCGGCGCCTCCTTGGCGAAGGCGTAGACCGTGTTCTTCTGCGTGTCGGTCGGCAGGCAGTTGCTGTTGTCGCCGGTGAGGTGCACGTCGTCGAGGTCGCCGCGCAGCGAGGAGCTGACGTTGAGGTCCTTGATGGTGTGCCGCGCGTTGTCCCGGTTCACCGAGACGATGCGGACCTCGGCCTTGCCATACTGGTTGGGGCCCATGACGATGCCCATGCGGTGATCAGCTCCCTCGGTAGGTGGAATAGGCGAACGGGCTCAGCAGCAGCGGGACGTGGTAGTGCTGCCCGGGGTCGGCGATCCGGAAGGTGATCTGCACCTGCGGGTAGAAGGTCGCGACGCCCTGGCGGTCGAAGTACTCGCCGGTCTCGAAGGTGAGCCGGTAGTCCCCGGCCTCCAGCCGGTCCGGGCCCAGGTCCTTGATCCGGCCGTCGTCGTCGGTGCGGCCGGCGGCGATCGAATTCCAGTCGGCGCCCCTGGCGGCCTCCAACCGGATCGCGACCCCGGCGGCGGGGGCGCCCCGCGCGGCGTCGAGCACGTGGGTGGTGACGGCACTCATCCTTCGATCACCTTTGCCAATCTCAGACGTGCGATCTTGCGGAGTTCGTCGGCGACGATCCGCAGCTCTGCTCCGGGCTCGTTGTCCAGCCGCGAGTGCAGGATCTCCAGCAGCTCCGCGCCGCTGCGACCGGCGGCGCAGACCAGGTACACGTGCCCGAACCGCTGTTCGTAGGCCTCGTTGCCCTCGCGCAGCGCGCGGGCCAGCTCGGCGTCGCCGCCGTCGACCCCGGACTGCTCGTTGCGGGAGAACTTGGCCGAGGTGTCCTCGCCGGTGGCGCGCTCGCCGATTCGGGGGTGTGCGGCGAGCGCGCCGTCGATCTCCTCGGGGGTCAGCTCCGGCGCGGCGGCGTCGGCGGCCTGGTAGACGGCGTCCACGTCGGCGAACGGGCGCCGGTCGGCGATGTCGGCGGCCCAGCGGGGGATGTCCAGGCAGGCGAGGAGCCGCTGGACGAGTTCCGCTCGGGGCAGGCCGTTCAGCCGGTCCGTTTCGGTCGTTGTTGACATCGCAAACTCTCACAGGATGTGCGGCCCCGAAGAGGTTTTCGGGATTGGCGGAGGCGGCGGACGAGAGTCCGAGCATGCCTGGGCTGTGCTGCGGTTGCCGGTCACGAGCTCCGGTGCGGCAAAAGCTACGACCGTGCTCCGCCAAGTGTCAACACTTTGTTGAAAAATCCTGGTCCCGCGTTGTGCGCTTGGCACAAATCCGGGCGAACCGCCCGGCGCGTGGAAGCGTGCGCCGACGCCTCGGCGGAGGGAAGCGGTCGCGTGGCTCGTGCGCACTTTGGAGCGCTATGGCGATCCAAAGCGCTCACGAGTGTGACCAGTGAGAACGGGGCGCTTCGAGGTGCTGCCCGGGTCAGCTCCGGTTGGACTGCTCGCGGTTGAGGTAGTTGTAGACCGTGAAGCGGCTGACGCCGAGCGCCTTGGCCACCGTCTCGACGGATTTGCGCAGGGTGAACGCGCCGCGCTCCTCCAGTAGCCGGACGGCGCGCTGCTTGTCCGGGCGCGGCAGGTCCGGCAGGCGCCCGCCGAGCTCGCCTTCGACGTCCCGGATCATCCGGTCGAGGGCGCTGGTCAGCTCCTGACCGGGCAGTCGGACCGCGACCACCGGCGCGCCCTCCCAGTACAGGACGATGTCGCCGGGTTCGCGCTCGTCCGCGGGCACGGCGGTGCCGCCGATGTGCTCCAGCAGCGGAGCGAGCGCGTTGGCGAGCGGATGCACGCCGACCAGCCTAAACCCGGTCGTCGTCGGCATCGCCGACGGTCACCTGCAGGGTGATCCGGTTCGCACCGGTGCTCAGCACGGTTTCCATCACGGCGGCGAGCGCGGGCAGCAGCTGCTCGCGCTCGCCGCTGATCGAGGTGCCCAGCGGGCCGAATTCGGGCTCCAGCCCGGCGGCGAGCAGGCAGTCTCGGGCGGCCACGGCGTGGGCCGGCGGCTCGCCCTCCCCTTCGAAGGGCTCGGTCGTGAACTCAGCTCGCAAGATCATTGGTGTGACCTCCCGGTTGAACCGTATCCGCCCAGGTGGGGCCGCCGCGCGGGACTGGCTCTCCGCGGCTTCTGCGCTGGTGGGGCGGCCGTGGGTGACCGGTGGGTAACCGGGGGTGGGGCGTTGACCGCCGACTCCCTTGTCGCTAATCTATCGTTGTACGAAATAAGACTTCCGCATAACGAAATTTCTCCCGAGGGGGGTGCCGATGAATCCGAACCGCTACGACGTCAACCTCTCGATCCTGTTCACCGAACTGGACGTGCTGGACCGTCCCGCCGCGGCGAAGGCCGCCGGATTCGACAAGGTGGAGTTCTGGTGGCCGTTCCCGGTCGCGGTGCCCACCGACCGCGAGGTGGACCGGTTCGTCCAGGCGATCTCCGACGCCGGGGTTTCGCTGGTGGGCCTGAACTTCTTCGCCGGTGACATGCCCGCGGGAGATCGCGGCGTGCTGTCGAACCCGGACCGCGCCGGAGAATTCGCCGACAACGTCGACGTTGCGGTCGGCATCGGCGAGCGGCTGGGCTGCCGGGCCTTCAACGCCCTGTACGGCAACCGGATCGACGGGGTCGAGGCGGCGGCGCAGGACGACGTGGCCGTCGAGAGCCTGGTGCGCGCGGCGAAGGGCGCCGAGCGCATCGGCGGCGTGGTGCTGATCGAGCCGGTCAGCGGCACGCCCGCGTACCCGCTGAAGACCGCCGCCGACGCGCTCGCGGTGATCGACCGCGTGCACGCCCAAGGCGTCGACAACCTGCGGCTGCTGTTCGACCTCTACCACCTGACGGTCAACGGCGACGACCCGGACGCGGTGATCGACCAGCACGCGAACGCCATCGGGCACGTGCAGATCGCCGACGCGCCGGGCCGCAACGAGCCGGGCACCGGCGAGATCGACTTCGAGCACTACTTCGACAAGCTCGACGCGGCGGGCTACACCGGCCACATCGGACTGGAGTACAAGCCGAGCGGCGCCAGCGCCGACAGCTTCGGCTGGATCAAGCGCTGAGCGCTCGTGAGCGCCGGTCCTCACCGGAGCCAGCGCTCACGAGCGGCGACAACCACGGAGGTACCACAACCATGAGCAAGGTCGGATTCATCGGACTGGGCATCATGGGCGGCCCGATGGCGGCCAACCTGGTCAAGGCCGGCCACGAGGTCACCGGCTACAACCGCAGCCAGGCCAAGGTCGACCAGTTGGTCGCCGATGGCGGCAAGGCCGCGGCGAGCGTGGCCGAGGCCGTCCGCGACGCCGAGATCATCTTCATCATGCTGCCGGATTCGCCGGACGTCGAGGCCGTCGTGCTCGGCGAGGACGGCGTGCTGGCCAGCGCCAAGCAGGGCGCAGTGCTCATCGACTGCAGCACGATCCGTCCCGACGTGTCGCGCCGCGTCGCCGAAGCCGCCGCCGAGAAGGGCGTGCGGGCGATCGACGCGCCGGTCAGCGGCGGCGAGCCGAAGGCGATCGACGGCACGCTGTCGATCATGGTCGGTGGCGAGGCGGATGCCTTCGCCGCGGCCGAGGCTGCGCTGGGCGCGGTCGGCACCACGATCGTCCACGTTGGACCCGCCGGAGCCGGGCAGACCGTCAAGGCGGCCAACCAGCTCATCGTCGCGGGCAACATCGGGCTGGTAGCCGAGGCCCTGGTGTTCCTGGAGGCGCACGGCGTCGACACCGAGGCGGGGCTGAAGGTGCTCGGCGGCGGGCTCGCCGGCAGCACCGTGCTCGACGCCAAGGGCGCGAAGATGCGCAACCGCGAGTTCGCCCCGGGCTTCCGGCTCGAACTGCACCACAAGGACATGGGCATCGTGCAGGCCGCCGCGCGCGACGCGGGCCTGTCGATCCCGATCGGTTCGCTGGTGAGCCAGCTCGTCGCCGCGGCCGTCGCGCAGGGCGACGGCAAGCTCGACCACTCCGGTCTGCTCAAGCAGATCACGCAGCTCAACGGTCGCGACTGAGACCGCGGTGGGGGGGGGGGGGGTTCTCGTCTCCCGTGGCCACGGCCCCCCGCGACACCGCCCCCCCACCCCCCCAGTCCGCAACTTTCACGAGAAGCAGAGGTTCGAGTTTCCCTGAAAGTGCGG
>NZ_JBWKKU010000107.1:15795-22783 GCF_056431445.1 Saccharopolyspora sp. NPDC045941
AACCCGGACGGGCGTCAACTATTCGTTTACCACAGCGAGCTACTCCAGGAAACGGACGAGTTGTGGATGGAAGCTATCGCCTCCCCCCCCCCCCCCCTCTCCCCCCCCCTCCCCCCCCCCCCCCCCCCCCCCCCCCCCCCGCCACCCCACTCCTCAGGTCCGCAATTTCAATGGAAATCAGAGGTTCGATTTCCATTGAAATTGCGGAAGAACTCGCCCGGCCGGGCGATCTCGAAGCAAGACGGTCACGGGTCAGCGGTTCCAGCGCCGCCAAGCAACCAAAACCACTGACCCGTTCCCAACAAGGTGCGCGTCGAAGCGCGGCACCCGAGAGGAAGTCTTACACCATGCCCAAAGTTCCTGTCATGCAGGCCGTCGTCGACGTGCTGAAGTCCGAGGGCGTCGACATCACCTTCGGCTGCCCCGGCGCGGCGATCCTCCCGCTGTACGCGGCGATGGAGGACAGCGGCATCAAGCACCTCATCGTCCGCCACGAAGAGGGCGCGACCCACATGGCCGACGGCTGGGCGCGCACCAACGGCAACGTCGGGGTCGCCATCGGCACCTCCGGCCCGGCGGGCACCAACATGATCACCGGCCTCTACACCGCGCAGGCGGACTCGATCCCGATCCTGTGCATCACCGGCCAGGCGGTGTCCACCAAGCTGCACCAGGAGGCGTTCCAGGCGGTCGACATCGTCGACATCGCCGAGCCCGTGACGAAGTGGGCGGTGCAGGTCAAGGAGGCCGCGCAGGCGCCGTGGATCTTCCGCGAGGCGTTCCGCATCGCCCGCTCCGGCCGCCCCGGCCCGGTGCTGATCGACCTGCCGCTGGACGTGCAGAAGCAGGAGATCGAGTGGGACCCGACGCTGGACGCCCCGCTGCCGATCCCGGCCGTCGAGCCGCACCTGCCGCGGGTCGAGCGCGCGCTCGACCTGCTGCTGGAGGCCGACCGGCCGCTGATCCTCGCCGGTGGCGGTGTCATCCTCGGTGACGCCCACGAGCAGGTCCGCGAACTGGCCGAGCTGCTCGGCGTCCCGGTGCAGATCACGCTGATGGGCAAGGGTTCCTTCCCGGAGGACCACGAGCTGTTCGCCGGCATGACCGGTATCCAGACCAGTCAGCGCTACGGCAACCAGTCGTTCCTGGAGGCCGACCTGGTGCTGGCGCTGGGCGCCCGCTTCGGCGACCGGCACACCGGTGCCCTGGACACCTACCGCGGTGAGCGCAAGTTCATCCACGTCGACATCGAGCCCACCCAGATCGGCAAGGTCTTCGGGCCGGACCTGGGCATCGTCTCGGACACCCGGCTGTTCCTGGACGCGCTGATCGAGGCCGCGCGCAAGCGCAACGCCGAGAAGGACTACTCCGAGTGGGTCTCCCGGGTCGGCGTGCTCAAGCAGACCCTGACCCGGCCGGACGACTACGACACCGTGCCGATCAAGGCTCCGCGCGTGTACCGGGAGATCAACCAGATCTTCCCGCCGGAGGCGTACTTCGTCACCGCGATCGGCCTGTACCAGATCTGGGGCGGGCAGTTCCAGACCGCGCACCTGCCGCGGCACTACCAGGTGTGCGGCCAGGCCGGCCCGCTCGGCTGGGAGATCCCGGCGGCGATCGGCGTGAAGTCCGCCGAGCCGGACGCCGAGGTCGTCGCGGTGGTCGGTGACTACGGCTTCCAGTTCCTGGTCGAGGAGCTGGCGGTGGCCGCCCAGTACAACGTCCCGTTCGTGATCATCATGCTGAACAACGAGTACCTGGGCCTGATCCGCCAGGCAGAGGGCGACGCGTTCGGCATGAAGACCGAGGTGGACATCCACTACGACGAGTACGGCACGGACAACGTCAAGATCATGGAGGCCTACGGCTGCTCCGGCCGCCGGGTGTTCGAGCCCGGCGACCTGGCCGACACCATCGAGTGGGCCCGCAAGGAGGCTGTCGCCACCAGCCGCCCGGTCCTTGTCGAGGTGATGATCGAGCGGGAGGCCAACACCGCTCGGGGCATCCGCATCGACGCCATGATCGAGCCGGAGCCGGTGCCCAACGCGTGATGATCCTCGGGGTGCGGAGGCTGGCCGACGCGTACGGGAACCGCGTCGGTTGGTCCTGTCACACACTCCCGCACCCCAGGCGGGGCTTCAGGGCAGCCCTGCGCGAGGTGCGCTCGCCGGCGACGCGCGGTGGCGTGGTCGGCGAGCGTGCCCCGCATTTCCCACGGACGGGGTCCTCGGGTGGAATATCCGTAAGACCCCTTGGTGTCCTCCGCCGGGTTCGTGCCGGGCGTCCCGGCGGAGGATGCCGCCCTAGCGATCGGAGTTGGTTGTGCCAGGACCCGTCCTCATCGCGCCGGACAAGTTCAAGGGCTCGCTGACGGCGCCGCAAGTCGCCGAGGCGGTGGCCGCCGGGCTGCGCCGGGTACGCCCCGACGCGCAGGTGCGCTTGGCGCCGGTGGCCGACGGCGGGGACGGCACCGTGCAGGCCGCGCTGGCCAGCGGATACGCGCCGATTCCGGTGCGGGTCGCGGGCCCGGTCGGCGAGCCGGTGGACACCGAGATCGCGATCAGCGGCGACACCGCCGTGGTCGAGCTGGCCTCCGCCTCCGGGCTGGCGCTGCTCGACCCGGAAGAGCTCGCCCCGCTGGCGGCCTCCAGCGAAGGCACCGGCGAGGCGATCCTGATGGCTTTGGACGCGGGAGCGCGGACCGTGGTGCTCGGCGTCGGTGGCAGTGCGAGCACCGACGGCGGCGCCGGAATGCTCACCGTCCTGGGGGCGCGGGTCTTGGACGCTGCGGATAACCCGTTGCCCCCAGGCGGTGGACCACTGGGCCGAGTGGCCACAGTGGACCTGTCCGGCCTGGACCCCCGGCTGGCCGAAACCGAATTCATCCTCGCGTCCGATGTGGACAACCCGCTGCTCGGCGAGCGCGGTGCGGCGCACGTGTACGGGCCGCAGAAGGGCGCGGACCCGGAGCAGGTCCGCTTCCTGGACGAGGCGCTGGGCAACTGGTCGCGCGCGGTGCTGGCCGCGGGTGGCCGCGACGTCGCCGAACAGCCGGGTGCCGGGGCGGCCGGCGGCGTCGGCTACGGCGCGCTCGCGGTGCTGGGCGCGCGGATGCGGCCGGGCGTGGACGTGATCCTGGAGCTGATCGACTTCGACCGGCAGCTCGAGGGCGCGGGCCTGGTGATCATCGGCGAGGGCGCCATCGACGAGCAGACCCTGCACGGCAAGGGCCCGGCCGGAGTCGCCGCCCGAGCCCGCGAAGCGGGCGTGCCGGTGGTGGCGATCGCGGGACGCTGCGACCTGACGCCGGAGCGCCTCCGCGAAGCGGGCGTCGAAGCGGCGTACGCGCTGACCGACATCGAGCCGGACCCGCAGCGCTGCATCCGCGAAGCGGCGACGCTCCTGGTCGACCTCGGCGAACGCCTCGCCCAAGACCACCTGTAGGAACCGCCCGCGGCAGAACGTCCCAATCGCAGGCAAGAACGGGAACCCCACCGGGCAACGCGCCAGGTGGGGTTCCCGATTTCAGAGGTCCTCGGCAGAGCCGGGACCACCGCCCGGCCTCGGGCGTCAGGTCTCGAAGAGGAGGCGGAGGGCCGTGTCCCTGTTGTGGTGGATGTGGCGGATCGCCTCGGCCGACGCTCGGTCCGGGTCGCCGGAGGCGATCGCCTCGTAGAGGTTCGTGTGCTCCAGGCACAGCTCTTCGGGGTCGTCGACCTGCCGGAACAGCCAGTGCAGGCGGCCCTGGAGCGGGTCCAGCATGCCCGCCAGCAGGTGGTGGTCCGCCAGCCGCACGATCTCGTCGTGGAAGTCCCCGTTGGCCTTGCCCACCGCCTGCAGGTCGCCGCCCTGCAACGCCTTGTCCGCCCGGGCGAGGTGCCGCTGCAGCGCCCGCAGGCCGCGTGCGTCGGCCTTGCTCGCCGCCAACCGGCACGCCAGGCTCTCCAGCGCTTCGCGCACGTCGAAGAGCTCTTCGACGTCGCGGCGCTCCAGGCGCCGCACGATGACGCCGCGCCGCGCGACGTCTTCGACGAACCCCTCGACCCGCAGCGTGCGCAGCGCTTCGCGCACCGGCACCCGAGAGACAGCCAGCTCCGCGGCGAGCTCGCGCTCGACGATCCGGTCGCCGGGAGCGAACCGGCCGTCGATGATGCGGTTGCGGATCTCCTCGCAGACCTGGTCGCGCAGCGGCCGGTCGCGGGAACCCAACGGGACCGGCTGGGCCACGTCCGCTCCTTTCCCCTCAGCACTCGCCCAAAGCGTAGTCAGTCGCATCCCCGGGCGTGATCCGCAGTTTCAATGAGGTTTTCCAACCTCGTTTTGCGTGGCGGTGCGGGTAGCGGAACCTCAGAGGCTCCCTGGTCTGTGGGTGCCCCTCCTGATGTATGCCCAATACACGGCGGAGGGGCCGTCCTCGCCGAGGGAACCCCGGAGGGGTGGGCACCGTGAACCCGCGGCGGTGCCGGTGCCGTAGGTGGGCTATGCGCCTGCGGCGCATGCGACACCTCATCGACATGCAGCTTTGCGGCCCGCGGCTGCGGGTCGACCAGGATGAAAAACGCTCAATTGAAACTGCACCCCCACCCGTCACGGGCCGGTGGGGTTCGGTGAGTCTTTGCTCATTTGCCGCTCCTCGCAATCGTTCGGTTCGAGTGAATGGTGGACGCCAGGGCGACCGTTGCCGCTCACGACCCGGGGCGGGACGGGTCGTGAGCGGCCACCACCGCTCACGACGTCAGCAGGGCCCTGACCTCGGCTGCCGCGGTCTCGATGGCCTGGATGTCCGCCGGGCGCCAGCCGCGCTCCGCGAGGCTGTGCACCGACAGCCAGCCCGCCATGGCGCCGTCGACCTCGACCGGGGCGAGCATCTGGGCCTGCACGCCGTAGGTCTCGATCAGCGCCTGCGGCGGCTGCGGGTCCGCCCGGAAGTGCGGCTGCACCAGCGTGCGGCGGTGTTCTTCCAGCCACTGCACGGTGTTCAGCTTCCGCTGGTCGAGGCCCGGGTCGTGCTGGATCGCGCGCACCCCGGGCCCGGTGTCCTCCGCCGCGGCGAGGTCGACGCCGAGCCGCTGGGACGGCAGGTCGAGCCGCATCGTCGTCCGGTCGGCGCCGGTCGCTTCCCGCAGCGAGGTGCAGATCCGCTTCAGCGCCGCACGTGTCGAGCCCGAGAGCAGCACGCTGCCGCGGTCGATCGGGACAGCGGCGCCAAGCACGTCCAGCGCCTTCCACAGCGTTGCGGAAACGCTGTCCAGCACCGGGATTCCGGCCTTCGCCTCCAGTTCGGCCGCGACGAACGCGCCGCGGAGGTTCGTGCACACCAGCGACACGGCGTGCACATCGGCGGCGGCTGCTTCGATCATCGAGGCCAACCGCTGCTCGGGGACGGAGCCGAAGCTGAAGTTGTCGGTGATGTCGAGCCGCTCGTCGTTGACGACCTCGATGCCTTCCGCGGCGTAGGTTTCGGCGATCTTCGCGGTGACATCGCCGGTGTACGGCGTGACCAGGCCGAGCCGCGTGACGCCGAAGGCGCGGAAGGAGTCCAGCAGCGCCAGGGTCGACGTGGTGGCCGGCACCCCGCACGCCTCCGAGATCGCCGCGCTGACCTGCCGGTCGTAGTCGAGCCCGAGCCATGAGCCCGCGGTCCCGTTCCACACCACCACGTCCACGGCGGCGTCCCGGAGCAGCTCGGCGGCGGCCGACATCCGCTCCAGCGAGAACTGGCTGTTCTCCTTGTCGGAAAGGGAGATCGCGGTGACCGGCAACCTGCTGAAGTGGACGCTGACGTCCTCGACGCCGGACAGCAGCCGGTAGGTGACGGGTTCCAGCACGGTGTTGGACGACGGCGTCAGCATTCCGATGCGTGGCATGTCATTCCTAATCAGTTCTGGGAGTGAGCCATCGGGCAAACTCCTGGTTGGTAGCCGACTGGCAGGTGAGCACTCTGTCGTCCTGGACGTGTGAGTCCTGATGAAAGAGCGTGCCCCTGCCGGTAGGCCGGGAGAGTTGATCGCTGCTGGGATGTCGTGCCCGCCCGTGGTGGCGTGAGCACTGCTTGATTAGGTCGCTGATGGTTCTCCCGCCGGGCTGCTGAGGGTGATCGGCATCGAGAACAGGAGGACCGTTGCGGCTGTTCATGGGAGACGACTGGGCCGAGGACCATCACGATGTGGAAGTGATGGACGGCTCCGGTCGCCGGTTGGCCAAGGCCCGGCTGCCCGAGGGCGTTGCGGGAATGGCCCGGTTGCACGCGATCGTCGGAGAGCTGGCAGGGGAGGACGCCGACGAGGTCGAGGTGCTGGTCGGCATCGAGACCGACCGGGGGCCCTGGGTCGCGGCGCTGGTCGCGGCCGGGTACACGGTGCTGGCGGTGAACCCGTTGCAGGCCGCCAGGTTTCGTGACCGACTGGGTGTCTCGGGAGCCAAGAGCGACGCCGGTGACGCTCACGTGCTGGCCGACATGGTCCGCACCCACTCCCACGAGTTGCGGCCGGTCGCCGGGGACTCCGCCGAGGTCGAGGCGGTCAAGGTCGTGGCCCGTACCCACAAGACGCTGATCTGGGAACGGACCCGCCACACCCAGCGGCTGCGGCACGCGCTGCGGGACTACTTCCCCGCCGCGCTGGCCGCTTTCGACGATCTGGACGCCGCCGACACTCTGGAGCTGCTGGCCAAGGCCCCCACACCGGCCCAGGCCGCCCGGTTGACACTCGCGCAGATCAGCGCCGCGCTGAAACGGGCCCGCCGCCGCAACGTCGCGGAGAAAGCAACGGCGATCCAGGCCGCGCTGCGGGCCGAGCACCTCGGTCAGCCCGAGGTCGTTGCTGCCGCCTACGCCGCCTCCATCCAAGCGCTGATCGCGGTCCTGACCACACTCAACACCCAGGTCAAGACGCTGCAAGGGCAGGTCGAAGCCCATTTTGGGCAGCACCCGGCCGCTGAGATCATCCTGTCCCAGCCCGGACTGGGACCGGTCCTCGGCGCCCGGGTG
>NZ_JBWKKU010000108.1:0-22456 GCF_056431445.1 Saccharopolyspora sp. NPDC045941
GATAGCAGTCCCCCTGCCGTCGCTGGTCCTTCCGTGACACCGAAGCGAACACCTCGCCCACGAACTCGCTCAACTCGCCCCGAAGACGTTCCACCACACCAAGATCCACACCAAGATCATGAAGCATGCCCACCAACAAGATCAAGACTTAACGAAGTACTACTAGTGGATGGTCGTCGAAAGTCAATGTGTCCGATGGCAGAACGTCAGCCACGGATCCGCGCGAAGCGGAGCGTCGAGGGGCCGACTCTCGCTCGGTGACATGCCGACCGGCCGAACACTCCTCCACATCTCGGCAGAATCAGCCTCCAACTTGATTGACGCGGAAACCGCCTCTCGGAAGCTCGAGCAGATCCATGCCGGCGATCCACCCGAAGACCATGGCCGGTCCGAGATTGATGCCACCGGCCGGGTAGTGCCCGCCCATGACGCTCGCCTGATCGCAACCCACCGCGTACAGGCCAGCAATGGCCTTGTCGTCATCGTCAAGCACTCGAGCGTGGGCGTCGGTGGCCAAGCCCGCGAAGGTCCCGAAACTGCCTGGCACGACCCTGACTGCGTAGAACGGGCCTTTCTCGATCGGCGCCAGCGACGGGTTCGGGAAGCCGGTGGAAGGATCTCCGCCGTATCGGTTGAACGGGGTGGAGCCGCGGCCAAACTCCGGATCGTGTCCTTGCCGCGCATGCTCGTTGAAGTTGGCGACCGTGGTCTGGAGGCCTGCGGCATCGATGCCGCAGGCGTCGGCGAGTTCGGCCAGGGTCCGACCACGCTTGAGGTAGCCGTTGCGCAAATAGGGCAACAGCGGGACCGGGCGGGGTTTGGCCATGCCCAGCGGGTAGCGGCGCACGAAGCGCGCGTCCGCGATCTGCCATGCCTCAGGCTGGTCGCCGTCCGAGCTCGCGGCGATCATGGCCGTGACGTAGTCGTGGTAGCCGTTCGCCTCGTTGACGAAGCGCCGACCGTTGCGCAGGACGCCGATACTGCCGGGCTTGGCGCGGTCCATGATGTGGGGAAACACCCCCGTTCGCCCGGAGCGGTAGGGCACCAGAGAAACCGGGCACCATGCCGCGGGCGACGCTAGATCAGTGCGGAGACGCCCGCCTGCTGCCTGGCCGAGGTCGATTCCGGCGCCGTCGGCGGTGGCCGGGGCAAGCGAGTTGTGATCCGGCCCGGTGGGGAAATGAGCACGGCGCCGTTCACGGTCGTGGGGAAACCCGCCTGCGGCGAGCACGACACCTCGCTCCGCGTGCAGGCGTTCCTTGCCGAAGGGTGTGGTGACCTCGACACCGATCACCCGGTCCTCGTCATCGCGCACGATGTTGGTCACTGTGCTGGAGGTGCGGATGGTGACGCCGAAGTCCAGCGCCGCGCGCAGCAGGCGACCGACCAGAGCGGTGCCGTTCACCAACTGCTGCCCGCGTCGGTAGAAGGCGAGGTCGGCAATGTGTCGCGTGACGCGGCGGACCGCGTGTGCCAGGCCGCGTGCGTCGCCGCGCGCTGCGGCCAGGAATCCGGCGAGATCCGGCCCGGCCATGATCCCAAGCCCCAGAAACGAGGTCTCATACAGCTGACGCCGGAGCAACCGGCCCACGTCCGGCCCGAGCTCACGCAGGTTTACTGGCGTCGGCGCGAGCGAGCGGTGACCCGTCCCGGCACCGGGCAAGTCCCCGTAGATGTCGCAGATCTTGGCGCCGGGTGTGAAGGCAAGTGCGGTGTTGCCCTGGAAGAAGCGTGCCATCTGGGGAGCGGAGTCGAGGAACGCGTCGACTCGTTCCTCGTCGAAGTCGTCCCCCAGGACGGCGACCAGGTAGGCGCGGAAGGCCGCCGGATCCTCGTCGACGCCATCCGCCCGGGCGAGGTGGTTGCCAGGTACCCACATCCAACCCCCCGACCACGCTGTGGCGCCACCGCACACGTCGGCACGTTCCAGCACCGTTACGCGTAGTCCGCCCTGCGCGGCCGTCACTGCTGCGGACAGTCCTCCGGCTCCGGAGCCGACGATGATGACGTCGGTGGTGGCGGGTGCGCTCGTCGGCATGGTCACGGTTGCAGTTCTCCAGACTTACCAGATGTGGCAGGAAATCGTGATTGCTGTCGGTGGTAGTTGTGCGCCACCGGTCGGCCCGACTCAGACGACTCGTCGGTGGTCACACCGTGGAGCTCTCACCTGCGGATGTGGTCCAGCGGTGCGACCACAGAGCAGCGAGAACGGAGACGATGCAGAGCCCGGTCACGAGCCCGGCCACGGGGTACCAGCCGAGATTGAAAGCGAGCAGCGCCGTCGCGGTCAGAGGGATGAAGCCGCCGACGGCCCCGGCGAGCGCGTAGGCAAAACCCGCGCCGCTGTACCGGATGCGGGCGTCGAACAAGTCCGTGAACCATGTCTGCTGCACGCACGCCGAGATGTTGTGACCGAGGTTGATGAGAGCCACGAAGGACAAGGTCAGGCCGACGAGCGAGCCGTTCTCCAGGAACACGAACAGGGGGAACACTGCGACGGTGGCGAGCATCGGTCCGGCGATGTAGAAGGGCCGACGCCCGTAGCGGTCCGCGAGCGTGCTCCACAGGCTCAGTGACGGAATGGCCAGGATCATCGCGACCATCGAGGCTGTGAGGACGTTCGCGGGCGAGTTGTCGGTGAAGTTCGAGGTGTAGGCCAGTGCGAAGGTGAAGCCGATGTAGAAGGTGCTCTGGTCGACCATCCGCATTCCGATGACGGCCAGGATCTGCTTGGGGCTGGTCCGCAGCGCAACCGCCAGTGGGGCGCGGGCCTTGTGCTGTTCCCGAGCGATCTCCTTGAACTTCGCCGATTCAGGGACACCGGACCGGACCCAGAACGCCACGAGGGCGAAGGCGATGCTGATCAGAAAGGGGATCCGCCAGCCCCATGCCATGAATTGCTCTTCGGTCGTGAGTCCGCGAGCGAGGCTGAAGGCAGCCGTACCGAGCAGAAGGCCGACGAACGAGCCGGTCTGAACGCCGGATGCGAAGAAGTTGCGCTTCCGCCGGGGTGCGTTCTCAACTGCCATGAGGGCCGCCCCACCCCACTCCCCGCCGACTGCGATTCCCTGAATCGCACGCAACAGGACCAGCAGTACCGGAGCGGCGAGACCAATCGCCGCGTACGGAGGCAACAGTCCGATCCCGGTGCTGGCCAGCCCCATCATCAGCACGGTGACGGCCAGCATCTTCTTCCGCCCGACCTTGTCGCCGAAGTGTCCGAAGACCGCGCCCCCGATCGGCCGGAACACGAACGCCACCGCGAAGGACCCCATTGAGGCAAGAAGGCCGGCCAAAGGATTTGCCGATGGGAAGTACAGCGGCCCGAACACGACCGCTGCAGCGGTGCCGTACAGGAAGAAGTCGTACCAATCCACGATCGCGCCGACCGTGCTGGCCATGGCGCTGCGCTTGGATCCCGAACCACCCGGGCCGATGCCAGGTGAGGCCGAGGCGTCGAGTGGACCGGACTCTCCGGTATCTGGGATGGGGCCTGAAGGGTGCGTCGTCATGAGCTGTTCGCCTTGACCTTCCTGATGTGCGCCGTTGCCTCGGAGTAGGTCGAGTGTTTGAATGACTACGTAGTCATTCGGATGTGCAGGACGGTACGAGCCGTCTGCGGGCCCGTCAATACCCGAACCCACAGGAGCGTTCATTTCATGAGTAAGCCACTGGGCGTGGCACACCTGTCAGCCCTCGACCTAGCCCCACCAGACCTGGTCCGGCACGCGGCCGACGCCGGCTTCACCTCGGTCGGCGTCCGGGTCTTTCCCGCCACCCCGTCAGAGCAGCGCTACCCGATGACCCCCGGGTCCCCGATGTCCCGGCAGACGATACGCGCGATGGCCGAGACCGGCGTGACCGTGCTGGACGTCGAGGCGTTCACCCTCGACGGAACCCGAGGACGCGAGCAGTGGCTGCCCGCCCTCGAGGCAGGTGCGGCACTGGGCGCCACCGTGCTCAACGTGATCGGAGGCGACGCCGACCAACACCGCTTGAGGGAAACGCTCGCCGAACTCGTCGCCGATGGCCGCGACCACGGGATCCAGCCCAGCCTCGAACCCATCGCGTACCAGTCGATCAACACGGTCGCGGCCGCCAGCGCACTCTCACGCGAGACGGGCTGCGGCATCATGCTCGACGTACTGCACTTCGTACGCGCAGGCGGCCGAGTCGAAGACCTCCAGGCCGTGCCGGCCGATGCGCTCCGCGTCATCCAGCTCTGCGACGGCCCCGAAACGCCTCCCCCACTGCCTGTTCCGCAGCGAATGCCGCTGGGACAGACGGTCAGCACCGACCGACTTCCACTCGAATCACGCTCACGACGACAGAGCCCCGGCGAAGGCAGCTTCCCGCTCCGGAGCATCCTCGAGACCTTCCCGGCAACACCGGTCAGCATCGAGGTGCCTGATGTTGCTGGCTGCGCTGAATTCGGACACGCCCAGCACTTCGAACGGCTCCACCGGGCATACGTGTCCCATTTCGACCACATCGACACCTCGATGAAGGGAACCTCGTGACCAGTACCGCAAATCGTAGTGACGGGGTGCAGTCCCGATCTCTCACCGCGAGCCCCGAGATCTTCTGGCCCGGCAGGTTCGACGGCCAGGTCCTCCTCGTAACAGGGGCCGCGGGGGGCCTCGGATCGAACACAGCCGAGCGCTTGATGCGCGAGGGTGCGACGGTCATCTGCACCGACGTCGCCGCCAGCGGGCGCGGCGACGGGTCCGCTCCCGAGCACAGCCTCGCCCTCGACGTCACCAAGCGTGACGACTGGGGTCGCATGACCGCCGAGGTGCTGCACCAGTACAGCCACATCGACGGGGCGCTATTCGCCCATGGTGTCCAGGGCCCCGAGACGACCGTGGCCGACATGCCGGTCGCGGGCTGGTCGCGAGTGCTGGACATCAATCTCGACGGATGCCTGCACGGACTTGCCGCGTTGCTTCCCAAGCTGCAAGACCGGGGCTACGGACGGATCGCCATCCTCTCCTCGATCGCGGCCCGCGAGGGCAATCCGCACCAGGCGGCCTATTCTGCGTCGAAGGCCGGACTGGTCGCCCTGGTCAAGACCGCCGCGAAGGAAGTCGCGCAGGATGGAGTCACGGTCAACTGCATCGCCCCGTCGATGATGAAGACCCGACTGCTCGATGACCTCAGCGCCGAGCGCAACGCGGCTCTGCTCGCAAAGGTGCCGATGGGCCGGGTCGGACTGCCCGAGGAGTTCTCCGCGCTCGCGGCCTGGCTACTCTCCCCGGAGGCCAGCTACATGACCGGCCAAACCCTCGACCTCAGCGGTGGCCGCAACACCGCCTGATCAGCGCGCTGGACGGGCTACCGTCGCTCGCTCCCGGAGCGTTACCGGGAACACGCGAGTGGTCGGTTGGTGGGTACCGGAGGTCTCGATCCGGCTCACCAACCGATCCACAGCCTCGCACGACATCTCACGAATCGGCTGATGAACCGTGGTCAGCCGCACGAATGACCAACGCGACGGTTCGGAGTCGTCGAAACCAACGACAGAGAGATCCTCGGGAACGCGGAGACCAAGCTGGTGCGCCGCGTCCAGCACCGCGAAAGCGAAGGAGTCCGCGACGCAGAACAGGGCTGTCGGAGCCTCCGGCTCCCGGAGAATCGCGCACGCCGCACGAACGGCCTCGGCATGATCAAACGACGTCCGCTTGATCCATTCCTCGCGTACTTGCATCCCTCGTCGGCGCAGGGCCTCCCGCACCCCGTCCTCGCGGTCGCGACCGTTGGACCGGTCCCGAGGCGTGGACAGCACCCCGATCCGCTCGTGGCCCCATTCGACGAGGTGAGAGACAACGAGCTCACCCGCGGCGCGGTCGTCGGAAAGGACGACGTCCGTGGTCGCACTTGCGTCGTCACGGCTGAGCAGGACCACCGGCACGCCGCGCTCCGTCGCGAGGCGCACCGCCGCGGAATTGTCACGAGCAGAAACGAAAAGCATGCCGTCCACGGTTGCGCTGGTGAGAACATCCGTAGCGTTCTCGAATCCAGGCTCATCGGGGTCCCGGATAAGGATCATCCGGTAGCCGCACTCGTCCAGACGGCCTTGCAGGCTCTCCACGATGACCGGGTAGATCGGGCTCGACAGGTCAGCCACGACCACACCGACAGCACGGGAACGTCGGGTCACGAGTGTGCGCGCGGCCGAGTGCGGAACGTAACCCAGCTCGCGAGCCGCCGCGAGCACTCGGTCACGGGTCTTCGGAGTGACCGAGGCGTCGCCACGCAGAGCACGCGAAACCGTGGTCTGTGACAATCCGACGTGCCGCGCCACGTCGTTGCTCGTCACCATGGCTCCGAACTTACCAAACCGCGTGGCCCCTCAACCCACCGGAATAGACGCCTCTAGATTTAGATCTATCGCGTTCTGGCCTGGTAGCCGCGGCGTCCTTGCACCGACGAAGGCCCGCCGACCTATCCTTGGGCCTCGTGCTCGACAGACCGAGATCAGATCGAACTGAACAGCGAGCTGCTCCAGCACTCCGCAGGCGGCGAGGTCAGCTAGTAGTACTTCGTTAAGTTTGTCTTCGTTTGGGGAGTTTTCTTTGGCATGTGGGGCAAACGCCGGTCCAGCACAGTAAGACGCTTTGGAGCAGCGTCAGGGTTTGGTAGAGGGTCAGGCCGGCGTGGGGGCTTTTGGGTCCAGTCGCCGGAGGGTGAGGAAGGCGTGGGCGGCGGTGACGAGGGTGACGTGGTGGTGCCAGCCGCGCCAGGTGCGCCCTTCGAAGTGGTCGAGTCCGAGGCCGTGTTTGAGTTCTCGGTAGTCGTGTTCGATCCGCCAGCGGATCTTGGCCAGGCGCACGAGTTTTCGGATCGGCGTGTTGGCGGGCAGGTTGGTGATCCAGTAGTCCGGTGTCTCGGCGTCGGGTGGCCATTCGACCAGCAGGGTCGCCGTAGGCAGCACACCGTCCCAGTTGCGGCCTCCGTTGTCGTTACGGACGAGATCGGTCATGGCCCGGCCGGCGGGGCGGATCGTGATCGCCCTAAACCGCGACCGCATCGGCCCTTGGGAGCCGTGGCGCCAGGTGACCTGACGGAACGCGCGGCGGCCCTCTGCGGTGGCAAGTTCGGCCAGCGAGGCCGTCGGTACGCGGTAGCGGGGTACCGGGCGCGGACCGCGTCCCGGGTAGGCGGCCGCGGCCGGTGTGGCGCTCTCGGTGTGAGCGTTTTCGTCGCCGCGGACGGCCACGACGTAGTTCATGCCCCGCGCGGCCAGGCCGTGCCGGAACGCGGCGGTCTGGCCGTAACCGGCATCGGCGACCACCACCGGCGGCGCCAGCCCCTGCTCGGTCAGTTCGTCCAGAGTTTCCAGGGCCAGCCGCCACTTTTCGACATGGCCGATGTGCTCGGGCATCCCGGTGCGAGGCCGGCGTGGATCGTCCCGATCGCTCCACCCCAAGGGAACGAACAGCCGCCACGACAACGGACACGACGCCGCATCGGTGACTCCATGCACGCTCACCCCGACCTGGCAGTTGGCCTGCTTGCCCAGCGCGCCGCAGTACTGCCGCGCCACCGCCACCGACTGATCACCGGATTTGGGAAACGACACATCATCAACCACCCACGCCCGCGGACCGATCACCTCGGTCATCTTGGCCGCGATCGTGCGCAACACCGGCTCGTGGTCCCACGGCGACTGGTTCACGAACTGCTGCAGGGCCTGCATGTTCCCATCCGGCAACCGCTCGGCCATCGGCTGAATCGACTTCCGGGCGCCATCCAGCATCAACCCCCGCAGATAGCAGTCCCCCCGCCGCCGCTGATCCTTCCGCGGCACCGACGCGAACACCTCCTCAACGAACTCCGCCAGCTCGCCTCGAAGACGCTCCACCGCACCAAGATCCACACCGAGATCATGAAGCATGCCCACCAACAAGATCAAGACTTAACGAAGTACTACTAGTGGTTGTGCTGATGCCCAGCGGATCGGGCCTGCACCAACAAGGCTGCCGACACCTGCGCGCAGATGACAGAGGCCGCTGAGGGGTATCGGCAGCACCTGTCAAGACTGCCAAGGCAGCCCTAACCTCGCAATATGGGAACCACCAACGACGTCAGGGACTTCCTGATGACCCGCCGCGCGAAGATCACCCCAGAGCAGGTTGGGCTCCCATCAGGAGGGCGCCGTCGTGTTGCCGGCCTGCGACGCGAGGAGGTCGCGCTGCTGGTCGGCGTCAGCGCCGAGTACTACATCCAGATCGAACGCGGGAACGTCGCCGGCGTCTCCGAGGAGATCCTCCACGCCGTCGCCACAGCGCTGCAGCTGGACGAGATCGAGACCACTCAGCTATTCGATCTGGCCCGAGCAACCACTACGAAGGCGGGTAAGCGATCGGGCCGGGACGGGACGAACCGCCAGCAGGTCCCGGAGGGCATCCAAGTCCTTCTGGACATGATGTCGGCCCCGGCGATCGTGCAGAACGGTCACCTCGACATCATCGGAGCCAATGCGCTGGGCCGAGTGCTCTACGCGGCGGTCTTCGAACGGCAGCCCGCGCCGCCGAACGGCTCGTTTCATCTTCCTGGACGATCACGCCGACCAGGTGTTCCCGGCTTGGGACAAGGCTGCCGACGATGCGGTCGCACTGCTGCGCGTCGAAGCAGCCCGCTCGCCCTACTCCAAGGCAGTCACCGGGCTCATCGGCGAGCTGGCCACGCGCAGCGACGAGTTCCGCTCGCGATGGGCGAAGCACGACGTGCGGGCACATCGCAGAGGCGACAAGCAGTTCCACCACCCCGCCGTCGGTGACCTGACCCTCCGCTTCGAAACCCTGGAGATCACCAGCGCCGAAGGCCTCCCCCTCGTCGGCTACACCGCAGAACCTGGCTCTTCCTCGCACGAGGCGCTCATGCTGCTCTCCAGCTGGGCGGCGACGGAGAAGGACACCACTCCGGAGCTCACCGAACGGACGGAACCGTCTTCGCGGGAGTAGTTCGCCGACTACCGCGACGCGGCCGCGCGTTCTTCCGTCCTCCGGTACCGATCTCAGGTACCAGAACAGCGACGACGTGTTCTTCACCTGCATTTGCCGACAAGCCGCGCCGCGGAGCTCGAGTACCTGGGCGAGCTTCCTGCGCTCGCAGGCCGAGGCAGTCACTCACGAGACGCTCTGCTGCGGGCGGCGCCAGCGAATACCGGCGTCCCGGCCACCGTTTGCGGAAGGGCCGGGCGTCGCCGCGTGTTCGGACCGCCGCGTGTTCGTAGGCAGGTCGTCCGCATCGGTCGAACGACCGATGTCCGACCTGCTAGCCGACCCTACTGTCCTCGACACCGTCGCCGACCAGGACGAACGAGGAGTGGCCGTGAACGGCAGGATCGCAGTGGTGACCGGTGCGGCCGGTGGCATCGGTGCCGTGTTCGCCGACCGGCTGGCGGGGCTCGGCGCGACCGTGGTGCGCGCCGACATCGGCCACGATGCCGAAACCGACGACCAGCTGCGTCTCGACGTGGCGGATCCCGCGTCGTGGGACCGGCTGCGGGACCTGGTGCACGAGCGGTTCGGGCCGGTGGACCTGCTGGTGAACAATGCCGGCATCAGCGCTCGGGCGGACCTACTCACCACCACCGACGAGGACTTCACCCGGGTTCTCGCGGTGAACGCCTTCGGTCCCTGGCGGGGCATCAAAACCTTTGCCGACGACCTCGCGCACACACGTGGCGCGGTGATCAACGTCGGCTCGATCTACGGGGTCACCACCCCACCCGCCGGCGCGGAAACCGTTCCCTCGTCGGTGGCCTACCAGATGAGCAAGGCCGCGGTGCACCAGCTGACCAAGATCGCTGCGGTAGAGCTCGCACCGCGCGGGATCCGCGTGAACGCGGTGCTGCCCGGGGTGTTCCGCACTCCCTTGCTCGACCACCTCCCGCCGGCGGCACTGGACGCGCGAGTCTCCGGCGCACCGATGTCGCGACCCGGCGAGACGGACGAGCTGGCGAATGCGCTCGCGTTCCTCGCCGGTCCCGAGTCCTCATTCGTCACCGGTGTCCTGCTGCCCGTCGACGGCGGCTACCTGGCCGCTTCCTGACCCCCACCAGCCCCTCCCGAGGAGCGAATCCCATGACGGCACAACACACCAGACCCGCGGCAACCGGCACCCGCCCCGGGCTCAAGCTCCGCGCGGTCATCTCCGGCAGCGTCGGAAACCTGCTCGAGCAGTACGACAACCTCGTCTACGCATACTCGACCGTGTACCTCAGCGCCCACTTCTTCGTGGGCGGCTCCACTTCGGCCCTGCTGTCCACGTTCGCGGTCTTCGCGGTCGGCTTCCTCGCCCGGCCACTCGGAACCATCTTCTTCGGCCACATCGGCGACAAACTGGGCCGGCGGCCCGCACTGCTCGCGAGCGTGATCCTCATGGGCACGGCGACCGTCCTCATCGGACTGCTACCGGGCTACGAGACGATCGGCATCGCCGCGCCCGTGCTGCTGGTGGTGCTGCGGCTGTTCCAGGGATTCGCCGTCGCCGGCGAGTGGGCGGGGTCCGCCGCCATGCTCGTGGAATACGCCGGCCCGCGGTCGCGGGGCCGCTACGGCAGCCTCAACCAGGTCAGCACCGCGGCCGGCTTCCTGGTCGCCGCGGCCGTCGTCGCGCTGAACTCGCTGTTCTGGAGCGAGCAGGGCATGCTCGACTTCGGCTGGCGGGTGCCGTTCCTGATCGGCGCCGTGACCGCGATCGTCGCGCTGCTGCTGCGATTCGGCCTCGAGGACACGCCCGCCTACCAGGCGCAGGAGGCGGCCGGCACCACGAGCGACAGCCCGCTGCGACTCGCCTTCCGCACCCAGAAAGCCGCGATGGCACGCGGCTTCTTCTTCACCGTGAGCTGGACGATGGCCTACTTTTTCTTCCTCACCTACCTGCCGACCCACCTGCGCGAGCAGGTCGGCTTGGATTCGAGCACGGTCGAGGCGTCGAACATCGTGGGACTCGTCGTGCTGACGGTCGCGATCTTCGGTTTCGGCGGCCTCTCCGACCGGATCGGGCGGAAACCGCTGCTGCTCATCGGTTCCGGCGGGTTCGTGCTCCTCAGCTTCCCGGTCATGTGGCTGTTCCAGACCGGTAACGTCGCGGGCGCGTACTTCGGCCAGGTGCTGATCGCGCTCGTCCTCGCTGCTTTCTCCGGTCCCGGCCCGGCCGCGCTCGCCGAACTGTTCCCCACCAACGTCCGGTACTCGGCACTGGGCATCGGCTACAACTTCTCCGTCATGGCCTTCGGCGGCACGGCGGGATTCATCGCCACCGCGCTGATCGACCTCACGGGCAACGCGCTGGTCGTGGCCGCACTCCCCACGGCTGCGGCTGTCATCACCTTCGCCACCGTGTGCTCGATGCCGGAAACCCACCGAACCGAACTGAAGTGAGGTCAAACATGAGCGAGGACAGCCACCCACGACTGATCGTCGTGCAGGGCAGCAATCGGCAGATGGGCGAGGACCTCGGTGCGCGCACCGCGGATCTCATCGCGCGCAGCCTGGACACCTACGTTGGTCGGTTCCACGACGACGCCGGACTCAGCGACGCTGACATCGACCGCTGGGGGCGGGTGTACCTCGACGTCGCAGCCTCCTACTCCCCCGAGATCGCCGCGATGCTCGAAGGCATGGCCGCCGGTTCCGGGCACCCCGCGCACCGACTCGCCGCGCTCAACGCGCGCACGGAAATGCTCTACGGCACGGGCTACCGCGACGAAGGGTGCACGTCGCTGTCAGTCCTGCCCCGCTACACGGAGAACGGCCACACCCTGCTCGCCCAGAACTGGGACTGGCATCCCGAACAGGCCGCTGTGACATTCCTGCTGGCCACGCGCGACGAGACCGGGTTCAGCGTGCTCTCGCTCGCCGAGGCGGGCATGCTCGCCAAGAGCGGACTCAACTCGGCGGGGCTGGGCGTGTGCGCCAACCTGCTGGTGTCCGACCTGGACCGGGGCGGTGCCGGCGTGCCGTACCACTACTTGCTGCGCGGCGCGCTGCAGGCGAAGACGATGTCCGGCGCGCACAAGAAGCTGCTGCCCGTCGAGAGGATCTCCTCCGGCAACGTGCTGCTCGCCGACGCGGGCGGCGAATCCATCAACTTCGAGCTCGCGCCTGGGGTCTTCGGCACCCTGGTGCCCGACGGCGGCCTGCTCACCCACTCCAACCACTTCCAGGCGTCGTTGCCGCTGCAGGACCGGAAAGCCGCGACGAGCGCGCTCACGCTGCTGCGTCCGGTACGGGCCAGACACCTGCTCGAACCCGCGCTCGAGGAACGCCGGGTGCGGGTGGCGGACATCGTGGCGACGCTGCGCGACGCGTGGTCGTATCCGGACGGCATCTGCCGCCACCCCGATTCCGGAGTCCCCGCCGCCGAACGCACCGCCACCGTCTATTCCTTGGTCATGGACCTGACCGATCGAGTGCTGTGGATTGCGCCCGGTCCCCCGAGCAACCACGGATACGCGCGCTGGGAGCTGGACACCCTCTTCGACGACCTGCGCGTCGCGCCGTTGGAGTTCTTGCCCGGCACGCAGTCCGAGGAGGTGCCCGCATGAGCCGCGGAACCGTTTGCCTGACCTTCGACTTCGACGCCATCTCGCTCTGGATCGCGCGCGGCCAAACCACTCCTGGCCCGATCTCCCGAGGCGAGTTCGGCGCGTACGCCATGGACCGCATCCTCGCACTGCTGCGCCGCACCGAGGTCCCGGCCACGTTCTTCGTCCCGGGGCACACGCTGGAGACCTACCCCGCGCAGTGCGCGGACATCGCCGAGGCGGGACACGAGATCGCGCTGCACGGCTACGCGCACGAGCCGGTGACCACTTTGGACAGGGACGCGGAGATGGCCGTGAGCCGGCGCTCGGCCGAGCTGATCGCGAAGCTGACCGGGCTCCCGCCTGCGGGGCACCGCACCCCGAGCTTCGACTTCACCGACAACACGGTCGCGATCCTCACCGAGCTCGGCGTCGAGTACGACTCGTCGTTGATGGGCACCGACTTCGAGCCCTATCTCGCGCGGTCCGGTGACCGGTGCGACTTGGATGGCCCGTTCCGCTTCGGCGACAACTCGCTGGTGGTCGAACTGCCCGTCTCCTGGACGCTGGACGACTACCCGCACCTGGAGTTCGTGCGCACGCCGCAGTTCGTAATGCCGGGGCTCCAGGACGCAGCGGCCATGTTCGACCGCTTCCTCGGCGACGTCCGCTACATGGCGAACACCATCGCGGACGGGGTCGCGACCGTGACACTGCATCCGCAGGTCATCGGCCGGGGCGCGCGCATGGTCGCGCTCGAGCAGTTCATCATCGGCTGCCACGAGCTCGGCGTCGTCTTCGAGCGGTGCGTCGACGTCGCCCGGCGGGTGCGGCCCGCTCTGATGGGAGGGTGATCGTGGCATCGAAGCGTTCGGCCCTGGTGATCGGAGCACAGGGCGGCATCGGCCGCGCCGTGACGTGTCGGCTGGAGGCGGCCGACTGGTCGGTCACCGGCGTGGACCTGCCCGAACTCGACCTCGCAGAGCGGGACGTGGTCGCGACGCACGTGGCGCGGCTGTGGGCCGAGCGCGGTGGTTTCGACGCGCTCGTGCACGCGGCGGGCGTCTTCCCCGCCGTGCCGGTGGCGGCCAGCGACGAGGATCTGTTCGACCGGGTCATGGCCGTCAACACGCGCTCGGCGCTGAGCGCCGGGGCGCAGTTCGTCCGCGACTGCGTGGCAGAGGGCCGGCCGGGAACGCTGGTTTTCGTCAGCAGCGGGGCCGCCGCCCGCGCGCGGCCGGGCACCGCGGTCTACGCGGCGTCCAAGGCGGCTCTCGACGCGTTGGTGCGCGGCTTCGCACTCGAGCACGGCCGCGACGGGATCCGGTGCTGCGCCGTGGCTCCCGGGTTCGTGGACGTGGCGTCGGCCATCAATCCCGTGCCGCGGTCGTACGTGGAGGCCGTTCGAACGGCCAGCGTCCAGGGCCGCATCGGCAGTGCTGACGACATCGCCGCCGTGATCGCATGGCTGCTCGGCGAGGACGCCTCCTGGGTCAACGGGCGCACCGTGCCCGTCGATGGCGGTGATGGCATCGGCTCGGTGACCGCCCCGACGTGGCTCAGCTGAGCTCGGGTGGCACCAGCCTCCGGTTGATGCCGCCCGAGATGCGGTACGCCAAGTGCGGATGGCCGCGCGTCGGGTCGTCGGTGTCGTCGGGGTAGCTGAGCCCGTGTTGACCGCGCGCCACGAACTCGTGCGCTCCGGTCACGCCGAACGATGCCGTCGACCTCAGCTGCTCTTGTACGGCCGCGAAGTCCCACGGCCTGCTGACCCGGCTCCACGCCAGGGCGAGCACGTTGACCATGTCGAAGTGCACCGCCGCGGCCGCCAGTCCCGGATCGGCGCCGAAGGCCGCGCGGAACCGCCGTTCGAACCTGTCGCACACGGGACTGTTCACATTGCCGATCAACGTGGACCACACCAGGCCCTCGCTGAGTTCACCGAATCGCCTGGTGAAGCCCGGGGCCACCGGCGACCACGCCGCATGCACCAGCGTGTGCTCACGCAGCGACCCGGCGGTGGACAGGAACGCGCGCAGCGTCGGCTCGGGAAAGATCGACAGTGACACCGCATCCGGCTCGGCCTGTTCCAGCCTCCGGACCAGGCCGGCGAAGTTCGCGGTGCGGTCCTGAACCGATTCGAGGAACACGAGGTTCCAGCCGACCTCCGCCACTTGGCGCTGCACGCGTTCGAAGACGCCCGGATCGAACGTGCTCGCCCGCTGAAGCACGGCCAGCCTCCGGCGCCTCGGCCGGAACGAGCCGCTGTCCTCCAGGCACCGGACCGTCCGCAACAAACCCGGCACGTAGGCGGACTCGGTCGAGCAGACCTGGAACACCGCACCGAGGCCATCAGGGTCCGCGTGCACGTCTTCGGAGAGCGCTGCCCCGGTCATGCTGTGCAGCACGGGCGCTCCAGCGGCTGCCGCGGCCGCGATCGCCGGACGCGCGAACGGCAGCGGGAAGTTCCCGAGCATGATGGCGTCCACGCCGCGCGCGGTGAGCGCCGTGACCGCGTCCACTAGCCCTTCGGATGTCGCGGCAACGGTCACGTGCTCGACGCGACGGCCCGCGATGCCGCCGCGCGCGTTGAGTCCCTGCACCGCGAGTTTCGCGCCGCGGCGCATCGCTACGACTTCGGCGCCTGCCGACGGGTACACCGCGCCGAGCAGCGCCGGCCGGGGCCGCGGAGCACGCGCCGCCACCCGCGATGCCGTCACGGGACCGCGCAACACGGCTAGCAGCGGTCCAGGAAGCACGAGATCAGGGCTCGGCAAGGGCGCCACGTAGGCGTCCTCCGCGGCGATCAGCGTCGCCACGAGCGCGCGGGAGGCGGCGCCAGTCTTAGTGAACACGTGTTCGAGATGCGTGGCCACCGTGCGTCGCGTGCAGCCGAGAGCGTCGGCGATCTGCTGGTTTCCCAGCCCGCTGGCGACGCATGTGGCGACCTGAAGCTCGCGCACGGTCAGTCCGTAGGGGACCTCGGCGTCGGCGACGTCGAGCCGCGCGATCCGCCGCTCCGCGTCCGGCACGTCGACCGTGACGCGGCGCACCACGTTCCCGGCGATGTCGAGGTAGCGCACGAACCCGCCGCGCAACGCGCGTACCGCACGCTTCGCCACGAGCACCAGGTCCGGCCGCGCCTCGAAGAACGCCGCATCGCTGCCGCTCCCGCGTCCGGACTCCGGTTGCAGCCACCGCCGAGCGCCATCGAACGGGATGATGTCGTCCACTGATACCGCCATCGACGCCTCCCCCCGTCGCCAATACCACGTCGACGGATCCGTCCTGGCAGGAAAGTATCCCACTCCTGTTGGTGACCAGACGCCAGCTGAGAGCGACCGCGGCGATCGCACACCCAGGGGAGACCGCGCCGGCGCCTACGCCGACGGCACCCGCGAGGGCGCCCCGGACGCGCTGCAGGTGGCTGATCGATGGCAGTGCGCCATGAGGCGCCTGGTTGTATACCCGGCTCAGCCGGGAGGAACTTGGAGGGAGGTTCTTGGGTCCGGTGGCTTACCTGGAGCCGAAAGGCGAAGGGGACAACAGCATGCCATTGAAGCGGCGGCCGTGCTCAGGCGTTGGAGGCGGCGCGTCGTGGGACCCGCGTGATATGGCGAAAGCTGGATTGCCTGAATCCCAATTCCCAGTTGATGAAAGGTCGCATCCGTCGGAAATGACGCCCGAAGCCGACGCCGTGCTCTGCTCCGGTTTGGTGCCATGGCCGGAGCAACCTCCGGAGCACGGAACGATGTCCAATGAGGACATTGAAGGGGATGAGTGGGACGCCTACGTCACGCTGTCATGTACGGCCAGGACGAACATGGGATCGCCTACGGGACGCGAGTCCTATGGCGACGGAGGTCTGGTAGTAGTCGCCGGAGTCACGCCCGGCCAAGGCGGACGGGAAGGCCGTCCACAGGGCGAAGCAGACCAGGTGATCGGACACTCAACGACCGGGAGGTATGCGTAATGCAGAGCGCCGAAACGGTGCTGGGTGTCCTGCGTGAGCGCGGCAGGCGTGGCCTGCCGTGTGATGAGCTGTATCGGCAGTTGTTCAACCCGCAGTTGTATCTGTTGGCCTATGGGCGCATCCACTCCAACCATGGGGCGATGACGCCTGGGGCCTCCGGGGAAACCGTGGACGGCATGTCGCTGGGCAAGATCGAGCGCATCATTGATGCGCTGCGTCACGAGCGCTACCGATTCAGCCCCGTCAGGCGGATATATATCCCGAAGAAGAACGGGAAACGCAGACCGCTGGGCTTGCCGTCGTGGTCGGACAAGCTGGTGGGTGAGGTGGCGCGTCTGTTGTTGGAGGCGTATTACGAGCCGACCTTCTCCGACCGGTCACACGGTTTCCGTCCCGGCCGGGGATGCCACACCGCGCTGCGCGAGGTGGCCAACACCTGGACCGGGACGACCTGGTTCATTGAGGGAGACGTCTCCAACTGCTTTGGGAGTTTCGATCATCAGATCATGCTGTCCAGGCTGGCGGAGAAGATCCAGGACAACCGGTTCCTGCGCCTGATGCGTAACATGCTCAAGGCCGGATACTTGGAGGACTGGGTCTGGAACGCGACGTTGAGCGGGGTTCCGCAAGGCGGCGTGGTCTCGCCCGTCATGTCCAACATTTACCTGCATCGGCTGGACGAGTTCGTCGAGACAGTGCTCATCCCGGAATACACCCGAGGGCGGATCAGGAAGCAAGACACCGAGTACGCCCGGGTGCGTGCGGCACGAGACCGAGCGCACAAGCGCGGCGACCGCGTCACGGCGCGGGAACTGCGTAAGCAGTTGCGCGGTATGCCCAGCGGGGATCCCCGCGATCCGGGCTTCCGGCGGCTGCACTACGTCCGGTATGCCGACGACACCCTTTTCGGTTTCGCCGGACCCAAGGCCGAAGCCGAGGAGATCAAACAGCGCCTGACGACATTCCTGCATGATGACCTCAAGTTGGAACTCTCGTCCGAGAAGACGCTGATCACGCACGCCCGTACCGGGGCGGCGAAATTCCTCGGCTACGAGATCACCGTGCTCCACAACGACCGCAAGGTCACCCGTGGCCGTCGCAGCGCCAACGGCGTCGTCAGCCTGCGGGTGCCGGAATCGGTGATCAAAACCAAGAAAGCCCCCTACCTGTCGCGCGGTAAACCCGAGCGCAGGCCCCATCTGATCAATGAGGACGACCACACCGTCGTCAATACATATGGGGCCGAGTGGCGGGGCATCGTCCAGTACTACCTGCTGGCCGGGAACGTCCATCGTCTCTACCGGCTGCTCTGGGTCATGGAGACCTCGCTGCTGAAGACCCTGGCCAACAAGCACCGCTCGTCGGTGTCGACGATGGCCCGCAAGTACGCGGCCACCGTCAACACCCCGCACGGGCTGCGCAAGTGCTTCGAGGCCAGGATCGAACGCAGTGGCAGGAAGCCACTGGTCGCACGGTTCGGCGGCATTCCTTTGAGAAGGCAGAAGGACACGGCGATCTCCGACCGTGTCTTGGTCCCGGGAGTCGTCCGCCATAAGGAGTTGGTCACCCGGCTCTTGGCGGGTCGGTGCGAACTCTGCAAGGGCACGGACGGCATCTCGGTGCACCACGTCCGACAGCTCGCAGACCTCGACCGACCAGGACAGCCACAGCCGGAGTGGGCGCAACTGATGGCACGGCGGCGGCGCAAGACCCTGGTGGTCTGTCGCGAGTGCCACAATGCAATCCACTCTGGACAGCCCGCTCCGCGTCTCACGCAGTAGTCACCGGAGAGCGACGTGCGGTGAAAGTCGCATGCGTCGTTCGGGCTGGGGGCCGCTGGAAAAGGACCCGCGCTACGGGCACCTCGCTGGCGGCCCACCAGTGCCGTGTGGAACAACCTCGCTGGCGCAGTGGAGCGCACCGTGGCCAAACACCAGAAATGCTTGCATTTTGCGATAAATGCAGCCAATGACTCCGGAACCGATGAATCCGCCCCTGATTACCATGCAGGTCGACGAAGAGCACCCCGGCGGGGAACGAGCCCTCCGCCTGAGCGCGGTGCGCGGCCTGGATCGCGAGCTCTGTCTTGCCCGCCCCCGGCAGCCCGGTGATCTGCGCCGGCACCGCCGGTCCGTCCCCGGCAGCCAACGCAGCCACCAGCTCGTCCAGCTCGGCATCCCGCCCGGTGAACCCGGTGCGGGCCGGAGGGAGACCGCCGAGCGCGGTCGGCACCTCCGGCGGCAGCGTGAGGGAGACCTCCTCGCCCATGATCACGGTGCCGAAGAACACGCCCCCGGTGATCTTGTTCTCGACCGCCGCCTTCCGCCGCGATCCCGGCATCATCGCCGCGGTTCCGGCTCGCTGTCCCCGGACTCCGGCAGATCCTCTCCGTCCCGCTCGGAGCCGGAAAGCTTGACCTGCCCGGAGATCCGGCCGACCTGGAGCACGGTGCCATGGAAGTTCCCACCGCTGATCTCGTTGCGCACGGCCCCGCCGCCCTCGTTGCCTGTCGCCGCGCGCTTCTCGACTCTCCGGTCGCCGACGTAGGCCGCAGCCGCCACGCCGAGACCCGCAAGAGCGACGAACAGGCTCAGCACGCCCGCCGTCTGGTTCGCCCGATCCAGCCCCAGTAACGACAGGAACACCCCCAGCCCAGTCACGAGCAGCACCCCGCCCGCCCACACCGCGCCACGCCGCCATCCGGTCATCCGAGCCATGCCGGACATCATCTCGAACCCGCGAGGATCCGTGATCGCTTTCAGCGAATTCCCGGTCGCTCCGCCCCGGGCAGTCACCCGATGTGAGGATCTTCGGGTCTACCAAGAACGTCTGCGACCCGCCGGAGCGCCTGCGGTCGATCGAAGCCCAACCGGACCAGCAGCTGGGCAGCGAAGCCTTCACCCTCACTGAGCAGGCCGAGCAGCAGGTGCTCGGTCCCGATGTAGTTGTTCCGCAGGCCCACCGCCTCACGCAGCGACATCTCCAGCACCCGCTTCGCCCGATCCGTGAACGGCAGGTGCCCGCCTGATATTTCCTCCCCCACGCCCAAGGTCCCCCGGACAAGCCCCCGCACGCGCTCGTAACCGATCCCCGACGAACGCAGCACCTGCACCGCCACATTCTCCCCCTCGTGGAGCAGCCCCAGCAGCAGGTGCTCGGTGCCCATGCAGGTGTGCCCCAGCACCCTGGCGTCTTCCTGCGCGAGCACGACCGCCCGCCTCGCGCGGTCAGTGAACCGTTCGAACATCCCTCTCCCCACACCACGATTCCGGAACCGGATCTTGCCAGGCACGAATCGAGCTCTGAGCAGCGTGACGCTGCTGACGCGCGTTCCCAAAGGCAGACCGACAGTGCTTCCATGACCGTGCGGTGATCGCGTTCGGAGTCCGCTGCAATCCGTTCCAAAGAGCAGATGCCGACGAGACGAACCTCCATGCTGCCCCTGCGACCCCAGCGAAGGAGCGCTCAGTGTCGCGTGCCTGGGGTGTCCTGTGGTGGTGTCCCTGTGGTTGGTCGTGTCGCCCCTGATCAGCCGGGCCGTCACGTCCTGGCGCACACCTGGTCAGCACGGCCGATGCCTGTTTCACGAGCTCCGCGTTACGCCGTTCGTGCGAATGATCACCAACCGGCCGTGCCCCGTTCTCGACGTGCCTAGGGTGTGCCATGACCTGGAGACGAGCCGAGGACGGAGTTTGTTGGTGGACGGCTTTCGCGTCGACCTGACCGCCTTAACCCACGCATCGGAAGGCGTGCGCGACACGATCAACGCGATGAACCGGCGCAAGGTCAGCGACATCGACAGCCCAGCGGACGCCTTCGGCCACGACCGGCTCGCCACGACCGTCGCGGAGTTCTGCGACCGCTGGAACGAAGGCGTCAGCAACCTGACCGAGGACGCTCAAGAGATCTCCGGGCGACTCGACCACTGCGTCCAGGCCTACCGGCACACCGACGAAGCCACCCGAGCACACTTCGAAGGCATCCTGCAACGCGCCGGCGGCGACGACCCGGCGGCCCAGTAGTGGCAGCCGAACTCGGAACCACCACCGACCCCAAAGCCCTCGTTCCCGGCTATCCGGACGCAGTCGGCGACACCGCAGCCTCGATGAAAGCCTATGGCGACAGCCTGCACGAGGCAGGCAACGGGCTCAAACGCATCGACAGCTCGGAAGGCTGGGAAGGCGAGGCAGCCGAGCAATTCCGGTCAGCCTTCGATGGCGAGCCAACAAAGTGGCTCGAAGCCGGAGACTGCTTCCACCAAGCGGCCCAGGCATTGGAACGCTACAGCGAGACCCTGGCCTGGGCACAAGAACAAGCCAGAGAAGCGATCGCGCTCTGGGATGCCGGCGAGGCCCAAACCAACTACGCCAAGAAACAGCACGACCGCGCGGTCTCGCGGGCCGAGCAACAAGCGCCCCCGGGTTCCGGCCCGGTCAACATCCCCTTCCAGGACCCCGGCGAAGCCAAACGGCAGCAGGCCCGCAGCATCCTCAACAGCGCTCGCACACAACTCTCATCCGCAGCCGAGCAAGCCGCCGACGTCGTCGGGAGCGCAGGCGACAAGGCCCCGGAACGAAGCTGGCTGGCACAAGCCGGGGACGTCATTGGCGACGCCGCCGGCGCCGCGGTCAACGCCGTTGCCTCGTTCGGCAACGCCGCACTCAACCACCCCGAAATGGTCCTCGGCGTCGTAGGAGGTGCCGCGCTCACGGCCGTCAGCGCCGCCGGGGAGACCGCCGGTGTCGCACTCGACGCCACCGGTGTCGGCGCGGTCGCCGGAGTCCCACTGGGCGCCGTCTCCACAGCTGGAATCGCAACCGGCGTAGGGATGATCGGCGTTTCGATGGCCGGCTTGGGCGCCGAAGCGGCAGGCGATGACTACACCGAAGTCGTCGACACCGGCGAGTCAGACGCGGCGGCGGAGGAAGCAACGCAGGACCCGTCAGAGCTATCGCAGTCAGACCGGCGTTCCGTCGAGTCATACGAACGACTCATCAAAGAACACGAAGACAAGCTGGACGCCTACAAGCGCGATCCAGAAGCCTACGACAACAAAGGTATCCTCAAGAACGCCCCGAACGACGAGGTCCGCCAGCGGATCATCGACGGCCGTGTCAGGCATCTGGAGAAAGAACTCCAGACGTTCCGGGAGAACATCGACAAGATCTACAAGGGTGCACGATGAGCAACGACGAGTCCGCGGTGTCCGTCGAGGTCCTACGCCAGGTCCTCAACCAGGCACTGGACAACCTACAACAACAGGCAGGCGAGACCGTCGAACTCGACAAGGACTACTTCTGGTCGATCCCACCGGAAGCCGCCTACGACATCTACACCCAACCGGACCCAGAACAGCTGACCGTCGGCCAACTCTCCGAATCCTGGAACAACCTCACCCAGCTGCTCTCTCACGGAGAACCGGTTCCCCCCTACGCCCTAGTGTGGATCTCCGATGTCCTCAAAGCCTTGGGACACCAGACTCGTTGACGGCCTCGACATGTTGAACCCGAACAGGCGCTCGTCGGACGCAAGGCCGACACACGGCTGTTCCGGGGGGCCGCGGAACCATTTCCGTGTGCGCGAAGCCGACACGACTCACTGTCGACCACTGACACATCCACATGCGTGGGGCCGACTTGACCCCACGCTCCGATGTGGTCGGCCCCAACCGCAGCCTGACTGGAGCGTGTCCTGAAGATCGTCGAGACCAGAGGGCGAACAGACCCCAAAATCAGAATTTCATTTTATCCTGAAATAGTCATCATTATCGAGAACTGATCAGCCCTCCACAAGTTCGCTACTGGGCATCTCGACCTCAAGCCGGCCGGTCGGCTTCCGCCCTGTTCATTCAGCCTCAATCCACCGATGGTTGCTGATGGTGATCTTGGTTGGTTGATTGGCTGTTGTTGATCTTGCTGTCGTGTTCAGGGCATGCGTTATCCGCT
>NZ_JBWKKU010000109.1:0-5572 GCF_056431445.1 Saccharopolyspora sp. NPDC045941
TGATTCCTTCAGCAAGATCAATCATCCCAGCTCAGAAGGGCATCTCGTCTTCTCAGCGCCGAACCGTTACCCATCACCACCGGTGGATTGAGGCTCAGTGGGAGGGGAGCCCTGATAGTAAATCTTGTGAGTTCGGATCAAGGGGTACCCCGACTGAGGCAGGCATCGAAGTGCCTGTACTGGTCGAAAACTCGGTTATCGGTTACGGCCTGGACTTTCATGCGGCGGGCCGGTACTCGTTGAGCAGTCCATCGAGACGCTGCCGGCGTCGGATCCTGTTGATCGGGGCAGAGAAGGGGATCATGTTCGGTTCGTCTTCGTGCGTACGCAGAAGCATCTCGTCGCCTTGGTGGCTGCGCCCGGCGTTGTGGTGGGCGACGTAGACGTCGAGCACGTGGCGTAGGTGGCGTTCTCCGGTGATGAGGATCCGGTCGGTGCACTCTCGGTAGACGGAGCCGATCCAGCGCTCGGCGAAGGCGTTCATCCGCGGGGGCCTGCGGTGCGGTGAGCACGATCTCGATGCCGGTGGGGGCGAAGGCCGCGTCGAGGGCGGCACCGACCTTCGCGTCGCGGTCGCGAATCAGGTATCTGAATCGGTTCCCGGTCTCCTCCAGATCACCGGCAAGACTGCGGGCCAGCTGCACCACCCAGTCCTCGGTTGGATGCTGGGTAATGCCGAGGGGTGGACCCTGCGTGTCTTGATCGTCGACGACGAATGCGACATTGCTTGTCGAAATCTTTGAAGGCGATCTCGGCGGCTTCCAGGGTGGGTGCGGTGTAGATGGCGCGCATGCCGGCGAGTGCAACGACAGGATCGCCTCGTCGATACTGCCCAGCCGACGGGAGCGTTTCGGCACGATCGCCGGCTCGAATGTCCCATTTCGGTCCCGTGGAACGTCCAACTCGACTGGACCGTGCACAGTGGACACCGTCTTCGTTGATCGTCCGTCTGAAAAACGCTCGCTACGCGCATCGCGCCTACCTGCTCAAAGAAGGACTCCGGCACGTCTTCAAGATCAAAGGTGATGCCGGGAAACAGGTCCTCGACAAGTGGATCAGCTGGGGCCCGCCGCATCCCAGTCTTCGTCTCCTTGCAGAAACACATCGTCAAACACCGCGCCGTGATCAACGTCGCCCTCGAACAGAGCCTGTCCCAAGGACTGATCGAGTGAGTCCACCAACACCAAAATCCGCCTGCTGACCGGCATCGGCTTCGGATTCCGCAGCCCGAAGCACTCATCGCCCTGGCCATGTTCGCCCTCGGCGGCCACCCAACCTCCTCCGACGAAAATGACACCCACGATCAATCACAAGAGCCAAGAAATAGGGGTCTTTGACCGGTCTCAGCTCCGTGCACCGCGGGAAACGCGGGTTGAAGGATCCATGCACTGTCCGACCGGGTGAGACTGGCGCCGGCTGTCGCGGTCTCGGCCGTCAATACCAACGACGCTCACGCCCTCAAACCGCTGCTTGGCGATCCCCGCCGTGAAGTCCCGGCGCGGGCCCTGCCGGTGCCTGTCCGTGTGGCCCCATCAGGGCGATCAAAAGTGCACGGAGTTCTATCCAGGTCTGTTGCTGCTCCTGTACCTAAAGCCTGTCCCGTAATGATCAAGGTTTGGTGGTGGGTAAGGAATGAGCAGTCCTTGCCGGGGCGGCTGGTGTTCAGTGGGTCATGGCCAGGTTGCGCATGAGGGCCACGCCCCTGGCGGCGTGCCAGACGCCGTCGCGTTTGCGTCGGCAGTTGCGGAGGATGTTCCAGGACTTCATGTGCGCCAGGGCATGCTCGACACGGGCTCGGACGCGTTTGTGAACGGTGTTGAGTTCTTCCTTCCAGTCGGGAAGTTCGCTGCCGTCAGCCGGTTTGCGATACGGCGTGATCACTTCGCGGTTGCCCTGGTAGCCGCCGTCGGCCATTACGTGCGCACCTGTGCAGTGCTGGTCGACACTGGATTCGGTGTAGGCCCGGCAGTCGTTGCGGTTGCCCGGCAACGGCTTCCCGATCGCGACCGTCAGACGGGGTGTTGGCGTCGATGACCACCTGCAGGTTGGTCGAGTACCGGTAGTTCTTCGACGACGCGCTCACGCTTCGGTCATGCGTCGGCACCAGGGTGCCGGCCACGATCAGCACCGTCTCCGGGCTGTGCTTGCGCGTGGTCTGCGACAACGCCAGATACGGGCCCAGTTGCTCCACGACCCTTCCGGCCGCGGACTTGGAGACATCGAAGAGCAACGCGACCTGCCGCAACGTCAGGTTGGTGCGGTAGTACACCGCCACCAGCAGCACCCGGTCGTCCAGCGACAGCCCCCAGCGACGACCGGCACCGGTCTGCTCAGCGCCACGACCTCGAACGATGCCCACCAGCTTGCCGAACTGCCGCACCGACAGCCCCGTGAACGTCGGTATCCACGTCGGCTGGTCAACCCCAATCACCTGCACCAGCACATGATCCACTACCGCCCTCATCCAGGGATTACGTGACAAGCTTTAGCCGATCAGTGAGGTTTAACCGGTATGGGTACCGCAGCAAGAGCGCGCTCTAGCTGCGGTACCGAGATGTCTTTTCGCGGTATCGGCGTCTGGAGTGTGGCAGGCGCGACGCTCTGTGGCCGGACACGTGTGCGAGTGCGGTGACGGGTGTGTGGACGGGCAAATAACCGTCCAATGCGTCGTGCGGAAGTGTTGTTTGTGGTGAACTGCCTCCGAAGGGATTCTACCTGCGCAAGCTTCGTTTGCAGGATGACGCGAGTAGTTCGTTTACAAGGGAGATATCCATGGCCGGAGTGTCGACTACAACCCCGGGAATGCAGCAGGCTGCGGGCCACCTCGCCAACACCCAGAGTGTGGCCAAAGGCGGTGTGCAGAGCGTCGGTGACGGCCTAGCCGCGCTGAAGTCGACGTGGACCGGTGACGCGTCCATGGCGTTCGATTCCTCGATGAAGGCGTGGATGGACGACTGCCAGTTCATCGTCAACAAGCTCGGCGAAATGGTCGAGATCATGAATGGCAACCGGCAGGCCATCACGGTCGGCGAGCAGGTCAACGCCGAGACCGCCGCCGGCATCCTGACCGGCCCGGGCCTACAGGGTCTGTGACCCGGCGCGACGTGACCCTCAGCTGAACGATTGAAAGGACTTTTGCTTTGCCTACTTATACCTTTGACCGCGGCATGGCCGACTCGGTCCGCGATCAGATGGCCACCGTCACCCGGCGCCTGCAGACCGAGCTGGAGAACATGCACCAGCAGATCGTCTCCACCCTGCAGGACTGGCAGGGCGACGCCAAGGACCAGTACATGGTTGCGAAGGCCCAGTGGGACGCCGCCGCACAGCGCATGCCGCAGAGCTTGAACTCCGCCGAGGTGGCTCTCGACCAGATCACCGGCGGCTACCTCAAGGTCGAGCACACCGGCATGAATGCGTGGGGCGGCTTCGGCGTCAAGTGATCTCGACGGTGCCACCGGGTGCTATTCGGACCCTGGTGGCACCCCTATGCGTCAGCAACCATGCTTTGACCGCTAAGGAGCTTAAATGGGAGCCCGCGAAACTTTAGATACTATGGGTGGGCCTGATAAGCTGCCCGTGCTTCCGGAAGACATCGAGCATGTCGATCCTTTCGAAGGAACTGACGTCTTGGTGACCGGCGACTGGGCCGGTCCTGTCGACGGCCACTTCGCTGACCTGTTTGACTGGCCGAAGGTGCCAGCCAGCGGTGAGAACACCGGGCCTGGTGTCCGCGTCAGCACCGAGGCCTTGCGGACCTTCGCGACGAACCTTCGCTCGATGCTCGAGCCGTTGAACGCTGCCAAGCGGCACGTCGAGTCGGTGAAACTCGCACCCGGTACCTTCCTGGACGCCGCCGAATTGACCGGCAAGGTGTTCGGTGGCAAGACTGACGGCATCCAGCCGACCACGCTGACGTTTATCAACAATGCGCTGCAAGCGATCACCAAGACAGCCGAGGAGCTTGAGCGCCTCGCGTCGGAGTACCAGACTGCCGAGGAGCTCAACGCGGCCACTGGCCAGGACCTCGGCGAGCACATCCAGGATGCCAAGAACTACATCACGGCCGCGGTCAACGGCCCCACCAGCGTCGCCTGATCCAGTCTCCGCCTCGATTCGCCGCAGGACCGTCCCCGCCGGGGACATCATTCCCGTCTAACACGAAAGCTTTGCGAAATGGCTGATGGGCAAATTGTCACCCGGGACGACGGCTCTGTCATCGCGGTCGGCGATGGAATGGGTGGGAGTCGGGCAGATTACGACACATGGGACTGGAAACACATCAAGGCGGCGATCACGGGGTCCGCCGCGGTCAGCAAGGACAACCAGGTCGACAACACTAACGGAACGTCCGACCCCACGACGTTGTGGCAGGCCGCGCTCAGCTTCCGCGCGGTCATGGAGATCCTGGGCGCGGTCGGTACCAGCGTCCTTGACCAAGCGAGGGCTCTCGCGGGCGAGGGAAGTCCGTGGCAGGGCGGGGCCGCGACGGCGTTCCTCGGCCTGATGGAGCAGTTTTCTAAGGCGTTCACCAATCACGCGCAGCAGATCGACGGCGGCCCGGCCCGTATCAATCCGGTTCCGGAGCAATTGTGGGCCGCTGGCGATTACCTCAACTGGGCCCGGAATACAGTAAACGAGATCGACCACTACTACGCTAATGCGACGAAAGAGATCGTTCGCAGGATCAACGATTTTTACGGCCAGCAGGTGCACGCCGATCCGGTCATGGATAACGGCCTGGTCCAGGTCAGCATGTTCCCCGAGGTAGTCGAGGGCATGAACCGGGACATGCGCCAGGTGCTGAAGACCCTCGCGGGCAAGTACCAGGAGGCCGCGTTCGACACAGCGTTGATGTCCGTGCCCACCCCGGGCCCGCTCAACGACGTGCCCGGCGGTCCAGGTGGGGTGCCCCCGGACCCCTTCCCCTCGGTATCCGTGCCGCTGCCTAAGTTCACTCCGCCCGCGTTTGATCCGCCAAAGTTTGATCAGCCTGAGTTCGACTCGGGCACGGTCGGCCCCAACGGTCCCGGTGCCCTCACTCCGCCTGAGTTTGACCCGCCTGAGTTTGACTCGGGCACGGTTGGCCCTAACGGTCCCGGCGCCCTCACTCCGCCCGCGTTTGATCCGCCAAAGTTTGATCAGCCTGAGTTCGATCCGGGCACGGTCGGCCCCAACGGTCCCGGTGCCCTCACCCCACCCGAGTTTGACCCGCCCGCGTTCGAACCGCCGCCCGGTACGCCCGGAGACGTCCCCGCCATTCCGCCGTTCGTGCCGCCGTTCTCTCCGCCGTCGCTGGGCAGCGGTTCCGGCATCAAACCGCCGTCGGCGCAGAAGCCCGGAATCGGGTCCGGCGTGGGTATGCCCGAGCTCGAGAAGCCGGACCTGGAGCCGTTCACGCCATCCGCGCCGCCTGCAATGTCGGAGATGCCAGACGCCGGCAACTGGGGCGCGGGCGAGGGCACGCAGTCGATCGGAACTCCCGACCAGCGCGGCATCGGCATGCCCGGCGGCATGCCGATGATGCCGCCGATGTCTCCGCCGGCTGGTGCGGGTGGTGGGCAGTCGGAGC
>NZ_JBWKKU010000109.1:5669-22210 GCF_056431445.1 Saccharopolyspora sp. NPDC045941
AGCGTTCTGATGCGTCGGGTTTGCTCGGTGGTGAGGTGGAGCCGTGGGAGGGTGTCGGCGTTCCTGGTCTTGGTGACCCGGAGGGCTTCGTTGAGACGACGGCGGGCCAGCCGCAAGACTGGTCGGCTGCGTCTTCGGCTGGCACAGGTTCGCCTGGTGTGCCGGGGATGCCGATGATGCCGCCGATGTCTCCGCCGGCTGGTGCGGGTGGTGGGCAGTCGGAGCGTTCTGATGCGTCGGGTTTGCTCGGTGGTGAGGTGGAGCCGTGGGAGGGTGTCGGCGTTCCTGGTCTTGGTGACCCGGAGGGCTTCGTTGAGACAACGGCGGGCCAGCCCCAAGACTGGGCCGCAGAGCCTGGCCTGACCGATCCAGTGGTGCCCGGCGTATCGATGGCGCCGCCGATGTCCCCACCCGTCGGTGCTGGCAACGGTGTCGCGGACGGGGCGGGCCTCCCCGGCGGTGAAAGTGTGGCACGGGAAGGCGTGCCTGCTCCCGGGCTGACCAATCTGTCCGAAGCGGACGAACCTTACTTGACGCCGAAAACTTGGGCGGGCGACCACGCTGACGGCGCGGGCCTCCCGACGGTGGCGCCGATGCCGCCAATTCCTCCCGCGCTGCCTGCTGCGGACATCGATCCCGTGCGACCGGAAGCCACCAGCGTGCGGCCCGAGGCCGAGACGGTGGCGCAGCCGCCGACACTGGTCGACAGTGGCGACGCCGACCGGGAGGGTGCGGCCGGGGACGTGATCCTCGCAGCCGAGCAGCAGGTCGTCGCGCCACTGGAGGAGCGGGTCGCGGTGGTGCGGCCCGCCGACGGGGACGAGGACTTCGGCGCGTGGGATGTCGCGGCGGCCAGTGGTCTGTTGTGGGCTGCTTGGGCGCCTGGCCAGCCACGTGGGGGGGACGGCCAAGAGCAGCACACCCCGGACTATGCGCTGCGCGAGACCACGCCGTGGGAACACACCCCCAACCACACGGCCCCTCGTTCGGTGGCGAACATCGACGTCGCGGCCGCACCGCGGTTCGTCGATGGTGCGGAGTTCCTGCCGCGGGCTGCCCAGTTCTCTCACGACGAGCCCATGTGTGGCGGGGCCGAGGACGTGGAGGACCACAGGGCCCAGGCCAGACGGGCGCTGGCGGAAGCGCACCAGGCAGCCGAAGAGAACCCGGACGAAGAGGAGAAGGAGCGCACGTCGGCTGACTTGCTCAAGCAGGACGACAAGGTATGGGCGGCGACGGCCGAGCCGAAGCGGCCGGGGGTGATCGAGTGAGTACGGTCACCGTCAAGCGCGGTCCTCGCCTCGCCGGCCCCGAGATGCCGGAGGGGGAGGAGGCGCTGGAGGAGCCTCCGGTGATGCCTGAGCCGGCGACGCGGGACTACAGCTCCGTGCTGATGTTCGTGCCGATGGCGTTGGGCCCCATCGCCATGATCCTGGTGTTCTCGAGCATCGGGTCTGGTGGCGGTTCGCCGTTGATTTTCATCATGTCCGGTGCGATGGCGATTGGCATGGTCACCATGGCGATCAGCCAGTTGATGCGCAACGCCGGTGACCGCAAGCGCAAGCTCAACTCCGAGCGCCGGGACTACCTGCGCTACATCTCGCAGTTGCGCCGGCGTGCCAGGCAGACCAGCGACGAGCAGCGCGTGGCCGTCGCTTGGAACAACCCGGACCCCACGTGGCTGTGGTCACTGGCGAGCGGGCCCCGGCTGTGGGAGCGGCGTGGCAGCCACGACGACTTCGCGCGAGTGCGCATCGGGCTCGGCGTCCAACAGGCGGCGATGGAGTTCACGCCGCCGGCCACCAAGCCGATCGAGGACTTGGAGCCGTTGTCGGCGATCTCGCTGCGCCGGTTCAGCGAGACCTACCGGACGGTGACCGGCATTCCGATCTCGGTGGGGCTGCGCAGCTTCACCAGCGTCGAATTCGCAGGCGACTCGGACGACGCGGTCGGGCTGGTGCGCGCGATGCTCGGACAGCTCGTCACCTTCCACGCTCCGGACGAGCTGCGGATCGCGGTGCTCACCGCACCGCAAAACCAGGCTGACTGGGACTGGGTCAAGTGGCTGCCGCATACCGCGCATCCGACGGCCCGTGACGGGGCCGGGCCGCTGCGGATGCTGACTTGCGACCACGACGAGCTGATCGACCTGCTCGGCTCCGAGGTCACCGACCGCGGTGATCACAACAAGGACGTATTGCCCGGCGTGGCCGAGCCGTTCATCGTCGTCGTTGCCCACCTCGGGACCATCCCAGAATATTCCCCGCTGTTCGGGCCAGGTCTGCGCAACACTGTTCTCCTCGACGCCACTGGTGCTCTGCCCGGTGGTGCGAAGGTGCTTCGGCTTACCTGCCGTGACGGCGACGTGGCCTATCCGGTCGGGGACGAGGTTGGAACAGCCAAGTGCGACACGCTCGGGGTGCCGCAGGCGGATGCGCTGGCCCGGGTGCTCGCGCCGAAGCGCACCAGCGGAACCGTTGACGTCGTCGACCGCCCCTTTGACAGCGACTTCGAGCTGACAACGCTGCTGGGCATCCGCGACGTGCACACGTTCGACGTCAATGCTCAGTGGCGGCACAAGGCCCCGCAGCGCGCCAGGTTCCAGGTGCCGATCGGCGTCACCGAGGACGGCGAGGTCGTCGAGATCGACCTCAAGGAATCGGCACAGGGCGGCATGGGCCCGCACGGCATGCTGATCGGCGCCACCGGCTCCGGTAAGAGCGAGCTGCTACGCACGCTGGTGTGCAGCCTCGCCGCCACCCACTCCTCGGAGATTCTCAACTTCGTCCTGGTGGACTTCAAGGGTGGCGCGACTTTCCTGGGCATGGACAAGCTGCCGCACACCTCGGCGGTGATCACGAACTTGGCCGATGAGCTGCCGCTGGTCGACCGCATGCAGGACGCGCTCAACGGTGAGATGACGCGGCGTCAGGAGATCCTGCGAGCGAGCGGCTACTCCTCGCTGTTCGAGTACGAGAAGGCCCGCACCACCGGCGGCCAGCTCCGGCCGCTGCCGACGCTGCTCGTCATCGTCGACGAGTTCTCCGAACTGCTCAGCGCCAAGCCGCAATTCATGGAGCTGTTCGTCAGCATCGGCCGCCTCGGCCGAAGCCTGGGCGTGCACCTGCTGCTCGCGTCGCAGCGTCTCGACGAGGGCCGGATCCACCGGGTCGAGGGCCACCTGTCTTATCGCATCGCGCTGCGGACGTTCTCCTCGATGGAGTCCCGCAGCGTCATCGGTGTCGCAGATGCCTACGAGCTGCCTTCCGGGCCTGGAAACGGTTACCTCAAGATCGACACCTCGACGCTGGTCCGCTTCAAAGGCGCCTATGTCTCCGGCCCCTGCCTGACGACCGCCCCCGAGACCGGGCCGATCAGCGACGAAGACATCGCGGCGGGCGAGGTCGTCCCCTTCTACACCCAGCCGAACCCCCGGATGCATGAGATGCGCCAGATCGAGGACATGGAAGCGGAGGAAAAACCGCAAGAAGAAGGGGAGAAGTCGAAGGGATCCGCCGATGACGACGTGCCGAGTCTCGCCGAGGTCCTCATCGGACGGCTCGAGGGAGCCGGACCCGCTGCCCGCCAGGTGTGGCTGCCGCCGCTCGCGGCGTCGCCGAGCCTCGACTCGCTCCTGCCGAGCGTCCTGCCGAACCCTCAGCTCGGCATGATCGTCGATGACCCGGTCGCGCGTGGCCGCATGCGCGTCCCCGTCGGCCTCGTCGACCTGCCGTACGAGCAGATGCGCGAGCTGCTGATCGCCGACCTGTCTGGCGCGGACGGCCACGTCGGTGTCGTCGGCGCCCCGATGACCGGGAAGTCGACGCTGCTGCGCACGCTGATGCTCGGCCTCGCGCTGACCCACACCCCGGAAGAGGTTCAGTTCTACGGCCTGGATTTCGGCGGCGGTGGCATCATGTCCGTCAGCGGTCTGCCGCACGTGGGCTCTGTCGCGACCCGCATGGAGCGCGACCGCGTTGTCCGTACGCTGGAAGAAGTCGTGCAGGTCCTGGAGATGCGCGAGGCGGCATTCGCCGAGCACGGCTTCGAGTCCATGGCCGATTACCGCGCTGCGCGACGTGAGGGCCGGATCGAGGACCCGCACGGTGAGGTGTTCCTGATCATCGACGGTTGGTTCACCCTCCGCCAGGACTTCGGCGACCTTGAGACGAAGCTGACGGAGATCGCCGCTCGTGGCCTCTCCTTCGGCATCCACCTCGTGGTGTCGTCGACGCGCTGGTCGGAGATCCGGCCGTGGCTTCGGGACGTTCTCGGCACCCGGTTCGAGCTGCGGCTCGGCGACACAATGGAGTCTGAGGTGCAGAGCCGCAAGGCGGCCACTGTGCCGAATCAGCCGGGCCGCGGTCTCACCAGCTCCGGCTTCCACTTCCTGGCTGCGCTGCCCCGGCTCGACGGCTCGTCGGAGACCGAGGACCTGGCCGCCGCGACCAAGTCGATCGTCGAGGAGATCCGCACGTTCTGGCCGGGTCGTAGCGCTCCTGGCGTCCGGTTGCTGCCGACCAAGCTCCCGGTGGTCGACTTGCCGCGCCCCGAGGGCGACCTGCGGGTCTGCCTCGGCCAGGACGAGCAGCGCCTCAACCCGGTGTGGCACGACTTCAACGTGGTGCCGCACCTGTTCATGATGGGTGACGCGCAGACCGGCAAGACCAACGCGCTGCGGCTGGTGCTGCGGTCGATCGTCGCCGCGTACCGGCCGGGAGAGGCGAAGATACTGGTCGCCGACTCCCGCCGCGACCTCGACGGCATGGTGCCGGAGGAGTACCGCATCGGCCAGGTGGTCGGCGCGGACGCGCTGACCGATCTCGCTACCAAGGCGGCGGTGTCGCTGCACAAGCGGGTCCCAGGGGCGGACATCTCTTCGGAGCGGCTGCGTCGCCGCGACTGGTGGGAAGGGCCGCAGTTGTTCGTCGTCGTCGACGATTACGAACTGTTCTCCAGCGGCATGGGAATGGGAACGCCACTGGACACGCTGCTGCCGTTGCTGGCGCAGGGCGTCCACATCGGATTCCACCTGATCCTCGCGCGCAGCAGTGCAAACGCGTTGCGGGGCATGATGGACCCGGTCATGCGGCGGCTGTGGGAGCTCGGCACCCCGGCACTGCTGTTCTCCTACCCCAAGGAGGAGGGCAAGTTCCTTGGTGAGGCCGCACCCCGCACCCTGACACCCGGCCGCGCCCAGCTGGTGACCCGGCGCGGCGTGAAGTTGATCCAGACCGGCTTCGTACCGGTGGAAAGCTCGCAGAACGAGGACGCGATGATCCGCGGAGCGTTCTCGAGGAACGAGGACATGTGACCGCGACCCCAGAACTGTGCCGCATCACGGTGCTCGGCCCCAGCGGGCGGGCCGACCTCGCCGTGCCCGTCTCGACTACTGTGGCGGTGCTCCTGCCGACACTCGTGCGCCACGTCGTGCGCGACCAGGACCGGCCGCGCGACCAGGAGGAGTACGGCTCCTGGGTGTTGCAGCGCCTCGGCGACGCGCCGTTCGACCTGGGCGGCACGCCGGAGACGCTCGATTGGCTCGACGGCGAGCAGTTTCACCTGTCCCGCGCCGAGAGCCCGTTGCCCGAGCTGGATTTCGACGATGTCGCCGAGGGCATGGCGACTGCGGTCAACCGCCAGGGCAATCGGTGGAACGAGGCGGTCAACCGCCAGCTGTTTCTCAGTCTGACCGGTGTCGCGTTCGCCGCGATCGCAGTGTCGCTGTTCGGCAACTCGAGCGCGCTCGTCGCCTTGGTCACCGCCGGTGTGCTGGCCCTGGTCCTCTGCGTCGCCTCAGTGCTGGTCGCGCGGACGCTCGCGGACCGCGGTCTCGCCGCGATCGTCGGTGTCGCCGGCTGCGTGTTCGCCGGGCTCGCCGGCGCGATCGGCGCGGCGGGTGTGGCGGGCACGCTGGAGACGGCCCCGGTCGCCGTCCTGATCGGTGGCCTGTCGATGGGGGTCACGTCGGGCGCGCTGCTCGTGGTGCAGCGCTTGCTCGCACGGGATCTGCCGATAGTGCCTTTCGGGTGCACAGCGTTCACCGGCTTCGGCGCCGTGATCGCGATGTGGTTGCACCTCGGCTTGGAGCTGACCGCACTGCAGACCTCCACTGTCGTGATGGTCATTTTCTTCCTGCTGTTGTTGTTCGGGCCAAAGCTGGCGACGCGCGCAGCCCGGCTGCGCGGCCCGCAGCTGCCACGCACCGCCGACGAAATGAAGATCGACATCGAGCCGATGCCCGCAGCGCAGGTGGTCGAGCAGACCGGCAACGCCGACCGCTACCTCAGCGTGCTCACCATCGGCTCCTCGGTCGTCTTCGTGCCCGCCTTCTGGTATTTGGTCCAGCGGCCCGAATGGCTCAACTACACGCTCGCCGGCCTGTTGGCGGCAGTGATACTGCTGCGGTCACGGGAGTTTCTGAACATCGGCCAGCGGACGTCCCTCGCGCTGGTCGGCGCCTGGGGGGTGCTGCTCTTGGTGATCAGCCTGCTCGCCGGGTTGAGCGACGTTTGGCGCGCGGTCGGCACGCTGGTGCTGTTGCTCGGCGCGTTGCTGCTGGTGGCGGCGGCGCTGCGGCCCGCTCACCGCCGGGTGCTGCCGATCTGGCCACACATGGCCGATGTGCTGGAGAACTTCGGCTGTCTCGCGCTGGTGCCGTTCGTGTTGCACGCGCTCGGTGTCTTCGCCTGGGCTCGTGGCCTGGCCGGGTGATGCCGGATGCAGACCAAGAAAGACCATGTCCACGCGTACCAGACGCTTGTCGGCAGGATGAGCGCCGCATTGCTGCTGGGTGACACCAACTACAGCGAGACCCCGGCGCGCCGCGCGCTGATGGGCCTGGTGTTCGGGTTGGTGCTCGGCCTGCTGGTGGGAGTGGGGTTCTGGGTTTACGGGTTGATCAACCCCGGCGGCAACATGGCGTGGCAGAAGCCGAACGTCATCCTGGTGGAAAAGGAGAGCGGCGCACGATTCGTCTACCAGCGCGGCGTGCTGGTTCCGGTCATCAATCACGCTTCGGCGCTGCTGCTGCAGGGCGCGGGCGCGAAGGTCGAGACCATTTCGCGCGCGTCGCTGAGCGAGCTGGAGCGCGGTGCGCCGATCGGTATCCAGAACGCGCCCGACCCGGTTCCTGCGGCGGGCGCGCTGGTCAACACGCCGTGGCTGCTCTGCCTGCCGCGCACCGGCGGCGTGGAGGTGCGGGGCGCGGGCTTGATGAGCATGAACCTCAAGCCCGACGCCAAGAGCACCCCGATCGGTGATCACGAGTACATGTGGGTCGGCTCGACTTCCGGTGAACAGTACTTGGTTTGGGCGCATCGCAAGCTGAAGCTCGGAGGCTCTGCGGTCGCCGTCGCGCTTGGTCTCGGCACCGCGGCGCCGCCGACGGCGCCTCCCGCGTGGCTGGCCGCGCTGCCGGACGGGCCCGAGCTGGCGCCGGCGGTGATTCCTGACGCGGGCAGGAAGAGCATCGAGATCGCCGGGTTGCAGCAGCCGGTTGGGACGGTGTTTCGCCAGTCGGCGGGCAACGGCACACATAACTACACCGTGCTGCGCACCGACGGACTGGCCCCGATCTCGCGCACCGAGGCCGCGCTGCTCGAGACCTCCAGCGGGGAGCCCGCGGTCGACATCAGCGCTTCGGCGGTCGCCGGTGCGCCACGCTCCGCAAACACCTCGCTCATGGAGCGGATTCCCGACCTGCTGACAGCGATGTCTGTGCCGACGGGGGAGAAAGCCTTCTGCCTCCGGCAGGAGACCAACAACACGAACAGCATCAGCACGCCGGTCCTGGCGGAGCGCGATGACGCCGGGATCGGGATGAACGCACAATTCGGCGCGTACCTGAAGCCGGGAACGGGGATGTTCGCCGCTTCCGTTCCAGCACCCACCGGCGTGGGGAGCAAACCGGACCGATTCTTGATCACCGACCGCGGGTTCAAATACCAGCTTGCCGACGACCAGACCATCTCGGCACTCGGCTTCGGCGGCGTGCAACCCCGTCCGGTGTCGGCCGCGGTGCTGGAACAGATCCCAAGCGGCCCGACGCTGAGCCGGGCTGGCGTGGGCGTATTCGAGAAAGGACGTGGCTGAATGAGCCCGCTGACCAAGCGCCGCGACGACGCCGCTGATCGGAGCATGATCGGTCACGTGATCGGCAATGCGCACGTCGTGCGTCCGCGCCATGTGCTGCGCGACGAGATCCGGGATCTGGCGCTGGGCCTCGCCGCGGATCCCGACCACGAGCTCGTGGTGGTCGACTTGCCGATGGACAGCTCGTTCGCGGTGTGGGAGTCGACGGCGAAGCTGCTGCCCCGCAAACGGCGCGGCGTGCGGCTGGTCATCGGCGGTCGGCGGTCGCGGGAGACCACCGCGCTCGCCGGGCAATGGCTGTCCGAGCGCCTGAACTGTCCCGTCATCGCCCCCGACGGCTCCATCATGCGGAGCGTCGGCGGCTCACTGTTCGTCGACGCGGGCTGGGGCACCGGCTGGGTGCGCTTCCAACCGGGTAAGCCGCCGAAACCGGACGGCAAGCGGTTCCCCCGCCCTGCCTGGGAGACGGCGGCATGTCTGATCGAGATCATGCCCACCAGCGCAGGCAGCGTCGCCGAACCACTGCCCGGTGGCGTATGGCTGCGCCCGCGAGGCCCGGAGAGCGTGCTTAGAGCCCACCGCAAGCGGCTGGTCGAGACCTTGCCGTGCCAACCCGACGTGTGCGTTGTCGTGCTCGGATGCCCTGGAGCGCCGCCGATCACCATCCAGGACATCACCCGATTCTGGAGCTGGCTGCCCGACGAGCTGCGAGCGCAGCTGCGCCTGGCGAAGTTCGGCCCTCTCACGGTGCCCGGCAACACGTCCTATTACCAGAACATCGCCGACACACTGGGCGAGCAGATCACCTGCTACACCGGTATTCCGGTCGGCTCGCGCACCGAACCGGAGGTCTACACACTGCGAACGGACGGCACGCTCGGCTGGCGGGCGTGCGCGGAGGAGATGACCTACACCCCGGCCGTGGCGGAGGGGCTCGCGATGCCGCCAGCGCTCAGAAGCTACTGCGCCCCCGTGTTCGGCGTGAAGGAGATCGCGCCGGCCGTCTACCAGTACGCGCCGGATGTCGTGCTGGAGGTTGTGCAGTCCGGTCTGTGGTTGCGCCCGCCCTACGAGCTGCCGCACGCACCGGCGATCCGCTCGGTCGAACCGGACGCCGAGCGACACCTGGTGTTGTTCGAGGACGGCCATGGCGATGCCTCCGGGCGGCTGCGCGAGCTTGCCGAGGACGTGCTCGGCTGCCTCGTTCCCGCGACCCGCCACCTGAGCGGTCTCGTCCGGGCCGAGTCGGTGGTGCAGCAGCGCATCGAGATCGTCGGCCAGGCGCTGGGTGCGATCGAGGCGTCGCCTACCGCCGCGGCCGTCACTGCGGGCCCCGCCCAGCAGAGCACCGCCGATCCGGGGGAGCGGTCGACACGCGAACCCGGCCAGGAGACCGACGCGCGGCAGGGTAAGGCGCCGCTTGAGTCCGACACGCCGCTGTCGGTGGACACGGTGACGACGCGACTGGAGAGCGTCACGCCGGAGGCGCTCTCCCCGATGGCGCCTCCAATGGACGCGACGTCGATGCAGTCCGCGTCGATGACCGGGGCGGCCACCCACGACGCGCCGCCTGCCGTCCCGGCGCCGTCGGCCGACCCGCCCCCAGTGCCGGGTGACTCGTCCGCCGTGCAAGCCCCGGTCGCCGACCTGCCCGTGGTCGACGCCCCTGGCGCGGAGCGGCCGCGGGTGTCGCCGGTCCAGAGCACCGAAGTGGCCGCGCTGCCTGCACCGCACACCGGGCCGCCGCCTTCCGAGGTGGCGAGTGCGTCAATGCCGCTGGCTGGCATCGCGGCCGCCGACGCCCCGGCAGTGACCGGGACACCGACCGTGCAGCCCCCGGCCCAATACGACGCGCGGCAGCAAACCGCTGCGTTCGTCACGATCGTGCAGCCCACACCGTCGACCGCGGCCGCCGCCCTGGTGCCCAAGCGCGGCCTGGACGAGGAACGCGCCTGGCTGCGCCGCACTCTCAGTCGCGAGTACGCCGCGGAGTCCAACTCGGTCAGTCGCGTGCTGTCAGAGCACCCCAGTTTCCAGGGCGCGCTCGAGCGGTCGTCCGGCGGCCTGCTGAGCGACGCCGTGGCGATCCGGCTCTACCTGTCAGGTGCGGGGGACGGCCTCGATCTGCCGCTGCGAATGGGCGCGGTCGGTCCGCATGTGCCGTTCGCGCGCTGCGTCGTCTCCGGTCTGAGCAGGCTGCCTTCCCACCGCGGCGCCACGGTGTTCGCCACGTCACCGACACCGCAGGAGTGGGAGCTGTACCGGAACCGCAAGTTCTTCACCGAGTGGGGCTTCATCAACGCGCTGAGCGCGCCTTGCGCGAAGCAGCGGCAGACCAATGATGTGGACGTGCTGTTGTGGTCCATGACGGCGCGTCGCACGAAACTGCTCGAACCCGAGCTGAACCCGACTGCGGACCGGGTGCTCTTCGTGCCCGGCACCAGCTTCAAGGTCCTTGACCTCACCGAGCCGGGGGAGGGTATGCGCGGCCAGGTGCTGTTGCGTGAGCTGGCCGCCGGTGAGATCGATTCGGCCGGTCGGGTGGACGACAACCGGGCTTCGCTCGACGAGCTGGCACTCAACTCGCTGCGCCGGTGCCTCGACAGGTGGGCCGAGGCCAAGGGCGAGGTGCGCGTCGCTGACGCCGCGGCGCCGCGGTTCAGCCTGCTGCCGGGCCTCGCCCGCACGACATCCGCGCCGGAGGAGGAACGATGAACCGTCAGTTGCTCGTGGTCGCCGCTGACCGGCCCGGCTCATACCCGACGATCAGTGCCGCGCTCAGGGAAGCCAGGGACGGCGCGACGATCAGCGTGCTGCCCGGCCGCTACGAGGAGAATCTCGTGATCAACCGGATGGTCACGGTCACCGCCGAGGAGGGGCCGGGCACAGTCGAGTTGGTCGCCCGCACGGGCAGCGTCGCCGTGATCGCCGCGGGCGCCGCCCAGTTCTCGGGCCTTGTGCTGACGGGTGCGGACCCGAGCGCCGTGGCGCTGGACATCCGCAAGGGCGAGGTCGCACTGGATGACTGCCAAGTGTCGGGCGCGTCCTGGGCGACCGTGCTTGCACACGGCCAGGGCTGCGCCGTGCTGCGTGGCTGCGCCGTCACCAGTAGTGGCGGCGTCGGCATTGTCGTGACGTCCTCGATGCCGAGCATGGTGGAGAACACCGAGGTGGTCGACGCGATGTCCTCGGGCATCGTGGTGACCGAGGAAGGTTCCCTTGAGCTGCGCCGGGTATCCGTGCGCAGGCCCGGGGGCAACGGCATTTGCGTCAATGGCCGCGGCCGCGTGGTGATCGAGGACTGCCAGATCACCGAGGCGGAGAAGCCCGCGCTCGTGGTCGAGCAGGAGGCGAGTGCGGAGATCCGTGACGTCGTAGTCAGCCAGAGCGCGAGCCTCGATCTGTACGTGCGCAGCACCAGCGAGGTCGTGGTTGCCGATTCTGAGTTCACCGGGGCACGCATGCAGTCGGCGCACATCGCTGGCGGGGCCTCACCTCGGCTGCGTGGCTGCCGGTTCGCCTCGGCGGGCAGCAACGCGGTCTATGTCACCGGCGGCTCGTCGCCGCGGTTCGACGACTGCAAGGTCACCGGCAGTCCGATCGGCGTCCTGGTGGACGCGGCGTCCCACCCGGTGTTCGGGGCGTTGCTGGTCGAGGGCACGTCGCGCGGGGCGGTGTTGGTCGACGCCGAGTCCTCAGTGGGGGTGAAGGGGCTGCGGGCGGTGCCCGAGTCCGGTCCCGCCGTCCTGGTGAAGGGCAAGTCGCGGCTGACACTCGACGACGCGGCGATCGAGGTTTCCGATGCCGTCGGCCTGTCGCTCTCGGAGAACTCCAGGGGGGAGCTGACCGACCTGCGCGTCACCGGCTCGACGGCACATCTGGTGACACTGGGGAATGGGGCACGCGGTGAGTTCGCGTCCACCCTGCTGCGGGGCGGAGGCCTGCGTGCCGAGGACGCCAGCCTTTCCATCCGGGACAGTGAGGTCGTCGATGCGCAGGAGGATGGCATCACCGCGGGCACAGGCAGCAACGTGCATGTGATCCGCTGCCGGATGCGTTCGGCGAAGCGGCACGGCGTGCACCTGCTCAGCGGGTCGCGCGGCGATGTCCGCGGCTGCGAGGTAACCGGGAGCGCGGGCGACGGCGTCCTCCTTGACACCGAGGAGGCTGTCACCGTCGCGGAGTGCACGGTCACCGGCAGCGGCGGTAGCCCGGTACGCAAGGCGGTCGAGCACGAACGGCTGTCGGTGGCGAGTATCTTCACCGACGAGCCGCAGCCGCAGCAGCGGTCCTCACGGCCGGCTGAGGGCGCTTCCCAGCCCCGGCCCGCGTCGGACGAGGAGCATTGGGACAGCGATTTCGCCCTCACAGGCGAGGACCAGCATTCCGCGCTCGGTGGCGCGATGGGCACCGAGCTGGAGGGGCCACTCGCCGAGCTGGACTCGCTGATCGGTCTCGACGGTGTGAAGGACGAGGTGCTCGGCCTGATCAATCTGATCAAGATGACCCAGCGCCGGCAGCAGATGGGTCTGCCGATGCCACCGATGAGCAGGCACTTGGTGTTCGCGGGTCCTCCTGGCACCGGCAAGACAACGGTCGCCCGGCTCTACGGCTCGGTGCTGGCGGAGCTCGGCATTCTCGCCCGTGGCCACATGGTCGAGGTCGCGCGGGCAGACCTGGTCGCTCAGTACATCGGTGCCACGGCCATCAAGACCGCCGAAGTCGTGAACAAGGCCATGGGCGGCGTGCTGTTCATCGACGAGGCGTACACCTTGTCGAGCCAGTCCGGTGGCAACGGTCCCGACTTCGGTCAGGAAGCCATCGACACGCTCATGAAGATGATGGAGGACCACCGTGACGAGATCGTGGTGATCGTTGCTGGCTACTCCGAGCTGATGGAGCAGTTCCTGGCCTCCAACCCCGGTCTGGCATCCCGGTTCTCGAAGACCGTCGAGTTCCCCAACTACAGCGTCGAGGAATTGGTCACGATCACGACCAACCTCTGCCGCAAGCATTACTACGAGCTGACCGACGATGCGGTCAACGCGCTGACCGACTATTTCGAGCGTGTCCCGAAGAACGACACCTTCGGAAACGGCCGCGTGGCCCGCAAGCTGTTCGAGGCGATGGTCAGCAACCAGGCATCCCGTCTCGCTATGCACCCGCCGTCCAAAGACACCGAGCTGAGCAGGCTCACCGCCAAAGACCTGGCAAGCGAGCTCGTGGCGCTTGGCGAGGTGGCGCCCCTCGCGGCCCTCCCCGACGCAAGCACAGACCCCTTCGGTGCGGTGCAGGCAACGCTGGGCTGGCAGCGGTTCACGGGACTGTGCGGACTCGAGAACGTGCGCGAGGCCGCCGGGCGCACCCTCGTGCGGCTGTGTGGGCTCAAGGCACACAACAAAGGGCTGGGCAGACAGGCGAATGTCGTGCTGTCCGGCCGGCCGGGCATGGGGCGGCGCGCGGTCGCGTCGCTCTACGCGCAGAGTCTCACCGAGCTCAGGCTGATCAGCAGCGGCCACGTGACGCGGCTGTCGATCGGCCGCGATCTGTGCCCGCGCTGGCCGGGGCAGGCGGTGAGCCTGGTGTCGACGGCGTTCGACGAGGCCAGCGGCGGCGTGCTGCTGCTCGACGCGGACGGAGACTGGGCGACCGATTCGGCCGAGCGGCGCACAGAGACGATCGATGCGCTCGCCGAGGCGGTGCGGCGCAACCCGGCAGGACCGGTCGTGCTGCTGTCCGGCGAGGCTGTGTCGTTAACCGGGCTCTTCGAGTCCTCCACGGCCTTTGGCGAGTGTTTCGCCGAGCGGTGGGACTTCGCAGAGTACGACGTGGACCAGCTGACTGCGCTCGCCGTGCGGCAGCTCACGCGCTGCGGCCACAAAGTGCCGGAGAATGTGGCGGACGCGTTGCGCGGCCTGCTCTCCGACGGAGGGCACACAGCACGGGACATCCACCGCCTCGCGCAGCGGCTCGCCTTTACCGCGGCCTCGCGTACGCTGGCTGAGGCCGACCTGCACGCCGTCACCATGTCCGCACTGCCGTCGTTGGCGCTGGACGAAGGACTCGCGTCGGTCGGCTGACCGGCGGCCGCTCGCGGCCTTGTGGGTGCGATGCCGCGGGTACCTGACCTCAGGCCGTCAAGGGAGCGGCTCCATTGCACCTGGCCGACGTTCGGTAGTTACGGCCAAACGAGGCAGTCTTAGCATTTTGAGGGAACGTGTGCCGCAGCACGAACCGGGCTGGGTCAGCCACTCACTCGTCGGCATACCGGCTAAGAGGTGTGCGTTAACAGACGGTGCGTGCATGTCTACCAAGAAAACTGCGCCAACATCGGCTGCTGGATCTGGCTGCGAGACGACGACCTGGCCGGTCGAGCCGGGTCTACGACGGCCCGCCCGGCCCGTCGCCACTTGCCAATTTCGGTGCCTGGCGGCCAGTTTGGCGATCACGCCGCCCTGCGAACCGCTTTCAGCAGCCAGATCGGTAGCAGCACGCGGCCCTCGCCGTTGGTCGGGAACGCGGTGAGCCCGGAGATGTTGGCCGCATCGCCCAGGACCGCCCGCGTGCTCACTTGAAGCTCCTCCAAGGTGCAAGCGGTCGTGTAGTTAGCGGCTTCGAGCCGCTCGATCGTCCAGTGCGTTCCGAGCGTCTCCCGCAGGGCGACCTCGCTGAAACCGATGTCGAGTACGTCGCCGGTGAACTCGCCTGCCTCGGCCAACTCGACGACCAGGGGGCGCGGCGCGCCGAGGTCCCACGGCATCTTCGGGGCTTTCGGAGTATCACCGTTGTACAGCTTCTCGAACGAGGCACTGTCGACGCCATCAGCGACCGGATTTGACTTTTTTCGCTCCTCGATGGGATGTGGCTTGACCATCGCACAAGCCCACCGGGCGATACGACGCCCCGTCAACAGGGTCGGTGAACACAGGTGCACAGAGGAAACCGATTCTGCCCTGGAGTGGCTGCTCCCGGTGGCAACGAGGACACGAACGGCCTCCTGAGCCAGTACTTCCCAAGGGCACCGACCTGTCGGTCCACAGCCTTGAGTGCCTCGCCGCCGTCGCTGCCGAACTCGACGACTGTCCACGCTACTGGCCGCCACCAACTAGCGACCGTGTTGAAACGACCCCGGGAATCCGCTGGTGTGAGCGGACAGGTTTGGCTTCACTTTTGGCCCGTTTCGGGCTGGTTGTGTTGGGTGATGCGTCCGCATCTGGTTTTAATGCTGTAGGTATATCCGGTTTCCGTGTCGATCTGTTTGTTGGTGAGGGAGGGCGTGGGTGTTGGACTCGCGTGCTGAAGAGCTCGAGCAGTTGATGGCGCAGTATCGCAGGCAGTTTGCTGAGATTAAGGAGACTCAACGGCGTTTGGGGGAGATTTCGTGCACTGTGGTAGCGCCTAGACGGGTTGTGGCGGTGACGGTGGGACATGGTGGGGCGGTGAAGGGTCTCGAGTTCCCGACCGGTGCTTACAAGCGCATGGCGCCTGCCGACCTGGCAAGCGCGGTCCTCAAGGTCATCGCTGATGCGCAGCAGCAGGCGGGTCGTGAAGCGGCTGAGGTGATGGCGCCGTCTTTGCCATCCGGATTCGACGCTCAGAAGCTGTTCTCCGGTGACGTTGATATCCAGTCGTTGCTGAAGCCGGAGCCGGAGTTGCACGAGGTAACCCGTGACGTGATGAATATTAGGGACTGAGGCAGATGGTTACGAAATCTGATCCTGGTGACGACAGTGGTTATGAGGGCTCTCCGTTGAGGAGTCACGGCCCGGTGGGTTTCGGTCCGGGTTCTGGGCGCGTCAGTGTGGACACGGGCAGTATGTTGCGCAGTGCTGAGAGGCTTCGTGGTGCTGGTGACAACTTCTATGCCTTCGCCGGCGACCACGAGCGGCTGATCGGCTATGAGCCGTTGGTCGGTGGCGAGTCGGATGAAAGTTGGGACCAGTTCAAGCCGGCTTATACCGAGGGCGCCCGGGTTTTCGCAAATTGTGCGTCCGGTCTGACGAAGGCTGTGCAGCAGTTGACTGAGAGTCTTCGCCAGTTCACGGATTTTTGTGTCGCAACTGAGGACAACGCCGAGTATATCGGTAAGAACGCGCTGGGCATGAAAGGTGCACCGGACCCGGCCGGCATTCCCGATCCCACACGCGAGGGTTATCAGGCGCCGACGGCTACGCGTAGTGTCACGGGTGAGGAGATGCCGCCGGGTCCGTCCGGGCGTGATGTCCCGGGTAGAAGGCCGTAGGCTCGGGGTTTTTGGTCGATGTGTCACCGGAATGTTCTCGGTTTGTGTCCTGTGTTTGGGTCCGTGATCGCGCTGTTGTGTGGTTGTGGGTGGGGGTCGAGTGTGGGATGGGGGCTGACTGGTGGATATCGAGTTTGATCCGTCGTTGGATGGGTTGTGGATTCTGCTGGTGGGGCAGAAGGCTCCGCGGGTTGATGTGTCGGCG
>NZ_JBWKKU010000110.1:0-20921 GCF_056431445.1 Saccharopolyspora sp. NPDC045941
CGGCTCTATTCCGCGCCAGACCTCACCGCGCTAGCAACCAGCCTCAACCCCACACCAAACACAAAGCCGAAATCAGCGAGTTGATTTTCTGCAATCCCTAACTCGGGTTGTCGCGGACGACGAGCACCGGGCACGGCGAGTGGTGGATCAGCTTGTGGCTCGTCGAGCCCAGGTGGGCTCCCGCGACGCCGCCCCGGCCGCGCGCGCCCACCACGACGAGCTGGGCCTCCGCGGCGCGGGCGAGCAGTTCCCCGGTGGGCGATCCGCGACCGACGAACCGCCGCACCTCGACGTCGGGGAACCGCTCGGCCCAGCCCGCCAGGGCCTCGGCGACGAACCGCTGCTCGTTCTCGCTGACCTCCTCCTCAGGCAGCCGCGCCCGCAGCCACCTGAGGTCGATCCCGACCACTTCCCAGGCGTGCACGACGTGCACCGGCACCGCCCGGGACGCCGCCACCGCGAAGGCGTGCGCCAGCACCTGCCCGGAGGACAGGGCATCGTCCACCCCGGCCACCACCGGGCCGGTCACCGGGAAGGTCAGCGGCTCACCGGTGTCCGGCACGACGGCCACCGAGCAGCGCGCGTGCGCGGCGGCCTTCACCGCGACCGCCCCGGCCAGCAGGCCGGTGAACCCGCCGAACCCGCGGTCCCCGACCACCAGGAGCCCGGCCTGCTCGGACTCCGCGATGAGCACCTTCTCCGCCGTGCCCCGCACGGCCGCGGCGTCGATGGGCACCTCGGGTTCCTGCTCCCGCGCGGCGTCCGTGCCCGCCGCGAGCCAGCGGGCGACCTCGTCGCGGAGGTGGTGCTCCTTCGCTCGGAGCGAATCCGCCGGCACCGGCTGCGCGGCCGCGTCCGCGTAGACGATCCGCAGGCCGACCCGCCGGCGCACCGCCTCCCGCGCAGCCCAGCGCGCGGCGTTGCGCGCGACCGCCGAGCCGTCCACACCCACGACCACAGGTCCGCCGTCCATCTCAGCCTCCCGGTGCCTGTCGCGTCACGACACCAGGGTCGTCCAGGAGTCCTCGGCTCGCGCGCTCAGCGGGTCGGCATGCGCCCAGCGACGAACAGCTCGGTGTTGCGGTCGCCGGGCTCGCCGAGCTGCGCGAGGTCGGTGTGCGGGTCGTTGAACGACAGTTCCCGGTACAGCGAGGCGAGCCCCGCCGGCGAGCGGTCGTCGTAGTCGGCCTGGTACGGGCTGTCGGCCTCGATCAGCGTGGTGAACAGCGACAGCGTGCCGTCGCCGTTGTCGACCAGCTCGATGACGCGCGCGAGCTGCGGGAAGTCCACATGGGACGCCGTGTTGATCTCCCAGAACCCGCACGCCGGATCGTCGGCGTGGTGCGGCGTGATCGCGTTGCGGTGGGTGTGGCCGTTGACCCAGGCCAGCACGTTGGGGAAGCGCTTGAGCAGCCGCACCACCGCGTTGCCGCTCTTGCGGATCTCGCCGGGCCGGCGGAAGTCCGGCAGCAGCGCCGTCATCGACGCGCTGGTGTGGTGGCTGAACAGCACGAAGAGCTCGTCGGAGGCGGACTGCCGCTGCTTGCGCCCGAAGGCGTCGTAGTACTCCGAGCTGCCGCGGGCGAGCACCTCTTCCAGCCACTGGTACTGGGCGAGCCCGAGGGAGCCTTCGGCGAAGCCGGCGGTGTTCGTGCTGTCCAGGCTGATGCCGGTGACGCCGGGCGCGATCGGGAAGGTGTAGTACGGCTCGGTGTGGTCGGCGTCGAAGCCGTGGCCGACCGGCCCCGGCCCGGTGTTGGCCGGATCCAGGTGGGCCTGGATGAACTCCTCGGTCTTGAACGGCCTGCGGCGCTCGTCGGGCGTGACGGTGCGGATGATGCCGCTGCGGGTTTCCACCGCCAGCGCCGACCGCTGCCGGTCGCCGCGCAGGAGGGCGGCGACCTCGCGGGTCTCGCGCTCGTCCCGGCCGATGATCTTGCGCGAGCCGGTGTACCAGTGGTGCAGGCCCGGGATCAGCTCGTCCGGCACCGTCCCGACGACGGCGTTGTCGTGGTTGCCGAAGACCGCGTACCACGGGATGCGCAGCCCGGGGCTGTCGAACGGCCGGAGCGCATCCGCGAAGAACCCGTCCAGCACCGGGAAACCGAGCTCGCGGAACCGGTCCGCGACACCGCCTTCGGGATGCCAGTACAGCGGGTCGCCGGAGTTCTGCACGCCCTCGTAGTTGCCGGGGTCGCCGGTGTTCTGCGCCAGTCGCCCGCCGTTGAGCACGGCGAAGTACCAGTCGAGCTCAGCCCGCTCGTGGTTGTCGGTGCTGTCGCCGGTGGTGATCACGAAGTCCAGCGGCCGGCCGGTGACCGGCCCGCCCGGCAGGGCGTTGACCCGCTGCACCAGGTGCGCCGCGGCCAGCGCGCCGAGCGTCTCCTGCGGGCGCCACGCCCCGCCCGTCAGCGGGTGCACGTACTCGAACCGCGCCGGGCTCTGCGCGTCCACCAGGTGCAGGTCGGTGAACTGGACGAAGGAGGCGATCGGCACCCGGCGGTCGTCCCGGCCCGCGCGGCCCTCGACCAGGTCGGTGCGCACCACCTGCGACCAGCCCGGGCCGGCCACCAAGCGCCGGTAGTCGCTGCCCGGCGCGGCGACGGCCGTGCGCTGCAGGGTCGTCCCGGCGGCGTTGACCACCCTCGGGTCGGCGCCCCTGGCGAGCGCCGGACCGGCGCCGAGCAAGCCGCTGCCGAGGACGGTTCCGGTGATGCCCGCGGCCCGGAGGAAACCGCGCCTGCTCATCGCTGCCATGTTCAGTTCCCAGTCCTCGCGTCCCTGATCAACCAACTGATCAGAAAATCTTTCATGTTTACCGGACGCGGCACACCCCCGAGCAGGTGACGATCAGGAGAACGAGACCCGACGAATCGACCACCCGAGCACCGCGCGGTCCACAGTGGCCGACCCGAAACCGGCCGCTGATCAGCGGGAACCAGGAGCGCGTGGGCCGCGTCCCACCAGCGAGCGACCGCCGAGGACGATCGGCGAAGCCCGCACCCGAAGGAACGCCGATGCTTCTCGCCGCACTCACCCTGCTCGCCGCCATCGGGGTCGCGGCGCTCGGCTTCCGCGATCACGGAGCGACGGTGAGGTCAAGGCGGCCGCCGAGGACGCCGCGGCGCAGCTGACCCAGGACGACGACGGCACGCTGCGCGACCCGCTCGACAACAGCTTCACTCGGCACGTCGAGGACGCGTTGCGGAACTCGGACGTGGACGAGATCGGACTGCTGGAGGTGACGCGGGTCGGCGAACCTCCGGCGGAAGGCGCCGGGGAGCACGAGGGCCAGGCGAAGCGGTCTCTTCGTCGCCGTACCTGCCGCCGACCTATTCGTACGCCCGTCGCCGACGGATCCTGCTGAGCTTCAGACCAGCGGGCGGCCCGTCCTGATCCGGCGCCGCAGGTCCCAGAGGACGAGGTTGAACGGGAACCGGCGCACCACCGGCGGCACCCGCCGCACGATCGCTGCCAGCGCCGACATCAGAGCGTCGAACCGGCGCTGGTCCCGGCCGTTCCAGGGCAGCCGCATCTCCTCGCGGAACCGCTCCGGCAGGAACCCGGTCGTCACGAACCTGTTGAAGCGGCCGAAGAGCAGCGCCACCGGGCGCGGCAGCCAGGCCAGCATCGTCACGTCGTAGAGGTAGGCGCGCACGGTGTCGTCGATCGAGATGCGGTCCAGCGACTGCGCCCAGTACTCCTCGAAGGCGGCCCGGTCCGGCGGCCACGCCTCCGCCGGCACCTGCAGGGTGGTGCCCAGCGCCGCGCCCTCCCGGTAGAAGGCGTCCGCCGTGGCGGCGTCGGGCTCACCGAAGAAGATCCGGTAGTTGTCCTCGAAGCCCTTGTACAGGCAGGCCGCGACCCAGAGCTGCAGGTCCGGGTCGAAGGCGTTGTAGGCGACCGGGCTGGAATCCGTCGAGCGCACCTGCGCGTGCGCCCGGTTCACCCCGCGCCGGAACAGCTCCTTCTCCCGGTCGGTGCCCATCGCCGCGACCACCAGGTAGGCCAGGGTCGTGCGGGTCCGCTTCACCGGGTGCCGGAACAGCTGGCCGGATTCGACCCTGCTCTCCACCACGCCGTGCCCCACCCCGGGGTGCGCCAGCTGCATGATCACGTTCGCGTTGCCGGCCAGCAGGCCGACACCGAGCACCGCGTCCTCGATCCGCCTGGCCTTCGTCGCCGAAACCGTCACCGCCGCCACCCTCCGCACCGGGGTCCATTCTGCACACGGCCGTTACCAGATAACTAACAGCGGCCCCGGCGATCTGTCAAGATGGGCGGATGAGCACGTCTCCACTGCGGGTCTACGGCGGAGTGCAAGGCGGTGACCGCCAGGCCGAGCGCCGGGCGCAGTTCATCGAGGCCGGACTGGACCTGCTCGGCGCGGCGGGCGACAGCCCGGCCCTGACGGTGCGCGGGGCGTGCCAGCGGGCGGGCCTGGCGACGCGCTACTTCTACGAGAGCTTCGCCGACCGCGACGCGCTGGCGGCGGCGGTGTACGACCACGTCGTCGACGACCTCGCCACGACGACGCTCGACGCGGTCACCGCAGCGGCCCCGGGCGAACGGGCCAAGGTCCGGGCGGGACTGGAGAACATCGTCCGCACGATCGCCCACGACCCGAGGCGCGGCCGGCTGCTGTTCTCGATCTCGCTCTCCAGTCCCCTGCTGGCGCAGCGCCGCCTGGACTCCTCAAGGCTGTTCGCCGCCCTGCTGGGCGGTCAGGCGAAGGACTTCTACGGCATCACCGGAACCCCGCACCTCGAACTCACGACGCACTTCATCGTGGGCGGCCTGGCCCAGACCCTGACGGCCTGGCTGGACGGCACCCTGGACGTCGACGAATCCCGCCTCATCGACCACTGCACCGAGATCTTCCTGGCCATGGCAGCAGGATTCACCACCTGACCACCGAAATCCCACACCCCCGGGCACCCCGGACATCCGGATCCCGAGGTCGTACCGCAATTTCCATTGAAATCGAACCTTCGATTTCAATGGAAATTGCGGACCCACCGGGACGCGAGGACTTGCGGTCAGGCGTGGTCGGTGATGTCGAGGGCCGCGCGGACGATCGTGTCCGCGTCCAGGCCGTGGTAGCGGTAGACGTCTTCCAACGAGCCCGACTGGCCGAAGTTCGTGACGCCGAGGTGGGCCGCCCGGACCCGGTTGATCCCCGCCAGGAACGCCAGCGTGTGCGGGTGTCCATCTAGGACGGTCACCAGCGGCGTCGCCCGGTGCGCCGGGAAGACCTGGTCCAGGATGCCCGCGGATCCGCCGGCTCCCTGGCGCGCCCGCAACGCCTCGAACAGCAGGCCCGGGCTGGTCACGCACACCACGTCCGCGCCGACGCCCTGTTCTTCGAGCCGGTCGGCGGCCGCCAGCGCTTCGGGCACCAGCGCGCCCATCGCCGCCAACGTCACCTCCGGCGCCTCGTGGCGGCGCAGCGGGTACGCGCCGCCGATCGCCAGGCGGCGACGGCGTTCGCGGGCCGCCGGGTCGGCGGGCACCGCCGCGAGCGTCTGGTCGACCGGCCGGGTCGACAGGCGCAGGTAGGCGGATCCGCCGTCGGGCCTGCCGAGGCGGGCCAGCGACGCCAGCAGGCACCACTCGGTGTCGATGGCGAACGCCGGCTCGTAGCTGGTCAGGCCCGGCTGTTCCAGGCCGATCGACGGCGTGATCACGGACTGGTGCGCGCCGCCCTCCGGCGCGAGGCTGACGCCCGAGGGCGTGCCCACCAGGATCGACTGGCCGCCCGCGTACATCCCGAACGACCACGGTTCCAGCGCGCGCCCGACGAAGCAGTCGTAGACCACGCCGATCGGCAGCAGCGGCTGGCCCCAGCGGCTCCAGGTGGCGCCGAGCTCGCCGAGCAGCCCGACCAGGTTCGTCTCGGCGATGCCGAGTTCGATGTGCTGACCGGCCGGGCGTTCCCGCCAGTGCAGGATGGTCTCGGCGTCGTCGGCGAACCAGTCCACCCGTTCGGTCGGCGACCACACGCCGACCTTGTTCAGCCAGCCGCCCAGGTTCGTCGACGAGCTGACGTCCGGTGCCAGCGTCACGATCCGCGCCGCGGCGTCCGGCGCGCCGCGCGTCAGGTCCAGCAGCGCACGGCCGAGCGCGGCCTGCGTGGTCGTGGTGCCGGTCGGCGTCCGCCCGATGTCCGCCGGCAGCTCCGGCGGCGACACCTGCGGGCGCTCGCGGCGGCGCAGGCGCGCGGCGGCGTCGGAGCACCGCTGCCCCGCCGGGCTGCCGGCCTCGAAGCGGTGCCACGGGTCGTTCAGGTCGGCGCCGACGTTCTCGGCGAGCTGCTGCATCTGCTCCGCGCTCATCAGCGAGCCGTGGTTCTGCGGGTGGCCCTCGCTGGCCAGGCCGTATCCCTTGACGGTGTAAGCGAAGATGACGGTCGGCCGGGTGTCGTCGATGGCCCGGAACGCGCCGTCCAGCGCCGCCAGGTCGTGCCCGCCGAGGTTGCGGATCGCCGCGGTCAGCGCCTCGTCGTCCACATCGGACAGCAGCCGGGCGATCTCCCCGCCGTCGGCGCCGGGCAGCCGCTCGCGCAGCTGTTGCGGCGTGCAGCGCAGCAACCGCTGGTACTCCGGGTTGCTCATGCCATCGATGCGCGCCCGCAGCGCCTCGCCGCCCGGCCGGGCGAACAGCTCTTCCAGCAGCCGCCCGTACTTCAGGGTGAGCACCTGCCAGCCGGCGGCGGCGAACATGCCCTGCAGGCGGTTGGCCGCGATTTTCGGCACGACCCGGTCCAGGGACTGGCGGTTGAGGTCGACGATCCAGACGACCTCGCCGAGGTCGGCGACGGTCGGGTCCATGATCGCTTCCCAGCAGGCGCCCTCGTCCAGCTCCGCGTCGCCGAGCAGCGAGTACTGCCGCCCGGTGCCCGCGCCGCCGACGTGGCTGTCGACGTAGCGGCGAGCCACCGCGCCCCAGATCGGGGCGGTGGCGCCGAGCCCGACCGAGCCCGTCGAGTAGTCCGCGGGGTCGGGGTCCTTGGTGCGGCTCGGGTAGCTCTGCAGGCCGCCGAACTCGCGCAGCGTGGTCAGGTGCGACTCGTCGAGCTCGCCGAGCAGGTAGTTGATCGCGTGCAGCACCGGCGACGCGTGCGGCTTCACCGAGACCCGGTCCGCCGCGGTCAGGTGCTCGAAGTACAGCGACGTCATGATCGACACCATCGAGGCGCAGGACGCCTGGTGACCGCCGACCTTGAGCCCCGAGGCGTTGGGCCGCACCCGGTTGGCGTGGTCGATGATCGCAGCCGACAACCACAGCACCCGCTGCTCGACCTCGCGCAGGGATTCGGCCGTCGCCGCCTGGACCGGTGCCGCACTGGTCATCGCGCCTCCTCGGAAAAGTTTCCACATTGCTTCGACGAGAACACCAAGAGCACAATCACTGCACAAGTTCTGGACCTTATTTTGCGCATTCTGCACCGACACGGCTCGGTGCGAGCCGACGGAGGTGAGCATTGTGCCCAGCGCCGACACGCTCGACGAGGTGGACATCCGGCTGCTGCTGGCGCTGCGGGAGGAGCCGCGCGCGACGGTGGTCGCGCTGGCCGAACGCGTCGGGCTGTCCCGCAACACGGTGCAGGCCCGGCTCGCCAAGCTGGAGCCCAGGCTCGGGTCGTTCGAGCGGCGCATCGACCCGGCCTCGCTCGGCCACCCGCTGACCGCGTTCATCACCGTGCAGGTCACCCAGCAGATGCTCGGCGAGCTCGCCGAGTCGATGGCGCAGATCCCGGAGGTCGTCGAGGTCTTCGGCCTCACCGGCGCGGCCGACCTGCTGGTGCGGGTGGTCGCGGTGGACGCCGACGACCTGTACCGGATCGCCGGGCAGGTCCTGGCGACGCCCGGAGTGGAGCGCACCAACTTCGCGCTGGCGATGCGCAGCATGGTCGACTTCCGCCTGACCCCGCTGCTGCGCAAGGCCCTCGCCGAACGCGAGCACGCGGACTGAAGCGAACGGACCGTTCACTCCGCCTAGCGGGGTGAACAGGCCGTTCGCTTCAGCTTTCGGCTCGGGCGATCTCGGCCCGGACGCCGAGGAGGCGGACCGGGCGGTCCAGCGGGAACCGGCCGAGGGCCGTCTGGGCCGCGCCATCGATGGCCCCGGCGTCGCGGGTCGGGGCCGGGAGGGACACGCCGTGGGTGTGGGTGGCGAAGCGGGAATCCCGCACCTTCACGACGACGCGGCGGGCCAGGACGTCCTCGGCCGCGAGGTCCTCCGAGACGACGTGCGAGAGGCGGGTGATCTCCGAGCGCATTTCGGCCTCGTCGCGCAGGTCCTGCTGGAAGGTGACCTCCCGGCCGTGCGAGCGGGCCTGGTAGGGCTCGTCGGTGACCGGGGTCGAGTCGTAGCCGTGCGCGAGCGCGACGAGCCACGGCCCGATGTTGGGGCCGAATTCGCCCGCGAGGTCCACCATCGCCGTTCGCGCCAGGTCGCCGACCGTGGCGATGCCGCGCGCGGCGAGCTTCTTCGCCGTCTTCGCGCCGACGCCCCACAGCGCTTCCGGCGGCCGGTGCGCCATCACCTCGACCCAGTTGGACATGTCCAGCCGGAACACCCCGGCGGGCTTGGCCAACCCGGAAGCCAGCTTCGCGCGGAGCTTGTTGTCGCCGATGCCCACCGAGCACGCCAGCGCGGTGCGTTCCCGCACGTGCTGCTGCACCGATCGGGCGGTCAGCTCGGCGTCCTCGGTGTCGACCAGCATGAACGCCTCGTCCCACCCGGCGACCTCCAGGATGCCGCCGACCTCCCGCAGCGCCCCCATCACGTCGGCGGACGCGGCGAGGTAGGTCTCGCGGTCGGCGGGCAGGAACACCGCCTCCGGGCAGCGGGCCGCCGCAGTGCGCAGCGGCGTGCCGGAGCGAACCCCGAACTCGCGGGCCTCGTAGGACGCCCCGGCCACGACGCCGCGCTGCTTCGGGTCGCCGGAGCCGCCGACGAGCACCGGCCGCCCGCGAAGCTCGGGATGGCGCAACAGCTCTACGGCGACGATGAATTGATCGAGATCCACGTGCAGCACGACCCGTTCCACGCTGCCAGCATCGACGCGTTCCGCGATTTGCGCCAGAGCTGACCGCAGGGATTCACCATCCACATCGGACACCGCGTCGCGCGCGCCGGGGCGGGTGCGCGACACTGGTGGCGTGAGCAAGCGAAGCGCCGGCATCCTGCTGTTCAAGGTCGAGGACGGATCTCCGCAGGTCCTCGTGGTGCACCCGGGCGGCCCGTTCTGGCGGAAGAAGGACGCCGGTGCCTGGTCCATCCCGAAGGGCGAGCACGACCCCGACGAGGACGCGCGGTCGGCGGCGGTCCGGGAGTTCGCCGAGGAGACCGGCATGCCGTTGACCGACCGCGAGCTGTCGCCGCTGGGCGAGGTGAAGCAGCGCAACGGCAAGCTCGTGACCGCCTGGGCCGTCGAGGGCGACTTCGATCCGACCGCGTTGCGCAGCAACGAGTTCGAGGTGGAGTGGCCGCCGAAGTCGGGCCGCCGCCAGAGCTTCCCGGAGGTCGACCGGGCCCTGTGGTGCGATCCGGACACCGCCCGCGAGAAGCTCAACGCCGCCCAGGCCGAGTTCGTCGACCGCCTGCTCGACCTGCTGCGCACCACCGGCCGCCTGCCGCGATAACCCGTTGACGACGAGGCCGCGAATCGGCAGGCTTCTCGGCAACGCGGTCGAGAGGCGCTGCGACGGGCTGTGCCCGCCACGCTTGGCCGCCGACGCGAAGGGACACAAGGGCGCCTCCTGACCGAGGAGGTGCGCCATGTTCATCGCGCCAGGCGAGATCGCCGCTCTCATCAGCTACCCGGTGAAGGGATGCGCGGGAATCGCGACGAGCGGTTCCGCGCTGACCCCGGCCGGGCTCGAACACGACCGCGCGTTCATGGTCGTCGACCTCGACGGCACCTACCGGACCCAGCGCAGACATCCCCGGCTCGCGGTGGCTCAGCCCCGGGTCGACGGGGATCGGATGACCCTCTCGGCGCCGGGAACCGACCCGCTGATCGTCGCCGTGAACAGCACCGGTGCGCGCCGCCCGGTCGACCTGTTCGGCGCCCCGCACCTGGGCATCGACCAGGGGGACGCCGCCGCGGAGTGGTTCTCCGACCTGCTCGGCGCGCCAAGCAGGCTGGTGCGGGTCCCGCCCGAGCACGACCGCGTGACCGACGGCGCGACCCCCGGGACGTCCGGCTACGCCGACAGCTGCCCCGTGCACCTGATCTCCACGGCATCGCTGGACCTGCTCGACGAGCGGCTGGCCGAGGACGGTTCGGCGCCGCTGCCGATGAACCGGTTCCGGCCCAACATCGTGATCAGCGGCTGGGACGACCCGCACACCGAAGACCTGGCGCGCACGATCTCGATCGGCGAAGCGGCGCTGGGTTACGCCAAACTCGCGATCCGCTGCGCCGTCACGACCGTAGACCAGGCGACCGGTCGCCGAGCCGGCCCGCAGCCGCTGCGCACCCTCGCCCGGTACCGGCGGGCGGATGCGGGAATCGCCTTCGGCACCAAGTTCGCGGTCGTGCGACCGGGCAGGTTGTCCGTCGGCGACAAGGTCGTCGTCGAATCCTGGGGTGAAGCCGAGATCTAGCTCGTGGCCGCCGTGGAGCCGTTCCCCGCCGAGGCGAGGGCGAGTCCGGCGAGGCCGGTGGACGACACCACGCCCCGGAAGAGGGCCAGCGCCTCCGCTCGTTCGGCCTCCGGGGCGCGGTTCTCCAGCACCTGCGCGGCCGGGACGGCGAGGTCCTCCAGGGCGCGCACGCACCGGTAGTAGGCCAGGCGGTGCGGGTCGATGTCCACGGGCCCGTACCCGGCGAAGAACCACTGCTGCTCCTGCCGGCCGACCGGCGCGAACGGCAGCAGCACACCGCCGATCACGAACAGGAGATCGCGTTCGCGCGGGGCGAGGACCGCGTCGTCCCAGTCGATCAGGGACACGTCCGCACCGCGCAGCAGCACGTTCCCCAGGTGCGGATCGCCGTGGCAGACCACTTCGGGCGCGAACTGGGCCCGGAGCTTCCGCCCCACGGCATCGGCGTGCGTCAGCAGCGCCGCGATGCGGTCCGCCGCCGAGCGCCACTCCGCGGCCAGGGAGCCGACGAGAGGGTCGTCCGGGAGTTCGCCGGAGGTGCACTCGCCGTGGAGCGCGCGCACCGCCGATGCCCAGCGCTCGTGCGTGTGTTCCTCGCGCGGCAGCGACTCCGGCGCCTCCGCCACGGGCATGGCGTGCACCTGCGCGAGCATTGCCCCATAAGCCTCCCAGTGCTCTGCCGTCATCCCGCCATCCAGCGCGCCCTCGTCGGACGCCCACGGCGCCAGGGACAGCCGGCGCCCCGCGCGCTCGCTCCACAACCCGCCGCTACGCGTCGGCACCGGACCCGCGACGCCCGGCACTCCACGCCCGGCGAGCCACGCCGACACCGCCAGCCCCGCCGTCGTGCCGCCGCCGCTCCACTTGACGGCGTACCGCTCCCCCGCCGCGGACGTCCCGCGCCCGACTTCGGCGGCCACGTCCGCACCGCTGCCCACCGGATCGATCGCCACGAGGTCGATGCCGAAGTCTTCCCGAACCCACGCCCGCAGGCGCTCAGCAGCGGCGATGTCGGACATGACCGCACCTAACCACGCGAACCCGGCGTCGCGCCAACGAATTTCGCCGATCGAGCACCGCCGCCAGCGCATAATGACGAGAATGACGGTTGCCGAACTGCACGCCGAATTCGACGCCCTGCGCCCCGACGAGCTGCGGCGGCGCCGCTCCCAGAAATGGGCCCTGGTCGATCCCGACGTCCTGCCCGCCTGGATCGCCGAGATGGACTACCCGCTGTGCCCGGTGGCCCGTGATGTGCTGCTGGAGCTGGTCGAGCGCGCCGACTTCGGCTACCCGGTGATCGACGAGCACCTCGCGGCGTTCGCGGATTGGGTTGCGCGGGAACAGGATTGGCGCGTCGATCCCGCGCTGGTCTCACCCGTCGCCGACGTGCTGGCCGGGCTGGAGGCGGCGGTGCGTCTCCTGACCGCGCCCGGCGACGGCATCGTGTTGCTGACCCCGGCCTATCCCCCGTTCCTGGGCCTGCTCGACTACCTCGGCCGCCCGGTCCGGGAATGCCCGCTGCTCGACACCGAGGAGGGCTGGCGGATCGACTTCGACGCCGTCGCCGGCGCGCTCGCCACCGGAGCGAAGGCGGTGCTGCTGTGCCATCCGCACAACCCGACGGGCCGGATCTGGTCGCGCGACGAACTGCGGACGCTCGCGGAAATCGCCGACCGGCACGGGGCTTTCGTGATCAGCGACGAGGTCCACGCGCCGCTGCGCGCGAGCGATCAGGACTTCGTCCCCTTCGCCGCCGTCGGCGACCTGGCCGTCACGGTGACCAGCGCGTCCAAGGGGTGGAACGTCCCGGGGCTCAAGTCCGCGGTGCTGGTGTGCCAGGAATCGACGAAGCATCTCCTCGACCTCATCCCGCCGCACGAGAAGATGCGCGCCTCGACAGCAGGGCTGGCCGTCGCGACCGCCCTGTGGCGGGACGACGGCGGCTGGCTGACCGCGGTGCGCAGCTACCTGGACCGCACGCGCGACCGGTTGCAGGAGTGGGCGGGCGAGCGCTCGCGGGTCCGGGTGCACCGCGGGCAGGCTGGATTCCTGGCCTGGCTGGACGTACGCGGGCTCGGCCCGGAACCGGCGGAGGTGCTGTTGCGGGACGCCCGGGTCCGGGTCAACTCCGGAACGAACTACGCCCCGCCCGGCTCGACGGCCGGACGGGGCTTCGTCCGCTTCAACCACGCGACCTCGCTGCCGCTGCTGGACGAGCTGCTCGCGCGGTTGGGTTCAGTGCTCGATTGACGTCTCGCGGGTCTCCCTGGAGATGATCAGCGCGATGAGCGTGATGGCGCCCATCGCCGCCAGGTAGACGCCGACCCAGCCCAGCCCGTAGGAGCTGGCCAGCCAGGTCGCGATGTACGGGGCGACCGAGGCACCCAGCAGGCTGGCCAGGTTGTAGGACACCGACGCGCCGGTGTAGCGCACCGCGGTCGGGAACAGCTCCGGCAGCACCGCGCCCATCGGCCCGAACGTCATGCCCATCAGGCCGAGCCCGACGATCAGGTACGACACCGTGGCCACGCCGGAGTCCGCGCCGAACCACGGGCCCAGCAGCAGGCCGAACACGATGATCGCGACGGTGGTGATGATCAGCGTGGGCCGCCGCCCGTAGCGGTCGGCCAGCCAGCCGGCCAGCGGGACCGTCAGGCCGAAGAACACCACGCCGACCAGCAGCATGACCAGGAACTGCGAGCGCTCGTAGCCCAGGCCGGTCTTGGCCGTGCCGTAGGACAGCGAGAACACCGTCATCAGGTAGAACAGCACGTAGGTGGCCAGCATGATGAACGTGCCGAGCACCAGCGCCTTGAGGTCGCTGCGGAAGACCTGCGCGAACGGCACCTTCGCGCGCTCGTTGCGCGCCACGACCTTCGCGAAGGCCGGGGTTTCGTGCATGCTCAGCCGCACCCACAGGCCGACCACGACCAGCACCGCCGACACCAGGAACGGCACGCGCCAGCCCCAGGACAGGAACGTCGCGTCGTCCATGAACTCCGACAGCAGCAGGAACAGGCCGTTGGCGAAGAAGAACCCGATCGGCGCGCCCAGCTGGGGGAAGGTGCCGAAGAAGGCCCGCTTGCCCGCGGGCGCGTTCTCGGTGGCCAGCAGCGCGGCGCCGCCCCACTCGCCGCCGAGGCCCAGGCCCTGGCCGAACCGGCACAGCGCCAGCAGCAGCGGCGCGACGACGCCGATCTGCTCGTAGCCGGGCAGCAGGCCGATCAGCACGGTCGAGATGCCCATCGTCAGCAGCGACGCGACGAGCGTGGACTTCCGGCCGATGCGGTCGCCGAAGTGCCCGAACAGCGCGGAGCCGACCGGGCGGGCGACGAAGGCGATCGCGAACGTCGCCAGTGACTGCAGGGTCGCGGCGGTGTGGTCGCCCGCCGGGAAGAACAGGTGTGGGAAGACCAGCACCGCGGCGGTCGCGTAGACGTAGAAGTCGTAGAACTCGATCGAGGTGCCTACGAGGCTGGCGAGCACGACCTGCCGGGTCGAGTTCCGCGGGGTGGCATCTCCCGATGCTCCGGAACCCCGCACACCTGGTGCTGGGGCTTGGCCGACCGCCATAACGTCGAAACCTTCCTCATAACACGAATACCTGTTTCCAGGCTCGTTCTGCTTGGCGGTGCGGGTGGCGGAAGCTCAGGCGCCTTCTCGACTCCGGGATCCCGACGCACGTATGACCAATACGTCGCGTCGGGGCTGCCCTCGCGAGAAGACACCTGAGAACCCGCGGCGGTGCAAGTTGCGTAGGTGGGCCAAGCGGCTGCGCCGCTTCAAGAACAACAACCCGCCCTAGCGCACCCCACCCCATTCAAAACGGCCTCTGCAGCACTCTAAACCTCGGCCGACCACTAGCCGAGACGCGACTCCCGCATAGTGGGCATCCTCACGGCCGGTAACGATCTCCGGATGTTCCTCCGACCGGATGATCAACGTACCGAGTAACCGCGCGATCACGCAGTGAATTCCTAGAATCGACTGGTTTCGCACCGAAATCGGCCACCCGCGCGGGAGCGCAGAGGGAGTTGCGTCGTGTCCGCCGAAGCTGAACGCGAAGACCTGTCCGACCGCGGCACCCCGAGCCGGTTTCGCGGCGAGGAGCTGAAGTTCGTCGGGATGCCGATCGGCGGCATCGGCTGCGGGCAGCTCTACCTGGGCGGCGACGGGCGCCTGTGGCTCTGGGACGTCGACAACCGCACCGCCCCGGCCAACATCAACGACCTGCACTTCACCCGCCCACCGCTGCCGAGCTCGCCGTTCGAGCACGGCTTCGCGGTGCGCGTCACCGGCGGCGACGGCGAACGCGCCCGCTGGCTCGACGCGCGCGGCTTCCCGGAGGTGACCTTCGCCGGGCGGCCACCTGCGGCGGAGGTCGACTACGCCGATCCGGGCGAGCCGGTGCGGATCGCGCTGAACGCCTGCTCGCCGTTCGTCCCGACCGAGATCGACGACAGCTCCTACCCCGCCGTATTCCTCGACTACACCGCGACGAACACCGGGACGACCACGGCGGAGGTCGAGATCGCCGGGTTCCTGGCGAACCCCGTCTGCCTGACCAGCAGGCACACCCGTCCGCTCCGGCTGCGCTCCCGGGAATTCGCCCTCGACGGCGCGGCCGGCGTGCAGTTCACCGCCGCCGACGGAGCGCCGGAGAACCCGGGTCGCGCCGACATCGTGCTGGAGGACTGGGAAAAGCCCGACTACGCGGGCTGGTCGGTGACCGGCGACGCGTTCGGCAGCGGCCCGGTCCGCACCCTCGACCGGCCCGGCTACCAGGGCGAGGCGGGCGCGTTCGGGATGCGGATGGCCGATTCGCACGCGAGCGCCCCCGGCACCGACGCGGGGGCGCGGGATCGCGCGACCGGTTCGCTGCGCAGCGAACCGTTCCGGATCGAGCGCGACTATCTGCGGTTCCGCCTCAGCGGCGGCAACTACCCCGGCACGTGCTGCCTCAACGTCGTCGTGGGCGGCGCGGTCGTCGGCACCGCCACCGGCTCGTTCAGCGACCGGCTCGCCGACCGGGTGCTGTACCTGGGGCCGTGGCAGGGCGAGGACGCGGTCATCGAGATCATCGACGCGGAGACCGGGCCGTGGGGCCACGTCGGCGTCGACCAGCTCCGGATCACCGATCACGCCCCCACCCAGCCCGCCCTGCCGGAACTGCCGGACCACGGGAGCGTCGCCCTGGCCGTGCTCGGCGCCGACCGGGCACGGGTCTGCCCGGCGACGGAGACCTTCGAATCACCGAGCGACGTCTTCGCACCGGCGCCGGGATCATCCACAGTGGACGGACTGACGCGGCGCGGCGCCGGAGTGGTCGCGGCGGCCGTGACGCTGAAACCGGGCGAACAGCGGACGATCCGGTTCGCGCTGGCCTGGTACTTCCCGGTGCCGGACCGGGAAGGGCTGGCGTTCCTGGAGCACAGCCGGGAGCTGCTGCGGCACTACGCGAACCGCTTCGGCAGCGCGCAAGACGTGGTCGCGCACCTGGCTCGCAAACAGGAGCGGCTGCTCGGCGCGACGCGGGCGTGGACTCGCGCCTGGTACGAGGACTCGACGCTGCCGCACTGGTTCCTGGAGCGGGTCGCCGCGAACACCACGATCCTGTCGACGTCGACCTGCTACCGCTTCGCCGACGGCCGGTTCTACGGCTGGGAAGGCGCCTACTGCTGCGCCGGTACCTGCACGCACGTGTGGCACTACGCGCACGCGCTCGCCCGGCTGTTCCCGGCCGTGGAGCGGGACACGCGGGAACGCGTCGACCTGGGCATCGGATTCCACGCCGCGACCGGGCAGCTGAGCATGCGCGGCGAGGCCGACCGCAGCCCGGCCGTCGACGGGCAGGCCGGGACGGTCCTGCGGATCTACCGCGAGCACCAGATGTCACCGGATTCCGGCTGGCTGCAACGCGTCTGGCCGCGAACCCGGCAGGCGGTCGAGTACCTGATCGGCTCCGACGCCGAGCCCGACGGGATCCTCGACGGCGCGCAGCCCAACACCCAGGACGCCACCTGGTTCGGCCGCAACAGCTGGCTCTCCGGGCTGTACGTCGCGGCGCTGCGGGCCGGGGAGGCGATGGCCCGCGAGGTCGGCGACGACGCGTTCGCCCGGCGCTGCGCCGAACTGGCCGCCAGCGGGACCGAGGTGATCGTCCGGGACCTCTTCAACGGCGAGTACTTCGTGCACGAGCTCGACCCGGCGCACCCGGGCTCGGTCAACACCAACCGGGGGTGCTTCGCCGACCAGCTGCTCGGGCAGAGCTGGGCCGCCCAGCTCGGGCTGCCTCGCGTGCTGCCGCCCGAGCCGACCAGGTCGGCGCTGCGCAGCATCTGGCGGCACAACTTCGTGCCCCGGCCGATGGAATACCGGGAGCACAGCCCGATCGACGGCGGGCGGATCTTCTACGACGCCGACGTCCCGGCGCTGGTGATGTGCACCTGGCCGGACGGCGGCGGCGAAGAGGCCGGCGACAACTGGTCGACCAGCTACTTCAACGAGGCCTGGCACGGCATCGAGTACCAGGTGGCCGCACACCTGATCGCCGAGGGAATGGCCGGCGAGGGCCTGGCGATCGCCCGCTCCGTGCACGACCGGTACGGCCCGCTGCGGCGCAACCCGTACAACGAGATCGAGTGCAGCGACCACTACGCGCGCTCGATGGCCAGCTTCGGCACCTACCTGAGCGTGCTCGGCTTCGAGCACCACGGCCCCGGCGGGCACCTGGGCTTCGCCCCCAAGATCCGCCCCGAGGAGTTCGCGGCCGCCTTCGCGACGGCCGAAGGCTGGGGCCTCTACCGGCAGACGCGCACCAAATCCCAGCGCACCAGCTCGATCGAACTGCACCACGGCCGCCTGGAGCTGCGGACCCTCCGCCTCGACGCGACCGCCGCCGAACCACGAGCCACCCTCGACGGCACCCCGGTCGACGTGCGAACGAGCGCCGACGAATCGGGCCCGCTGCTCCGCTTCCCCGAGACCTGCACGATCAACGCGGGCCAGCGCCTAGACGTCCACCTCTGACGGCATCGAGTCGAGCGCCCGCAGCGCCTTCGCGTACCGGTCGACCGAGTCGTGCAGATCCTCGGCCGACCTGCCGAGGATGCCGGGATCGCGATCGCCGGCGGCAGCGCAGAGCTCGCGCAGCGGGGTCACGATCAGCTGGAAGGCGTCCGGGGTGTTGGGCCGGATCTTCGGCATCCAGTCGTCCACGTCGCCCACCAGGTCCTGGTAACCCCAGTGGTTCGGCCCGTTCCGGATCAGCGTCTCGCCGAGGTAGCGAACCGCGCCCACGACGAACGGGTCCTCGGCTGCTTCGCGGACCGCCGACCGGTCGGGGAACCGGTCGAGCACGAGCCGTCCCAGCGCGTCCAGGGAGCTCATGGAGAAGTCGAACGGGAAGTCCTCCGTAAGGAATCCGGCACGCCACCCGTCGAGCGCACCGTCCATATCGGACAGCCACCGGTCGAGGAATTCCTCGGCCGATTCGGTCATGAGCCGGCGGTCTTCCTGCATGTACCACTCGACCGTGCCCGGCTCCGCCGTCGGTGCCGCCCCGCGCCGCGGCCACTCCACGTCCGGCCCGTGGAAATCCAGGCCGAACTCGTCGCGAAGCGCCCTGGCCTGCGCCGGCGACGCCAGGACGTGCACATCGTCCTGGCATGCCTCCACCGTCTCCCGCCGGAGTTGGTAGAACACGCGCGGATCGTCGCCGCCCGGGGTCAGGTCGATGATCTGCGTCGCCACTGCTCCCTGGTCCGCGTAGTCATCGGACTGGTGCTCGACCGACCACCAGACGGACTCGCCGTTGCGCAGGAAGTGCAAGAACTCGTAGTCGTCCTCGTCGCGCACCAGCACGAGATCCGAGACGACCACCGCGCCATCCGTGCACGCGGTCACCTCCCGTTCCAGCAGGTACCGGTAGTAGCCCTCGACGTGGTCGACGTCTTCACCGTGCACCGAGATCGCGATGCCGAACTCCGGGAGCCAACCGAAGATGTCGTGTTCCGCCAGCTCCTCGTCCAGATCGTTCCGCTTGCCGATGCGGGCCAGCACTTCGGCGGACTTCTCCTCCGCCACCATGCCCGAACGAACCAGCAGGCCGGCCAGCGCTCGAACCGTTCTCCTCGCCATGCCGCGAGATTCTGGCACCGACCCCCGACCATCCGACGGCATGATGCACGTCTGGCGCCCCGCGGCTTCGGCGCAACCTACGGGGCGCCTGGCGATCAGCGGGCGAGGAAATCCGTGACGAGCGCGGTCACCTTCGCCGGGTTGTCCTCCTGCACCAGGTGGCCGGCTTCGCCGATCCAGGCCAGCTCGGCGTGCGGGATCCGCTTCGCCAGGTCCTTCGCGCGCTCCGGCGGCAGCCACGCGTCCTGGTCTCCCCAGGCGATCAGGACCGGGCAGTCGAGTTCCCCGTAGCGGTCCTCGACCTCGCGGGTGAAGCGTTCGTCGGCCTGGGCGATCTGCCGGTAGAACGCCGGCCGGCCCGCCTCGCCGAGCCAGGGCTCGACCAGCGCGTCGAGCACCTCGCCGCGCAGCTCGCGGTGCGCCGCCGTCGTGATGTAGCGGCGGACCAGCGCCTCGTGCAGGTTCGGCGGCAGCGCCTCGAAGACCTCGTGGTTGTCGTGCACCAGGCGGAAGAACTCCGAACCCCACGGGCGCACGCTCACCGCGTCGATCAGCGCCAGCTGTCCATATCGGACACCGTCCAGCAGCGCCGTCCGCAGCGCCACCGCGCCGCCGAAGTCGTGGGCGATCACCGACGGGGCGCGCAGGCCCCAGTGCCGCAGCAGGCCCGTGAACACCTCCTGCTGGGCGGCCAGCGAGACGTCCTGGCCATCGTGCTTCTCGGACTGCCCGTAGCCCGGCATGTCCCAGACGAACACCTGGTGCCGGGCGCTGAGCGCCTCGGCGACATCGCGCCAGACGTACGAGGAGAACGGCGTCCCGTGCATCAGCACCACCGGATCGCCCTGCCCCAGGCTCGCCCAGCGCACCGTTCCGCGCGGCGACTCGTGCCGCTCCGGCAGCTCCCAGTTCATCTCGACCTCCTCGTTACTGTCTTACGCACTCTGCCGGTAACGTTACCACCAGATTCGACATGCCGGTAATCTGATGTCGTGGCATACGACCGACCGGCCGCACCGGGCGAGCTGGAAGCAGTCGAAGCGTTCGGCAACTCCGCGCGCTTCCTGCACGACGAGGACGCCTTCGCGGACGTGGCAGGCGCCCAGGCCTGGCTGCGCGCGCACGGCTGGCCCCAGGCCGCCGACGAGCTGGACGAACCCGGGCGCCTGGGACTGGTGCGGGCCCGGGAGGCGATCCGCGATCATCTCGCCGGAACCGGCTCCGCGGAGCTGAACGACTACGCGAGCCGCCTGCTCGGGGTGCCTCAGTGGCAGGACGGCCAGGTGGTGATCCCGACCGCGCGCGGGTCCGCCGTCGAGCGGCTCGTCGGCCGGCTCATCGCGACCCTGGTGGTCGACGGGCTGGCCGGCAAGCCGGGCCGGCTCAAGGTCTGCCGGGCCGACGACTGCCGCTGGCTGTACTACGACAGGTCACCGGGCAACAACAGCGTCTGGTGCAGCATGGACATCTGCGGAGCGCGCCACAAGATGCGCGCCTACCGAACGCGCCGCAAGGCCTGATCCGACCGGCGTTCACCACGAGGAAGAGGGCGTTCGATGCGGGTTGCGATCACCGGACACAGGGGCTTGCCTGCGGAAACAGCCCGAATGGTGGCCGACGGGCTGCGCGCGGAGATCGGCGGCTACCAGGCCGCCGAACTCGTGGGGCTCACCTGCCTCGCCGACGGCGCGGACAGCATCTTCGCGCGGCTCGTGCTCGACCACGGCGGCCGGCTCGCCGTGATCCTCCCGGCCAGCGAGTACCGCGACTCGCTGCCCGAATCGCACCTCGCGACCTTCGACGCGCTCCGCGCGGAGGCGTCCGAGACCGTCGAGCTCGACTACGTCGCCGCGGAACCGCAGGCCTACCTGGCGGCCGGCCTGCGCATGCTCGACACGGCGAACCACCTGATCGCGGTCTGGGACGGCCGCCCGCCCGCCGGCCCCGGCGGCACCGCCGACATCGTCGCCGCCGCCCGCGACCGCGGGCTCCCGGTCACGGTCGTCTGGCCGCCGGGCGCCCGCCGCGCCTGACCCGAGCGCTCGCTCCGGTTCTTACCGGCACAGCCACTCACGACAGTGATGATGTTCGTGGTGACGCTGCTGGCGGGTCTGACCCGACTCACGACTGACGTCTCGACTGTCCTGTTTGGGATTTGTCGG
>NZ_JBWKKU010000111.1:0-20598 GCF_056431445.1 Saccharopolyspora sp. NPDC045941
GGGAACGCCGCGACGACATCCACGAAGCGTTCCTCGGCCTGGCCACATGCATCATCTGCTACCGACACACCAAAACCCTCTGTTAGGAACTCTTATTGGCATCGTCGTGCTTGTGATCCGGCAGTTCTGGACCGTGCAGATGGGCATGCGCGGTCTCATCGTCACAGACATCGTGCAGGGCCTCGTCGCGTATGTCGGCGCGGCCGTCCTGTGCCTGGGCCTCCTGATCTTCTACTTCGGCGGGCTGGGCAACCTCAGCCAGCTGACCGCGACACAGCTCAGTCTGCCAGGCTTCGAAGCTCGCGAGGGCGGACTGTTCTACTTCGGAATCGTGGCTGCCGGCATCATCGGCTCCCTGTGCTGGCCGATGATCTTCACCCGCATCTACACGGCCGCGAGCGTGCGTGAGGTCAAGAAGGGTTCGCTGCAGACGATGATCATCGGCTTCGTGTTCTTTGTCCTGCTGATGCTCGTCGCCCTGTGCGCCGCGCCGCTTCCACTGGCGGCCGAACAGCCCGTGTTGGCCTTCTTCGCCCTATCCCAGGACGCCGGCGGCATCGCGCTTCTCGCCTGCGCACTGGTCATCGTCTTCGCCGCCGGCATGGGATTCGTTGACGGCGTGACGCAGGCCATCGGCACGCAGTTCGCGAACGACATCGTCGGTGTGATTCGCCCGCTGAAAGACAAGCAGGAGCTCTACCTCGCGAAGGGTGCCATGGCCGGCTTTGCTGTAATCGCCGCGGTCATCGCATATCAGATCTATGACTCGCCGAACCTGGCCGGAGTTACGCAGCTCGCTTATCAGGCGATCATCCAGCTCGCCGTCCCGATTTTCGGTGGGCTCGTCTGGCGTCGAGGAAATCGCGCCGGCGCCATCTCGGGTCTGATTGTTGGGGCCGTTGTCGCACTGGCCCTGACGCTGCCCTATATGGACATCGGCGGCGCCGTGCCATGGCTCGGCGGACTGGCGTCGGGGCTGGTCGGACTAGCCGCAAACTTGGTCGTCTTCGTGGTCGCGAGTCTGGTGTGGCCCAGCAGCAAAGCTGAGATGAATCGGGTCGACCAGCTCTTCCTTGCGGCCAAGAGCGGTTCCACCCCGCCCTCCGCTTCGGTTCGCGAGCTCGACGCCGTGCCGGACGTCGTATGAGCGCCGCATCCGCCCCAACCCTCTTTGCCACAACAGAAAGGCACGTCATGAGCAGAGTCGATGAAACCGTCGACGTCCCGCATCTCGGCGGATCGTCAATCGGAGTCACCTTCGGAAAGCCGTACGATCCAAGGCTTCCTACGTTGGTGCTGATCAATTCCTACACAACTTCTGCCGAGCTGTACCGGCCCCAGTATGCCGATCCGGATCTCAACGCGGCGGTCAACTTGCTCGCGTTGGAGCCCTACGGGCACGGCCGCACCCGGGCCACCTATCCCCACTTCACGTACTGGGATAGCGCAATCGCCAACCTTCAAGTGCTATCTGCGCTGGGCATCGGTAAAGCGTTCGTCTTGGGAACTTCTCAGGGCGGATGGATTGCCACTCGCATGGCGCTGCTGGCGCCCGACGTCGTGCAGGGCCTGATCCCACTCGGTACCTCATTCGATGTCGAAAGCCAGCGCAGCCGAGACCTGGGATGTTGGGATGCCCCCGCGTTCTGCACGCCTTTCATCGACGCCTTCACCGAGCCTGTAGACGACGACTGGGTCGTGCCCGACCAGTTCGTTGACGACACCTTTGACGCCGCGCTAGGCGGGCTGTCATCGACGGAGCGCCAGTTCTGGCTGACAACCTACCGACACAACTTCGCCGGGGACGAAGGCCGCCACCGGCTACGCCTGTGCACGATCAATCTGCGCGATCGCGACGGCCTCTACGGTCGGCTGGACGACGTCACCGCACCGGTGCTGTGGTTGCACGGCTCCGCTGACCAGGTGTACTCGGTCGCGAACGCGCAGGAGGAAATAGGATTGTTCACCCGCTCACTCGACGCCCGCCTCGAAGTGATCCCAGACGGGCACCATTTCCTCAGCGCATCCAAGCCGGCCGAAGTCGACAGCGCCATCCTCGACTTCGTAGGGAGGTGGGCATGACCACCGCTTCCCGCACCGCCCGGACCGCTGAACGTCCGGCATTGACGGACGCCGGCGCCGATCTCCGGTCGCGCGCCAACGAGACCGCGGTATCGGCCATGCTCGCGGTCGATCCGGTGCTCGTTGACGTGGCCCCCGCCCTTGAGGCGTTGCCGGGAATGACTCCACGAACGATCCTTACGTCAGGCGCGCCCATGGAATGGCGGGAGTACACCGGTGGTCAGCGGAGGGCAGTCCTCGGGGCCGCACTCTTTGAAGGTCTGGCTGAAACCCTCGATGAGGCGGACCGGTTGTTGCACGCTGGCGAAATTCTCGTGCGGCCCTGCCATGACCACGGCTGCGTCGGCTCAGTAACTGGCGTCACCTCGGCCTCCATGCCGGTCTTGGTGGTGCAGGATGCGGCATCCGGTCGTCGCGGACATTGCGTCCTGTACGAAGGCAGCGACCGACAGCGGCTCACTTACGGAGTCTGGAATGCCACGGTGCATGACCGGCTGATGTGGATCCGTCGCGTGCTCGCGCCTCGGCTGTCCGCCGCACTTAGGCAGACGGGTGGTGTGCGGATCAATCCGATCATCCGTCGCGCCCTCGGCATGGGAGACGACCTTCACAGCCGGAATACCGCGGCCACGGCGGTCCTGTTTCAGCAGTTGGTTGACCCCCTCCTCGGGGCCAACGGTGCCGATGCCTACGCCCGAGAGGTGCTCGCATTCATCAGTCAGAACGACCTCTTCTTCCTCCACGTCGCCATGGCCACGGGAAAGTGCATCGCCGATGCCGCCACAGGCATCCCGCACAGCAGCATCGTGACGGCCATGGCGCTCAACGAGAAGCAGTTTGCCCTACGAACGTCCGGTACAGGCGATAGATGGTTCCGTGCACCTATCCCTGAGCTCCGAGCGAAGCTGTTCGAGGGACTCCGCGTGGAGGACACTGCGTTCATGGGTGGCGAAAGTCTGATCACTGAAACTGTGGGCCTTGGTGGACTCGCAGCCGCCGCTGCCTTCTCACTGCAGGACTACAGCGGCGGGTCGGCCGAAGCGATGATGCGTATCACCAATGAGATGTATCGCATCACTGCCACGGAACATCCACTATGGAAAATCCCCTCACTGGGATTCCGCGGCGTCCCTTACGGTATCGATGCCTCGCTGGCGGCCTGGACGGGCATCACGCCCCGTATTCACATGGGTGCCGCCCTGCGCGAGGGCGGTCACGCTGGCGCCGGCCTCCTGATTGCCCCGATCAAACCTTTCCGAGAAGCGGACACCGCGCTCACCGCGTGATCATCCCCGGACAGACGACGGAACACTATTTCACCTTCTTGGCTCGTTATCCCGCTTCTGTCTCCGGTCCTCCCTGAGGTTTCGCAGTTTTGTGGGGGTGTGCGGCGTGGCGGCGTGATCATGGCCTGGAGATGGGGGAAGCATCGGCGTTGCTTGGTAACTGCCCGTTGTTCCATCATGCTCGGGCGCACCGGGGCGAGAAACTGGACACCTGCACCGACCTCGCGGCTCCACCACGTGGCGGAGCACGAACGTGACTCGTTACGGCACGACCGCGACGGTGGAGGTGGCCGTGATCTGTTGTCTGTGGTGGGGCTCGCTGCACCGCAGGCCGGTCACCGTGGTGCTGGTGCGGGAGACCGACTCGACCCGACCGTATGACAGAAAAACTTGATCGGAGCCGGGGACGCCGCGAACCGGCGCTGCCTCGCGGTCGAGCGCAGCGTGCCCTTTGCGATGCTGGGCCTGACCATCCTCATCCTGTGGTACGCCGCGCACGGCACTACCGAGGCGGACCTGGCCACCGCCGCGCCCGAGCGACTTCTTCGAGACGGTCACCCTGGCCGGGGCGAGGACGTACGTCCTCGCCGTCATCGAGCACGCCACCCGGCGGATCCGGATCCTGGGCGCCACCGCACACCCGACAGCCTCCTGGGTGACGCAAGCTACCAGGAATCTCGTCATGGACCTCGAATACGCAGGCTGCCGAGCGCGGTTCCTAATCCGGGACCGCGACGGCACATTCCCTGCCCTATTCGATCCGGTTCTGCCGCTGTGCAACGCCATCACCGGGCCGAAGACGGCGAACTCCCCGCGGGCTGCCGCCGCGCCGGTGGCGGTGCCGGCCGCGCCGGGCTCGGACCGGATGGTGATCAGCGTGCGCCCGGACGCGGCGGACGCAGTGCAACGGCTGATCGCCGAGCACGGCGGGACGGCCGATGTCGTGCACGGCCCGAACGTTGTGCGCTTCCGCGTCGACCTCGGCGGCATGAACGCGGACGAGCACCCGTGGGCGCGCCGGCTCGCCGACGAGGCCGCCGCCCTCGGGCGCGCCGTGGTGGCGATCAGCCTGCCGTAGCGGGACACCGGGCGGGCTGGCGGTCATATCCGGCCGCAGCTCGCCCGGCGTTCACCTCCGCGACGCCTGCTCGCGGCCTACCGGACGTTCCCGCTGCGCAAGATCGCTGCGTTGTCCAGTTCGCGACAGATGGAGCGAGGCATGTCAGGAAAGCTGAATCGCCGCAAGGTGCTGGGTCTCGGCGGTGCGAGCGCGGCCGCGGTGCTGCTCGGCACGGGAGCGTGGAGCAGCGCGGCGGCCGACACCCGGCTGCGGGGCGGGTACCCGTTCTCGCTGGGCGTCGCCTCCGGCGATCCGATGCCCGACGGCGCGGTGCTCTGGACGCGGCTGGCGCCGCAGCCGCTGGCCGCTGACGGCGCCGGCGGCATGCCGGACAAGCCGGTGAAGGTGCTCTACGAAGTGGCCACCGACGAGCGGTTCCGCGACGTCGTGCGGCGCGGCGAGACCACCGCGACACCGGAGCTCGGCCACTCGGTGCACGCCGAGGTCGCCGGCCTGCAGCCAGGACGCGAGTACTTCTACCGCTTCCGTGCCGGTGGCGAGCTCAGCCCGGTCGGCCGGACGAGGACCGCGCCCGCGAACAGTGCCGCGCTGGCCTCGCTGTCGTTCGCCTTCGCCTCCTGCCAGCACTGGAAGGAGGGTTTCTTCACCGCCTACCAGCACATGGCCGCCGAAGACCTCGACTTCGTCGTGCACCTCGGCGACTACATCTACGAGTACGACCAGACGGACAACAAGCGCGGCGTCGCGCTCGGCGACGAGTTCAAGTCGGAGACCGAGCGGCTGGAGCGCTACCGGCTGCAGTACGCGCTGTTCAAGTCCGATCCGCACCTGCAGGCCGCGCACGCGGCGTTCCCGTGGATCGTCACGATGGACGACCACGAGGTGGACAACAACTGGGCCGACGAGATCTCCCAGGACAACACCGACCCCGCGCTGTTCCTGCAGCGCCGGGCCGCGGCCTTCCAGGCGATGTACGAGAACCTGCCGCTGCGCCGCACCGCGATGCCCAGCGGCCCGGACGTGCGGCTGCACCGCAGGCTGAAGTTCGGCGACCTGGCCGACCTGACCATGATCGACACCCGCCAGTACCGGGACGACCAGCCCTGCGGCGACGGCTCGAAGTACGACTGCACCGAGCGGCTGGACCCGCGCCGCACGATTCTCGGGGAGCAGCAGCGGGAATGGCTGCTGGACGGGTTCTCCTGGAACCGGTCGCGGTGGCAGATCCTCGGCAACCAGGCGCCGATGGGCGAGACCGACCTCGACGCCGGCCCGGCGAAGAAGCTGTTCATGGACCCGTGGGACGGCTATGTGGCGGAGCGCAACGCGGTGCTGGCGGGCGCGGCCCACCGTGGAGTGCGAAACCTGGTGGTGATCACCGGCGACCGGCACCAGAACTACGCCTGGGACCTCAAGCGCGACTTCGAGGACCCAGGCTCGCCCACGGTGGCCAGCGAGTTCGTCGGCACCTCGATCAGCAGCGGCGGCGACGGCGCGGACATCACCGACGAGGGCCGCACGATGCTCGCGGCGAACCCGCACATGAAGTTCTTCAACGCCCAGCGCGGCTACGTGCGCTGCACGCTGACGCCGGAGCTGTGGCGCAGCGACTACCGGGTGGTCCCGTTCATCTCGCGACCCGACGCCCCGATCTCGACACGGGCCAGCTACGTCGTCGAGGACACCCGCCCCGGCGTCCAGCCCGCCTGACCGGTCCGGCCGGGCACCTCCCGCCGGGGAGGTGCCCGATCGGTCAGCCGCGGGGCTTGGCGTAGGTCGCGGCGCTCGCCCAGGACTCCGCGACCTCCGACCACGGCGCGGCGCTGGACAGCAGCGCGATCGCCGCGGTCTTGAGCTCCGCCGGTTCGCCGGTGAGCAGCCCCGCCAGGTCTTCCAGGCCCGGGTTGTGGCCGATCACCACCGCGGTCATGACCGCGGGCGGGATCTCGCGGATGACGGCCAGCAGCTCGCGGGCCGAGGCCGCGTAGATCCGGTCGTCGTGCTTGAGCACCGGCTCCGCCGGGATCTCCTGGGCCGCCAGGTCCCACGTCCGCCGGGCGCGCACGGCGGGGGAGCAGAGCACGATCTCGACCGCCGCGGCGTGCCCGCGCAGCCACCGGCCGACGGCCGGCGCGTCGCGGAGGCCCCGCTCGGTCAGCGGCCGGTCGAAGTCGTCGACGTCGTCCGGCCAGGCCGACTTCGCGTGCCGGATCAGCACCAGTTTCCGTTCCGCCTCGGTCATGTCGCGCCGCCCACCTGCTCGCCGGGATTCCTGCTCCCACGGTAGAGGCCGAGCCGACCCGCTGCCGCACCCGGCGCGCTTCCGCATCGCGGAACGCATTGAGTCGCCGGGAGTCTCAGCGCGGCGCCGATTCCGTATTGGACAGCCCCGCGACCCGGTGGAAACGTGCTGGGCATGAACTTCGCCGACCTCGATCCCGCCCTGCGCCCGCTGCTGGCCCGCTACGTCGACCAGGTGGACCGCGTCGAGCCGCTCCTGCGCGACGTCGGCGAGGTGGCCGCCGGCGAGCTGGACCGGCTGGCCGCGGTCGCCGAGGTCAACCCGCCGCGGCTGCGCCAGTACGACGCCGCGGGCGACCGCGTCGACGAGGTCGTCTACCACCCGGCGTACGCCGAGATGTCGCGGCTGGCGTTCGAGCGGTTCGGCTTCGCCGCGATGTCGCACCGCCCGGGCGTGCACGGCTGGCCGACCAAGATCCCGCACGTGGTCAAGTACGCCCTGTCGTACGTGTTCGTGCAGTCCGAGTTCGGGCTGTTCTGCCCGGTTTCGATGACCGACTCGGCGGCTCGGGTGCTGCGCAGGTTCGGCGACGCGGAGGTCTTCGAGCGCGAGATCGACGGGCTGAGCTCGCCCCGGTTCGACTCGCTGCTGACCGGCGCGATGTTCATGACCGAGAAGCAGGGCGGCAGCGACGTCGGCCAGACCGCGACGGAGGCCACCCCGAACGGGTCGCACTGGACGTTGCGCGGCCAGAAGTGGTTCGCCTCCAACGTGAACGCGGACGTGATCCTGACGCTGGCCCGGGTTCCCGGCGGGCCGGCGGGCACCAAGGGACTCGGGCTGTTCATGGTGCCGAGGCTGCGCCCGGAGGGCAGCCGGAACACCTACCGGATCGACCGGCTCAAGGACAAGCTCGGCACCCGCTCGATGGCCAGCGGCGAGGTGACGCTGGAGGACTGCTACGCGCTGCCGGTCGGCGACCTCTCGCGCGGCTTCGTGCAGATGGCGGAGATGGTCAACGTGTCGCGGCTGTCCAACGCGATGCGCGCGGTGGCGCTGATGCGGCGGGCGCTGCACGAGTCGATCGTCCACACGCGACAGCGGGTGGCGTTCGGCAAGCCGCTGTTCGACCAGCCGCTGATGCGGCGAACGCTGCTGCCGATGATGCTGCACACCGAGGCGGGCCTCGGGTTCGTGCTGGAGGCGGCGGCGACGCTGGACCGGGCGGACGCGGGGGACGCCGACGCGAGCCGGCTGATCCGGGTGCTGACGCCGCTGGGCAAGCACCACCTGTGCAAGCTGGCACGCGAGGTGACCGGCGAGGCGATGGAGATCCGGGGCGGCAACGGCTACATCGAGGACTGGGTCAACCCGCGCCTGCTGCGGGACGCGCACCTGGGCTCGATCTGGGAGGGCTCCAGCAACGTGATCGCGCTGGACGTCCTGCGCTGCATCCGCAAGGACAACGCCCACGAACTCCTGGCGGACACGGCCCAGCAGCGCCTGGAACGCATCGAGGATGCGGACGTCAGAGCAGCGGCCGAGCAACTCCTCACCGAGGTGGAGGGCCTGCGAACCCTGGGCAAGTCCCTGCTGTCGGAATCCGACGAGTACGCCCAGGCGATGTGCGGCGACTTCACGACCCTGGCGGCGTGCACGACGATGGCGTCCCTGCTGTTCGAGCAGGCGGACCACGAAGCCAGGAGCGGTCGGGGCTACCGGAAGCTGTTGGTGGCGAAGACATATCTCCACCACGCGGTGCGCGGAACGGACCCGGTGCCGGAAGCCCTCCGCTGGCTCCCGGAACTCGCCGACGGAGGCGACGTCCCGGCCGAAGCGGCTCAGTCCTGAGCGGTGTCGCGGTCGGCCACGACACGCTCGATCCAGGACATGAGCTCGCGGGGATCGGCGGTGACGCCCAGCGCTCCGAGCTCCTCGGCGCGCTTGACGCGGGACGGGGTGACCCTGCTGGTGTAGAAGATGACGGGGCCGTCGTAGATCCCGTCGGATCGCAGCGCGGCGAGGTCGTCCAGTCCCGCGTTCGGGTCGCCGTCGCGGGTGATGTCCGAGATCAGTAGGCCGGGTTTGAATCGCTGGATAACGAATTTCGTGGATTCCAGGTCGCCGATCCCCGTCTGGAAAAACCGGACGCCTCGGCTGTGCGCGCCGGCGATCAGATCGAGCTTCGCGTCGTCCGCAAGGTCAGGTGTAAAGGAGTCGTCGATCCACAAAACACGGAGGAGCGGGGAGGATTTGTCATCTCCCGGCTGGACGAGGGTCGGCCATGCGTTCACCGCGTCGATGTTCTGGTGCAGCAGATCTCGCAGGCTTTGTGGGTCGTTCGGGCCGCGCAGGTCGCTCATCAAAGCCAACAGGTCGTTCTGCGTGGTCTGCAACCTGACGGCATCGGGACTTCTCGCTGGTCGGTTCAGCACGAATGCATTCATGAATTCGTCGTCGGCGAGTGCGCCGGGCGATGAGAGGCCGCCGGGGCGGCCGTGCTGCAGATATCTCCGGAGTTCGTCGAAGTCTGCTTCCTGGAAGAGTTCGCGGATCAGCGACACGAAATCCTTATCCGCCGCCAATCCGGGGAAGAAGACGGGCAGTTCCTGCTCGACCCTGTCCAATGAGGACAGGAGCACGTCGTGGTCCGCGCCGGCGGGCGGCGGCGCCACCTGGTGGTTGGTGAAGAACTCGTCGTCACCTGGGTGGTTGCCCGCCTTGCAGCGCTCGCGAACCGAGGTGTAGGCCAGGAATTCCGAAACGATGTCCCTGTCACCGGTGGCGGTCAGGCTCCGGTAGAACTCGGGGTAGAAGTGCTGCAGCAGGATGACGCGGACCAGCGCGGACGCGCCGAAGCGCTGCCAGTCCTGGTTCAGGTGGTATTCGAGGACGAAGCTGTTGATCAGCCGTTTGATCCGGCGCGGATTGCGCCTGGTGCGCTGGGCGATCAGCGCGGTCACGCCGTCGCCGAACAGCTCCTTCGTGCCGGACCGGTCCGCGAAGCCGTCGATCAGCCGCCGCACGCTTTCCTGATCGGGTGCGGGCGTGCGGTAGTAGACCTGCACGATCTTCTCCAGGTGCCCCAGCGCATGCCCCGCCGAGCCGCCGGATTCCTGCATGTTGCGGGCCAGGACCGCCTGGTCGCAGCCGATGACGAACACCAGCCCCGGGACGTCCAGGTACAGCTTGATCGCCTCGCACACCGCGAGCACCACGTCGCCGGAGCAGCGGTCGAGGTCGTCGATGAACACCACGAGCTGGCGGCCGTCCGAGCCGCCGCCGTCCGCCCAGTCCTTGGCCATGTCGTGCACGACGTCGCGGATTTCGTTGCGCGACTTGGCATCGACCGACAGCTGCCGCCACAGTTCATCGACCAGCCGGTGCACCCCGAAGAACCTGAGCACGACCTTGAGCAGCAGCCGGAACACCCGCAAGGCCCGGCGCCGCTTCGCCAGCCGGTGGTACGCCCGCCGCACGATGTTGCGGTCGAAGGTCAGCAGCACCGACTTGATCAGCACTTCCAGCGCGTCGGCGCCGGAGGTCCAGGCGTTGAACCAGGCCGTCGGGGTGCCGTGTTCCTCCAATCGCGCCCGCATCAGCCGCATCAGGCTGCTCTTGCCCATGCCCCACCCGGCGTCGATGGCGACCGTGAACGGGGTGGAGACGTGGGAGTCGGTGATCAGGTCGACCAGCGCGCGGGCCGTGGCCGCGGCGTCGAGCAGGTCGTCCTCCCCGGTTTCCACCGGTTGGTCGTTGAGCACCACGAACCGCGTGGTCACCGCCACCTCCGATTCCGCAAGACGTCGAGGAGTATGGCAGTTCCTCGGCGCGCGGATGGGGAAAACGATCTAGGTGGTTCAGCCCGTCGTCCGGTCCAGGGGCAGGCGCCAGGTGAGCTCTCCGTCGTGCCACTGGTCCGTTGGTCGCAGGCCCGCGGCCGTCGCCACCGCCGCCGATGCGTGGTGGTCCGGGTGGATGTGGGCGAGGACCGCGCGCACCGGTTTCCGGCGGAGCCAGTCCACCAGGCCGCGCGCCGCTTCCGACGCGATGCCCCGCTTCTGCCAGTCCGCGCCCACGATCCAGGCGATCTCGGCGATCGGTCCCGGGTAGGCCGGGCTCAGCGTCGCCTGCACCGTGCCGACGAGGATTTCCTCGCCGGACAGCCGGATCACCCAGTTGCACCACGACACCTCGGGATCCGGCGGGCCGGCGAGCATCCGCTCGTAGCGGGCTCGCAATTCCTCCGGCGTGAGCGGGGCACCGCCGATGAAGGCGTACAGCGCCGGGTCCGCCAGCACGCTCGCCATCTCCGCGGCGTGGTCGATGCGCAGCGGCATCAGGTCGAGCCGCTCGGTCCGGACCACCTGCGGCCTGATGCCGCCCGCCGAGCTCATCGCAGGCTCTTGCGGAAGTGGATCAGCTCGTAGTGCCCCGCCGGGCTCCGGTGGGTCTCCACGTAGCCCATGCGCCGGTAGAGCCGCAGGTTCGAGGTGCTGTGCTCGCCGGTGAACAGTTCGATCGCCTCGACCTGCGCCGGGAGGTTCCGCTCGGCGTGCAGCAGCATGCCGGTGCCGAGGCCGTGGCCCTGCCGGTCGGGCGCGACCATCAACCGCCCCAGCTCCGCCGTCGCCCCGTTGAGCTCCACGCGAACCGATGCGACCAGCCGTCCCGCCTCGCGGCAGCCCCACGCCAGGCACGACGGCCGGGCGAGGTCGGCGCGCACGTCGTCGAGGGACTGCATCAGCGGCGGCATCCGGACGTCGTCGTGGGCCTGCGCCTCGGTCACGTACGCCGCGCGTTGCAGCGTCAGCACTTCGCCGGCGTCCGCGACCGTCAGGCGCTCGACTTGCCCGCTCAAGACAGCTTCTTCTCGAACCAGTGCTCGGCGTACGGGCCCTGGTTGAACGCCGGGATCTCCTGGAAGCCGTTCTTGGCGTAGAGGTTGCGGGCCTCCACGAGATCGTTGCGGGTGTCCAGGCGGATCGACCGGAACCCCAGCTCCTTCGCGTGCTGCTCGACGGCGGCCAGCAGCCCGGTGCCGACGCCGAGGCCGCGGGCCTGCGGCCGGACGTACATCCGCTTGAGCTCCGCGATGCCGGGTTCCATCGGGCGGATCCCGACGCAGCCGAACGGTTCCGCCCCGTTGCGGGCCATCAGGAACACGCCCTCCGGCGGGTGCAGGCCGTCGTTGGGATCGTCGGCGATCGTCTCGTCGATCTCGGCCGTGGTGGCAGGGCGGCCGTAGTACCGCCTGACCATCTCGTCGGTGTACTCGCGCAGCAGCGCAACGACCACGGGTTCTTCCACGCCGACCTGCTCGACGATCCAGTGCTGGTTCACGTCATGCATTCTCACCGGCCTGTCCACCGGATATAGGCCGGGCCTTCGGTTCCGTTCGCGAACCGGACTTTGACCGGCGTCGAAGGGCGTGCTTTGAATGGGCCGAGCACACCGGTGTGGAAAGGATCTGCGCATGCGTCTGGAAGGCATTTCGGCGGCGGTGACGGGCGGGGCGTCCGGTCTCGGGCTCGCCACCACCCAGAAGCTGGTCAAGGCGGGGGCCAAGGTCACCATCATCGACCTGCCGACGTCGCAGGGCGCGGAGGTCGCCAAGGAACTCGGCGACGCCGCGCGCTTCGCGCCCGCCGACATCACCGACGAGCAGCAATTCGCCGCCGCCCTCGACGTCGCGGACGAGGTCGGGCCGCTGCGCGCGCTGGTGCACTGCGCCGGGCGCGGGGCCCGCATCCGGCTGGTGGAGAAGGACGGTCAGCCGGGCGCGCTGGAGCCCTTCGAGGACGTCATCCAGCTGAACCTGGTCGGCTCCTACAACGCGCTGCGGCTCGGCGCGGCGCGGATGGCGAAGCACGACGCCGTCGACGACGAGCGCGGCGCGATCGTGCTGACCGCGTCGGTGGCGGCGTTCGACGGGCAGATCGGGCAGATCGCCTACACCGCGTCGAAGGCGGCGATCGTCGGCATGACGCTGTGCTCGGCGCGCGACTTGGCGAGCAAGGCGATCCGGGTGTGCACCATCGCGCCCGGCATCATGGACACCCCGCTGCTGGGGCGGCTGCGCGAGGACGTGCGCAAGTCGCTGGAGGACTCGGTGCCGAACCCGAAGCGCCTGGGCGAGCCGGCCGAGTTCGGCGCGCTGGCCTGCCACATCGTGGAGAACCCGTACCTCAACGGCGAGACGATCCGCCTGGACGGCGCCATCCGCATGGCCCCCCGCTGATCCCACGACGACGGGCGCCGCTGGAACAGCGGCGCCCGTCGCATGCTCCGCCCCGGATTCACCAGCACGCCGAGTCGTGCCATCGTGCCGGGAGCCGGTGCGGTTGCGCTTCTTGGCGTAGCAGCCTGCGCCAGTCTGTTCTCACCCCCATCGGACCTGTTGCGCTGTTCGGGTTCGCAGCGTCGGCGGACAGTCGAAGTTCGGGACTGTGCCGTCTGATCGCCTAGCATGGATCGGCGATTGTTCTGGGGTGGTGATGCGCACGCCTAGCCCGATCCGCAGGATGCGTCCCGTCTCCCGACCGCTGATCACCGCAGTCGTGACGTCGGCGGTAGCTCTGTTCAGCAACGTGGCCACCAACCAGCCCGGCGCCTTGTGGCCGTGGATGGGTGTCGTCGTGCTGACGGTGCTCGTCGGCATCTTGTCCTGGTACGAGAAGCACGAGCAGGATCGTTCGAGCAGCAGTCGCGCAACGACTCCGCCCGGCGATCCGGCAGTGGCCGCGGAACCGGTCCGGCCGGGCGAAAATGGCGGCGCCGTAGGCGTTTCACGCGCACGACCATCCGCCGCCGATGCTGTACTGGGTGCTCGTGCCGTTCAGCCGAGCCCGGTTCGTGACCGGCGTCCGGCCGTGTTCAACGCGGTCCCGCTGCGCCCTGCCGATGTCAACGCGGCTGCTCGGCCAGGCTCCCGTGCTGGCCTATTCGGTGGCGAAGGGCGGTCTCGTCACCTTGACCAAGGCGTTCGCGAAGCAGTTGGCGCCGGCTGTCCGGGTCAACGGCGTTGCGCCGAGCAATGTCTGGACGGACATGACGCGCGGGGCGGACGAGGAGCTCCTGGCGAAGTTCCGCGATCAGACCCCGCTCGGCCGGATTGCCGAGCCGGGGGAGATCGCGAGCGTGATCGCATTCCTGGCATCCGCGGAGGCCAGCTACGTCACAGGACAGGTCGTTGCCGTGGACGGTGGTTACAGCCTGAAGTAGTGGACCAGGGGCACCCGCGGCCGCGGGAACCGGGTTGCGGGTGCCCCTCGCCTCGTTCGTCAGTCGAAGGAGACGCCGAAGACGCTGAGGAGGCTGTAGACGCCCAGCAGGCTGATCGCGATGCTGCTGATCACCAGCAGGGCGTTGAAGGCCTTCGAGCCGTGCAGGCGCTTGTCGACCTGGGTGTTGCGCAGGTACCAGGTCGCGACCACCACCGCCGGTAGGAAGATGCCGGTCATGATGCCGCCGATCTGCACCATCACCACCGGCGAGTTGACGAACAGGTAGGCCGCGCCCCACAGGATCGGCAGCGCCACCGTGAAGCCGCGGATCCACTTCTGCCGGGAGCGGGCGTTGTGCCAGTCCATCACGCCCAGCTCCGCCAGGACGTTGACGTACATCCGCGACCAGCTCGGGATCGAGGCCCACAGGGTGGAGCCGAGCACCGCGATCGCGCCGATGAGGAACGCCACGGCCGCCCACTCGCCGATGACGTCGGTGTACATCTGCGACAGCGTGGTGATCATCTCGTTGCCCTTGAGCACCAGGCCCTGCGGATTCAGCACCGAGGCGCCCATGATGTAGAACGCCAGGGTGCTGAAGGTGTAGATCACCCAGGACAGGAAGACGTCCTTGTACATCACCTTGATCCAGCCATGGGCGCGGTTCTGCCACGCCTCGCTGCCGTCGTTCTGGCCGACCCAGCGCGCGTAGCCCTTCTCCACGCACCAGTAGGTGTAGAAGGTGATCTCGTCGGCGCCGACGCCGGTGATGCCGAACATCGCCACCGCGGCGCCGATGGCCCCGGCGGGAATGGTGAAGGTGAGGCCGCTGAGCAGGTCGCCGCCGCTGTAGCCGAACGGCGTGAACGGCAGGCCGAGCGCGATCACCACGGTGGCCACCGAGAACACCGCCACCAGCGCGAAGGCGCCGCGTTCGATCAGGTTGTAGTTGTTGGAGTACAGCAGCGCGATGCTGCCGGCGACGATGATGATCGTCCACACCGTGAGCGAGGTGGAGCCGAGCGGATCGCCGCCGACCGGGATCAGCATGCTCATCGCGACCGCGGTGCCGCCGACGATGCCGCCGACCTGCAGCAGCTTCGACAGCGCCATGAGCATCCACAGCAGGTTGATCCAGCCGACCCGGCCGATCTTCGGCGGCACCTGGTTGAACCCGGTGAGCGCGGGCTTGCCGGTGATGATCGTCCAGCGGGCGAGCTCGGCCTGCACCGCGACCTTGACGGCGGTGGACAGGATCACCATCCACAGCAGGGCGAAACCTACCTCCGCGCCGAGCGCGGTGGTGGCGATGAGCTCGCCGGAACCGACGATCGAGGCACTCACGATCAGGCCGGGGCCGAGATAGCGGAGGCTGGACTTCCAGCCCTTGGGGGGTTCCTTCACGCCGTCCGCGGTGAGAACGTACGGATCGTCGCCGCTCGCGACCGATGTTCCCATCGGGCACTCCCTTGTGCTCAGAATTTCACATTTGTGAAGCTTAATTTGTGGATGTGAAAACTACAGTTGCGAACGGGGCCGGTCAACGGACTGGGAAGCACGGTTCGACGCAGGTTTTCGATCGCCCCGCGACGGGCATTCGGGAGGCGAGCGCGTCCGGAGGTGCCCGGTGGTTTCCCGTTCGCGGTGGCAGCGCCCGCTGGCGCGCTGGCAGTTGGTGCTAGGCGCGGAAGGCCTGTTGCTGATCCTGCTCGGCCTGCTGGGACTGGTGAACGCCGGTCGGCAGGCGGGAGGCGCCGCGGTGCTGGTGGTCTTCCACCTCAACACCGCGCACAGCGTCCTGCTGCTGATCGCCGGGGCGCTGGCGCTGGTCGCCGTGCCGTGGCGGCGCGGGGTGGCGTTGTTCGCGGCGGTGCAGATGGTCGGCGGCGTGATGCTGTTCGTCTACGGCACCGCGGAAAGCACTGCGGGGGAAGGGAGAACGCCGTTCCTGTTGCATCCGGCGGAGAACTTCCTGCACGCGGGCCTGGCCGTGCTCGGCTTCATCATCCTGTGCGGCGTGGAGTCGACGCCGCGCCCGGTCCGGCCGCGCCGCATGGTCCCCAGGCATTGAGGCGGTAGGCGCTGACCACATCCGGGACCGCCCCGGCACCCCCGGACAGCCGATTCGGGCGGACGCTTGGCGTGCGGGCCCGCTGTCAGAGGTTTTCAACAGAGGGGTCGATGGCCGGTTCCATCGACACTGCCAACACGGTGTTGATCTCGTGGCGTAGTTCGTCCTCGGTGTCGAACCCGACGTTCACGTCGGCATGACCCGGCAGGCTGTACGTGAGCCGCCAGCTCCCGCCGACCGTCCGGGTGACCGATAGCCGCGCCTCGAAGTCCTGCGGCCCGTACCGGATCACGAAACCGTCCATTTCGGTACCTTCGTCCTTCTCGCCTCAGCATGCGAATGCCGTGGGTTGGAAGCACAGGGCATTACGACCTTGGGCCGGTGAGGTGGTGCCCCGCCGGCCGCCGAGTTGATCGGGCTTCGCGAGGATCTGGGAATGCAGCAGCGAAAGCGCTCGAACAGCGACCGAAGGCTTCTCGCGTTGGCATGTTCGGTGGTCAGTGCGTCGAGCACGCGCTCGTTGAAGAGCGTGGGGGAATTGGCGAGCCGCCTCGTTGTTGTTCAGGAGGTCGATGGTTCATACCGTGCGAAGGGTGGGGCTGGACCTGTCCAGCCCGCCTGCGCGCAACGCTCGTTCGACGGCGGTGGAACCGCCGGCCACGATGAACTCCACGTCCCGGTGGGGTGCGCAGGCGAGCGCGGCGATGATCAGTTCCAACCCCGCCACGCCCAGGAAGGTCACGCCACTTAGGTCCAGCACAACGGTCGACAGCTTGGTCAGCAGTCGGGGCCACAGCAGGGCGGCCACTCGTGGGGCCGTTGCGGTATCGACTTCGCCGGTCGCGGTCAGCACGACCACGTCGTGGCTGGGATAGGTGAGGCGGAGCCGAAGAGTGGATTCGAACCCGATGGCTTCCAAGTGCAGGCCAGACGACGTTGGCACGGGCATTTCAGCGGGGACGAGAAGAAGTCCCGGGCGTTGCAGGGCACGCACGGGCGTTCGGATGGTCATGGAATGATCCAATCCAAGCCGAACAGGATGGTCGGTCGGCTCGCTAGAGCTGTGGAGAGAGCGGCCCTGCGGCGTGTCAACGGGTGACGTGGTGGGAGCAGCCCTGTCGATTGCAGGAGCAACCAGTTCAGCCAGCTACCCGCAACCCTACGCTTCCGGGACCGGAAAGAGCAGGAAGCGACCGTCGGTCCGGTCGCGGCCCCGCCGTCACTACGTGCCGTAGCCAGGCGGCAGGTCCGCACGCGGCGCCAGACGGTCCAGGTCCGCCGGCCGAAGCCGGTAAAGCTCCACGGTCTGCCCGAAGTACTTGTCAGTCTTCCCGGCCCATTCCATGCCGTTGTCGCGCACCGTCTCCGCAGCCTGGACGTTGTCCGGCCGGACCACCGCGAAGAGCTCATCGACCTCGTGCTCGAACGCCCATCGAACCAGCGCGAACATCGCCTCACCGGTGTAACCCTGTTCCCAGAGTTCCGGATGTACGTGCCATCCCACCTCAAGGTCCTGATTGCCCGGCGGCAGCGGCAGCAGGGACGCACCACCAATCACACGGTCGTCCTCGCGTCGCTGGATGCACCAACGTCCCACGGGCGGGATGGCTCTGACGTCCTCGGCGATCCACTGCCGCAACAACAGGCGCATGGCCACGAGGCCGGGAACCGTCTCCATGATCGGGCTCAGCCACCGCGTCACCTCGGCGTTGCCGTACACGTCGAGCGCCGCTTCTGCGTCCTCGATGCGCCAGCTCCTCAGGAGCAACCTGTCCGTGACCAGCTGCCGAGCCATGCTGTCAGGATAACCGCCCATTCCAGGGCCAATGCGGTCTTCGCGGGCACCGCCCAGTTCGCGCAGAGCCGGGGCGCTCGCCAGAACCTGGATAGCAGCATGGAAACAAGAGGCCATTCGCCATGGCGGACCGAACCGCTCACGAGGGGTCACCGGGCCGAACATCCGGCCCGGTCGGCTCCGGTGCCGCCCGATTGGGGACGGAGCGGGAATTTCCGGCGGGTGTTCGGCGTTGGGCCCCGACCGCAACCGGATTTCCGGTGCTTGTCGGCGACGGGACGGATAGGGTTTCGAACATGGTGGGTTCATTGCTGGGGACCGAAGTCCAACGGGTCGAGGACCCGGAACTGCTCCGCGGTCGGGGCACCTACGTCGGCAACCTCGAACTGGCGGGCATGCTGCACCTCGGGTTCGTCCGCTCGCCGCTCGCGCACGCGCGGCTGGGCAATGTGGACGTCACGGCGGCCGCCGCCGCGCCGGGCGTCGTCGCGGCGTTCACGGCGGCCGACCTGGACGTGCCGATTCCGCCGCCGTTCATCGAGCTCAACGCGCAGTGCGCCCGGCCGCCGCTGGCCACCGACCGGGTCCGGTTCGTCGGCGAGGCCGTCGCCGTGGTCGTCGGCGAGAGCGCCGCGGCGGTCGCCGATGCGATCGAGCTGGTCGACGTCGACTACGACCCGCTGCCCGCCGTCGCCGACCCGGAGCTGGCCCTGGATCCCGAGGCGGAGCAGCAGTTCCCGGAGCTGGGTTCGAACGTGGCCGCCGGATATCGCGACGCGGTCGGGGCGGACGTGCTGGCCGAGGCGGACGTCGTGGTCCGGGCCCGCATCGAGAACCAGCGCGTCGCGGTGGTTCCGTTGGAGGGCAACGCGATCGCGGTGCAGCCGGGCGGCCCGGACGAGGAGTACGACGCCACGGTGCACGTCTCGACGCAGATGCCGCACGGCCTGCGGGACGGGGTGGCCAAGGCGTTCGGCTGGGAGCCGGAACGGGTGCGGGTGATCTCCCCGCACGTCGGCGGCGGGTTCGGCGGCAAGGCTGGGGTGATCCCCGAGCACGCGGTGGCGGTTGCGGTCGCCAACCGCCTGGGGCGGCCGGTCCGGTGGATCGAGACGCGCTCGGAGAACATGCAGGCGATGCCGCACGGCCGGGCGCAGGTGCAGTTCGCGGAGCTGGGCCTCAAGCGCGACGGCACGATCGTCGGGCTGCGCTGCCGCGTGATCGGCGACTCCGGTGCCTACGCGGGCTGGGGCGGCATCTTGGCCATGGGCTCGACGCGCATGATGTCGCAGGGCGTCTACCAGATCCCGAAGATCAGCTACGACGCCGTCGCCGCGATGACCAACACCACGCCGACCGGCGCGTTCCGCGGCGCGGGGCGGCCGGAGGCCGCGGCGATGCTGGAGCGGATGATGGACCTGGCCGCGGCCGAACTGGACGTGGACCCGGTCGCGTTGCGGCGCAAGAACTTCCTCGTGCCGGAATCCTTCCCGTACAAGACGGTGGTCGGCGCCAGCTACGACAGCGGCGACTACGAGCTGCCCTTCGACGAGGCCCTGCGGCTGGCCGACTACGACGCGCTGCGCGCCGAGCAGGCCCGGCGCATCGCCGCCGGCGAGAAGGTGCTGCTGGGCATCGGCTTGGCCGCGTACGTGGAGATCACCGGCGGCGGCTCGGGCGAGTACGCCGAGGTCGAGGTGCACGAGAACGGCGCCCGGATCAAGGTCGGCACGTCCGCGCACGGGCAGGGGCACGCGACCTCGTTCGCCATGATCGTCTCCGACACGCTGGGCATCCCGATGGAGTCGATCGAGTTCATGCAGTCCGACACGGCGCAGGTGCCGCGCGGCGGCGGCACGGGCGGGTCCCGGTCGCTGCAGATCGCGGGCAGCGCGGTGCAGGAGGCCGGCACCACGGTGCTGCAGAAGGCCAAGGCGCTCGCGGCGTCCCGGCTGGAGGCGTCCGTCGACGACATCCAGGTGACCGACGGCGGCGAGCTCGGCGTGGCCGGGGTGCCGAGCGCGACGATCGCGTGGGCGGAGCTCGCCCGCACCGCCGCCGACGACGGCGACCGGCTGGCCGCGAACGTCGACTTCGCGCCCGGCGGTGCGACGTTCCCGTTCGGCGCGCACGTGTCGGTGGTCGAGGTGGACACCGAGACCGGGTTCGTCCGGCCGCTGCGGCACGTCGCGGTGGACGACTGCGGCCGGGTGCTCAACCCGATGATCGTGCGCGGCCAGCAGCACGGCGGCGCGGCGCAGGGCATCGCGCAGGCGCTGTGGGAGCAGGTGACCTTCGACGCCGAGGGCAACCCGGAGACCGGCACCCTCGCCGACTACACGATCCCGTCGGCGGCGGACCTGCCGTCCTTCGAGGTGTCGAACACCGAGACCCCGAGCCCGCACAACCCGTTGGGCGCCAAGGGAATCGGCGAGTCCGCCACCATCGGCTCGACCCCGGCGGTGCAGAACGCCGTGGTGGACGCGCTCAAGCACCTCGGGGTCCGGCACATCGACATGCCGACCACCCCGGAGCGGGTGTGGCGGGCGATCGAGGCCGGTGCGTCCGCGACGCACTGGCAGGAGCCGCCGGCGGCGTTCGAGACGCTGCCGGTGCGCCCGGACGACACCCCGGACGACGCCGACGAGGCCGTCGCCTGATCAGGTTCGAGTCCCACGCGAAGGGCGTCCCCCGCCGAGCAGCGGGGGACGCCCTTCGTCGTCCGGGGATGCTCCTATAGATGTCAAGCGGCAGGAGCAAGGTCGTTTTGACTGGTTCGTTCGGTTGGTGTGGTGGTCAGGGCGCGGTAGACCTC
>NZ_JBWKKU010000112.1:0-19441 GCF_056431445.1 Saccharopolyspora sp. NPDC045941
ATCCACGGCGGCTGCTCACCCTTCCTCACCCAACCATGATCCACGATCAAGGAAACCCAGACACAACCAGTGGTCCTTTTGCTAGGAACTCTTAGAGGGAATCTCTGCTTGCTTGGTTGTTTTCGTCTCGGTGATTGCATCAGTCACACGGGATGGGATGTCGTCGCCGACCCTCAGCGGGTTGCTGGCGAAGATGCCTTCGTGCGCGAGCACCGGTCGACGATCACCGGCGAGCTCGGGATACTTCTGCTCGAGTTTTTCGCGTTCCGCAACCAGTTTCCGCCAGCCGTCCATAGTGGACCGATCTCCTCCGCGGACGGCTTGCCAGCTGCGCGGCATCTCGTCCCGGGACGGGCCGGGGTTCGCTTGGCCGGCCATGGTCACTGCGGACGGGCGGCGCGACGAAGGACGTCGGCAGACCGGACAGACGGGATCTGGCGAGTGCATCGATGCAAGCCCCGCTTCGAACCGATGACCGTCGGCGCAGGTGAAGTCGTAGAGAATCATCGTGGCCTACCGGTAGAACCCCGTGGGGGCGACACGCAGCTGCGAGAACTGGTCGGCATCATGGCCGAAGACCACCTCGGCGCCGGTCTTGTCGGCGATCGTGCGCAGCTTCTCCACCGATTCCAACCACTTGAGGTTGTCCCACACGATCGCCGCGCCCACTGCGGGAGGCCCCCAGCTCTCGTTGAGGTACACCGCGTCCGAGGTGAAGATCTTCGTCCCGTCCTCGGGAAGGTCGACCCGCAGGGACATGGTGCCCCAAGTGTGACCGGGAGTTTCGATGACGCTCACGCCGGGAACGATCTCCACGTCACCCGACACCGCTTCCAGCGGCAGGCCCTCGTAGTCTGAAACCAGGTGCGCGCCCTTGAAGGCGCCGTCGATGGCCAGTGCACCATCGATTTCGTTTGAGTTGGCGATGATCCTGGTGCGCTTGGGATCGAACATCTTCGCGTTGGCAGCGTGGTCGAAGTGCAGGTGCGAGAGCACCAGCATGTCGATGTCGTCGGGGGTCAGCTCGAGTTGCGCAAGCGCGGAGTCCAGGTAGCCGGGGCCTTCGGGATCGTCCTGCACCGGGAAGAAGTCCTGGAATCCGGTCGGAGCCCATCGGGTCTCCCAATCCCTGGGCACGCCGGTGTCCCACAGGATGCGTCCCTCTGGGTGCTCGATGAGCACAGCGTGCGTGGGACAGTCCTCCCAGACCGGGCGGGTGTTGCGGTGATGGCGGTCGACGATCGTCTTCCCGCCCTTGAGCAGCAGCCACGTGTAATCGGTTTCCATGACACCGGTGGAGAGCACGTGGACCTTCATGCTATTTGCCATGACAATCGCCCTTGTTTGTCTGACTAAGAATGCTGATGTGTGAATGAACGCCTAGGTGTGAATGGCGTCTCAGCGAGGAGCAATTCTCCAGCTCTGCATATGGGCTGTATATGGCACGAGATGCCATACTTGACGTTCATCTGTGTGTACTCAGGACACCGAGAGATGGGCTACGCTCGTTGCGTGACTGGCGCGAACTCGCCGGAGGACGACAAGGGCCTGCCCGCACTGCTCGAGTTTCTCGACAAGGGCATTGCGCCGCTGGAACTGGAGAACGTTCTAGCCTCGCACCGCACTGGGACGAAGGACCCACGTGCCGCAGCTGCGCTGCGCCGGGTCAACAACTCGCTGTGGGAGGCGAGGCGCCGTGAGGCGCTGTTGCGCACGCTGCATGCAACCGCGACGGATCTGACCGCGATCCGCGACGTCGAGGCCATCCTCAGTGCGATCGTTCGCCGGACCCGATCGCTGATGGGCACGGACATGGCCTACATCAGCCTCAACGACGACGAGCGGCGGCAGACCTACATCCGGATGGCCGACGGTGTCACCACCGCTGCGTATCGGGCCATCCGCATGCCGCTGGGGGCCGGGGTGCTCGGCAAGGTCGCCCGCGGTGCGTCGCCGGCGCAGACCGAGGACTACCTCACCGACGAGACGTTCATCCACATACCGGAGATCGACGACGCCGTCGCAGGCGAGGGAGTGAAGGCGATCATGGGTGTCCCGCTGCGGGCCAGCGGGACCGTGATCGGTGCGCTGCTCGTGGCGAACCGGCACCGGCACACCTTCAGCAGCGATGACGTGGCCTTCGTCGAGTCGATCGGCGCCCATGCCGCCGTCGCGTTGGAGAATGCCCGGGCCTTCGGCGAGATGGGGGAGGCACTATCAGCCCTCGACGAGGCCCGATCCCGCAATCTCGAACACCTACAGGCTCTGCAGGACCTGGTCCGGCTCGACGAAGTCCTGACAGCCGCCCTGCTCGAGTCCAAAAGCGTGGAAAAGATCGTTCCCCTGCTGGCAGAGTTCCTGCGGTCCGACGTGGCTGTCGTCGATGCCACCGGCACGCTGATCACGAGTTCGAGGGACGAACTGATCACCGATGACATCACGGGAATCCAGCAAGCCGCTGCCCGCTCGGCGAACTCCCGCGGCGCGGTCGAGCTCAGAGTCGCGGGCGAGCCCTGGACACTGGTCGCTGCGACCGCGGGTTCGGAATGCCTCGGCGCCCTGCTCGTCGCCGAACCGTTGCCGCCCTCGACCGCTCTAGTCGAACGATCGGCGGTATACCTCAGCATCCTGCTGCTCTTCGAGCAGGTGGTCCTCGATGCCGAGGATCACCAGCAACGCGAGCTCATCGACGACATGCTCGCCGAGCGGTCCGACCACGGTCCGGCAATTCGCCGCCGCGTGTCCCAATACCGCCTCACGCCGGACGGACCATGGTGCGTGCACATCGTCGACGTTGCGGTCGAACAACGCTACAGAGCGCTGGTCGTACTGCGCACATACCTGCACGAACGTTCCGGCCTGGTTTCGCTGCACGAAGGACACCTGTGCCTCGTGACACCGGGAGAGGTCGCCCTGCTGGACGGGCAGGGAGCGCTGAAGGCACTGAAAGCCGCCGACATCACCGCAACCATCGGTTGCTCCGGACCGGTCAACGGCCTGGCGGGAGTCCGACGTGGGCACCGCTACGCGCAAGCGATCGTTAACGCACTCGAAGTCCTCGGCCGCGAAGGCGAGGCAGCGGATCTGACACATTTGGGAACGGCCGGAATCCTGCTGGGGCTCTCGGACCGGCGCTTGGCGCAAGATTTCGTCGAGGTCCAGCTCGGCCCGATCCTCGACTACGACCGGCACCGCAACACCGATCTGACGTTCACGGCATGGACCTTCCTCGACACCGGATCGAGCCTAGCGCCGACCGCACAACGGCTGAAAGTGCACCTGAACACCGTCCGGCAACGGCTCGAACGCATCGACCAGCTGCTCGGAACTGACTGGCGGCGTGGAAGCCGGATGCTCGACAGCCACGTCGCCCTGCGGATGTGGCGACTGCGGACCGCGGGCACCGGTGAGGAACTCGTGCAAGCGCAGACGGAAGACCCCAACCCGACTGGACCTTTCGGTGATCAGATTGGGACGAATGCTTGACACGGTCGGAGACATGCGGTTTGAGTTTCGAAAACTGCCCGGCCTGCGGCTGACCACCCGACAGACGTCGACCACAAGCAGCGATGGGGCCACAGGCGAACCATCAGCGTCAACGGCGGTCTGGTCCAGCGGTGACAGTGCTGCGCCCTGGCGGTCGGTACTCGATGCCGACGGCCAGGGCGCGCTTGGGGGTGTGCCCGATCGCGTCAGGTTGCAAGGAACTGCTCTACGGCACCGAGGATTGCCGAGTCAGTGAGAAAGGCCATGTGCGTCGCGCATGCCACGGAGTTGTTGGTAGCCCCGTCGAGAATTGTGCTGGTGTAGGGGTTGATCATCCCGTCACAGGACGAGTACCAGGTGGCGTACTTGGTGTCGCCGGGGGTCTCGTCGCCGGAGTTGACCGTGGTCAGGAAGGATGAGCCGGGGTACATCTCCTGACACGAGACGTTGCTCTGGCAGGAAGCAGCGTTGTAGCTGCCGTGATTGGCGCCGGCCAGCGAGGCCACATGCTCCACGTACGGCTGCCCGCCGAGCTCCTTGAGGTACCAACTGGTGACCATGCCGCCCATGGAGTGGTTGACGATGTCGACCTTGCTGGCTCCGGTGGTGGCCAGTACCTGCTCCACGTAGGCGGCCAAGCCTTCTGCGCTGGTCTTGTTGGACTGCGTGGAGGTGTACTCGTAGGTGAACAGGTCGCCGGCCGCGTAGCCGACCGCCTCGAACGAAGACTTCGCAGTGCTCCAGTTGGACGCGCTCCCGCCGTAGCCGTGTACGAAGACGACCGGGGTGTTTTCCGCTGCCTCGGCGCGCGAGTCGGCCAGCACGCCACCGGCGGTGAGCGCGCCCGCGACGGCGAGGGCTATGAGTGCGGGGCGAATGCGGCGCCCGGCAAAGGAATCGGCAGTGCGGCTCATGTCTGCTCCTTTGGTGGGGGATGCGGATCGCATGAGGCGGCTCGTGCGATCCATCGCGGCCGGAACGCTAGATATCCGCGTTACAGAGGGGTTACAGACGCGTCAGAGCTGGAGAGCTGCCACAGGCGCAGGGCGAGGTGGAAGTCGAGTACGCGGGTGCCATCTCGCCAGTCAGTGCCCAGCAGGCGCTCGAGCTTGTCGAGGCGCTGGCGCACGGTGCTGGGGCGAACTCGGAGTCGGCGGTGTCATCGTCGACGTGCCCTCCTACCGCGCGGACCAGATGCCGTACGGCGGGGTGAAGCAGTCAGGCGTCGGCCGCGAGGGCGTCCGCTCCGCGATCGACGACTACACCAACGAGCGTCGTGGTACTCACCGGCATCGCTCTGCGACCCAGACGGTTCCACCCGGGCTGTAACGCTGATGAAACGGGTGCCGCCGATCCTCAGCGCCGACCACGACTTGAGGAGGCACTGGTGGAGGACGGTGACGCCGGGCCGATGTACACGACCGCTCCCGACGGGGCCAAGATCGCGGCAGAGGTCTTCGTTCCCGCGCGGCCCGCGGCGGCGACCCTGCTGCTTGTCCCAGGACTCGGGTACGGGCCATGGAGCTTCGCTCCGCAGCGAGCCGACCTCGCCGCGGAATACCGGCTGGTGCTGCTCCACAACCGCGGCACCGGCCAATCCGACGCCCCGCCCGGTCTGTATTCCATCGACACCATGGCCGACGACGCCGCGGCCGTGCTGCGCTCGCTGGGCGCTCGCCGAACCCACGTGGTGGGCACCTCGATGGGGGGATACATCTCGTTGCAGCTGGCCTCGGCGCACCCTGACTTGGTGGCGTCGGTGGTCATGATCGCCAGTTCGCCCGGTGGTCCCGGCGCGCTTCCCGTGCCCGAGGAAACGGCCACGCTGTGGCGCGACCACGCGCAGCTGCCCGGGGATGAGTTCGCGCGGCAGACCATGCCGAACTCCTTCGCTCCAGGCTGGACCGAGGAGCACCCTCGGGAGTACGCGGAGCTGCTGGCCGCCCGCCTGGCGTCGCCCGTACCGCCCGAAGCATGGGCAGCGCAGTCGGCAGCGGGCGAGGAATTCCTCACCCACGGGGTGCGGGGTGCGCGGCCGGACCAGCCGGTTACCGGGATCCACGGCACCGCCGACCGCGTCGTGCCTTTCGAAAACCTCGCCGCGCTCGGCCGCCGCCTGCCCAAGGCACACCTGACCGGCCTCCAGGGCGCCGGCCACCTGTGCTGGCTGGAGCGCCCCGGCGACGTCAACGCGGTCATTCGCAACCATCTCGCGAGCGTCGGCGCCGCCCCGGCGCTGTAACTACGGCGTAACGCCGCAGCCGCACACTCGCCACCTCACCATTCGCAGGGATCTCAACGTGGAGAAGCACATGCCGTACGTCGAGGTGGCACCCGGTGTCCGCATGGCCTACGAGGACCGCGGCGAAGGCCGCCCCATCGTCTTCGTGCACGGCTGGGGCGGCAGCGGGGACGTCTGGGACTACCAGGTGCTCGACCTGGCCGACCGGTTCCGCGTGATCACTGTCGACCTGCGCGGCCACGGCGCGTCGGACAAGCCCTGGGGCGACTACGGATACGCCACGTTCTGCGCCGACCTGGCCACGCTGATGAGCGAGCTGTCCCTTGAGGACGTCACCTTGGTGGGCTGGTCCATGGGCGGCCACATCGGCCTGAAGTTCGTGCAGACCATCGGCGCGCCGGTCACACGTCTCGTCGTCACCGGGTCCGGTCCCCGCTTTCTGCAGGCGTCCGACGCGCCCTACGGCGGCGCTGCCGACAGTGCGCAGGCGCTGTGCGACGCCGTGCGCTACAGCAGGGTGGAGACGATCCAGGGCCTTTACGGCCAGAACTTCCACCGCACCGACCTCGACTCGACCCGGGACTGGCTGATCCGCATCGGGCTCCAGGTGCCGGCGTTCGTGGGACTCAAATCCTTCGAGGCGCTCCTGGACGAGGACCTGCGTCCCGGTCTTGCGGACATCACGATCCCCGTCGCCGCCTTCAGCGGCCGCCACGACCAGATCTGGGACCCCCAGTGGTCAGAGGTGGTCGCCAAGGACATCCCCCGTGCGTCCCTCACCCATTTCGAGAACAGGGGCCATGTCGCGTTCATCGAGGAACGCATGGAGTGGAACGCCGCTCTGGCCGGCTTCATCACCGGCAACTGAGGCGTGGGAACTCAGCACGCCCGGTGCGCGATTCAGCCCGCCGCATGTCCCCGGCCAACCCCGGCCTTCTCCGAACAAGGAGCCGCACATGACCCCCCAAGAGGCATCAGGCCCACCTACCCCCGCGAGTGAGCCCGAGCAGCTGTCCCGGCGTGCGCAGCGCAAGCTGCTCGCCGCCGGCCTGATCGGCAGCTCGATCGAGTGGTACGACTTCTTCCTTTACGGCACCGCCGCCGCCCTCGTCTTTCCGCATGTGTTCTTCCCCCACTCCTCCGCGCTGATGGGGACACTGCTCTCGTTCAGCACGTTCTGGGCGGGCTTCCTCGCCAGGCCGCTCGGCGGGGCGCTCGCCGGCCACCTCGGCGACCGGCACGGGCGCAAGCCCGTGGTCGTGGTCGCCCTGCTGGGCATGGGGCTGGCCACCTTCCTGATCGGCTGTCTGCCCGGCGCCGGCACCATCGGCCTGGCCGCGCCGATGCTTCTGGTGGTGCTGCGGTTCGCGCAGGGCTTGGCGTGCGGCGGTCAGTGGGGCGGCATCGTGTTGCTGCTGACGGAGTCGGCGAGTCCCAAGCGGCGCGGGTTCGCCGGGACATTCGGGCAGATGGGCGTGCCGCTCGGCATCATCCTGGGCAACTCGGCCTTCCTGATCACCACCAAACTGACGTCCGACGACACGTTCCTGAACTGGGGCTGGCGCGTACCGTTCTTCTGCAGCGCCCTGCTGTTCCCGGTCGTGCTCTACATCCAGACCAAGGTCGAGGACACCCCGGAGTTCCAGCAGCTGCAGCGCAGCGCCGAGCAAAGTGCCCGCCCGAAGGTGGCACAGGCCCCGCTGAAGGAAGCGATACGCGATCACTGGCGCGCGGTCCTACTGGGCTGCGGTCTGCTCGCGGCCACCAACAGCCTCTTCTACATCAGCAACACCGGCGTCCTGGCCTATGCCACCGCCGAGCTCGGCATGGACCGCGAGGCACTGCTCACCGGGTCGCTGCTGAGCTCCCTGGTGGCGGTGGCGGCGACGCTCGCCGCCGGGGCCGCCTCCGACCGGTTCGGTCGTCGCCCCGTCATCATGGTGGGCGCCGTCGCGCTCGTTCTCTGGGCCTTCCCGTACTTCTGGCTGGTGGACACGGCGAGCCTGTGGCTGGTCCTCGTCGCCGTCAGCGTCGGCGCGGTCTTACAGTCCCTGACCTTCGGTCCGCTCGCGGCCTACCTGGGCGAGCTCTTCGCACCCCGGGTGCGGCTCTCCGGCGCCTCGCTCGCCTACCAGCTCGCCGCGATCACCGTCAGCGGCGGCACACCGGTCCTCATGACGGCGCTCATCGCCCGGACCGGCACGACCTGGCCGGTGTCCCTCTTCATCGCCGCGATGGCACTGGTGACAGCCTGGTGCACCTGGCGGCTGCGGGAGACCAACCCAGCTTCCGTACGACGTGATCCACAGGCGGTTCCAGGCGCTGATGCCGCAGGCACGCCGGGCACGGCGCATCTCGCGGGCGCCCAGCGATAGGAGGACCTCATGGCCGCGGAGCGGGCATACGATGCGGTGGTGACCGAGATCGTCCGTACCCGGCTGCGGCCGCCACGGCCGGTCGCGGCGCGGATCGCACGACCCCGCGCTGCGGCCGCCTTCTCCGCCGCGGCCGACGTGCCCCTGGTCTGCGTCGAGGCGGACGCCGGGTACGGCAAAACCACCTTCGTGGACGCCGTCACCGCCGGCACCCACCGGGCCTGGTACGCCCTGACCCCCGCGGACCGCGATCCGCACACTTTCCTCGCGCACCTCACGGCCTCCGTCACGACCACGCCGGAAGTGGCCGAAACGCCGGACTCCCCGCACGGCAGCTGGTCCGCTCTGCTCGACCGCGCACTGGACCGGATCGACAAGTGGACCGCAGTGGGCGGGAGATACCTCGTCCTCGACGACTACCACGTCGTCCACGGCTCTCCGGTGGACGCGGTCGTCGGCCGGCTCCTGGACGTACTCCCGGCCACAGTCCAGATCGTCGCGACGTCGCGGACCCACCTCGACCCCGAGACCTGGGGAGGCCGGAACACCGGATACGACGCGGTACGCACCATCGACCGTGCCCTGCTGGCGTTCGACGACGACGAGACCCTCGCCTACCTTCGCTCGCGCTTCGGGGTCAGCCTGCCGCCCACGGTGATCGAGGTCATCGTCGAGGAGACCGAGGGCTGGCCGATCGCGCTGTCCCTGCTCGGCCGCCGGCTGCACCGCGGCCATCACGACGCCGAGGAACTGCTCGCCGCGCTGCCCGCTGGGCGAGACGCCGCCTTCGACTTCCTCGGCAACCAGGTCTTCGCCGAGCAGCCCCTGGACGTGCAACGGTTCCTCCTCGACGTCTCCGTCCTGTCCCCGCTCACGCCCGGTGCCTGCGCGGCCGTGGCCAACACCACGGTGGCGGCGGCGGCACGTACGCTGCGCAGGATCGCGGCCGCGGGGCTGTTCTGCGCCGAAACCGACGCAGGCTCCTACCGGATGCACCACTTGTTCCGCCAGTTCCTTCGGAGCCAGATCGACCCCGCACGGCGGCGCGAACTGCACGCGGCCGCGGCCGGCCACCACCGCGGCCGAGGGGAGTACGAACGGGCGGCCGCGCATGCCCTGGCAGCGCAGCAACCCGAGGCCGCCGCGCGGGACGTGGCCGCGATCGCCGGGCAGCTGCTGACCAGCGGCCGTCACCTGACGCTCCTGGCGCTGACGGACGATCTCGGCTCCGCCCTGGACGAGCACCCGGCGCTGCTGGCCGCCCGCAGCCACGCGGTCCGCCTGAGCAGCCGGTTCGACGAGGCGGTCGACCTCGCGCACCGGGCCGGACAGCTCAGCGGCCCCGATGGCGGCGACAACCTCCGCAAGGCACTCGGGGCAGAGCTCGCCGTTCATCTCGACACCGTCCACTCCGCCCGCGCCGAGGAGGTCCTCGAGCGGCTTACGGCCGCCGGCCCGGACCAGCACGAGTTCATTGCGCAGCGCATCGAGAACGAAATCAACCACGGCCACCTCACGCACGCCGAGCGGCTCCTCGATGGTGCAGACGCCGCCCACGCCCTGCGCCCCCGGCTGCTCGTACGCCAGGGCCGGCTGCTTGAGGCCCGCAAACTCCTCGAGCGGTACACCGGCGCCCACAACCGCATCCCGATGGCCCACCGCGAGAGCTCGGCCCTGCTCGCCTGGATACACGCGCTCCTGGGACACACCGATCGGGCGGCCGAGCACGCCCGGACCGGAATCGACCTGGGACGCGACCTGCGCTCCCCCTTGCTCACCTGCGTCTCAACCGGTCGCCTGGGGCTGGCCCTCATCACCGGCTCCGGCCCCACCGACGCCCGACAAGCCCAGCAGCACCTACTCGAAGCCCTGGAGAGCGCCGAGCGGCTTGGCATCGACCGTTTCCGGGCCGAGCCCCTCATGGGCCTGACGGTCCTCGCCGACCGGCTGGGCCGACCCGAGGACACGCTGCGCTTCGGCCTCGACGCGATCGAGACCCTGGCCGCGGCCGGCGACCGCTACCTCGAGGCCATGGCCAGACTGGCACTCGGCGCCGCACTGGCGAGCCGGCACGACCCAACCGCCCGCGAATGGCTCGAGCAGGCCCAGGAGCAGGCGCTCGACTGCGGCGACGCGCTCATCCCGCTGCTCTGCGACCAATGGCTGGCCGCGCTCGACCTCGCCGAGGGCGACCGAGCCAGGTTCGAGGCCCGGGCACAGGACGTCCTGGACCGCACGGTGACTCTGAGCCTCACCGACATCTGGCTGACCCCCGGCTGGCTCGGGATCACGGACGACGCCGCCCGGCTGACATGGCTCGACGCGGCGCGGGCGGGTGGCCGCGCCTCCACCCACGCGGCCTACCTGCGAGAGCGAATCGACCGCCCGACGGACGCGACCGCCGCCCCTTCTCCAGCAGCGGAGCCCGCACTTCGCATCACGACGCTCAACGGATTCGCGGTCCGCCGCGGCGGCACCACCCTGACCGAGGAGTCGTTCAGCCGGCGTAAAGCGGTCGAGATCCTGCTCCTGTTGTGCGCGAGCGAGCGCCACTCCCAGAGCCGTTCGGAGCTTCTCGACAAGCTGTGGCCGGAACTGCCACGCGACAAGGCGGCCGTCAGGTTCCGGGTGGCCCTGCATTCGCTGCACCATGTCCTCGAGCCCGACCGGGCACCACGCGAGCCCACCCGCTTGGTGCGCACCTCCGCGGACCGGATCTGGCTCGACCCGTACAGCGTCCGCATCGACGCCGACGACTTCCGCACCGACGCCGACCGGCTCCTCGCCTCCGGAAAGAGCGACATAAGCGGCAGGCAGAAGGCGCTGGACGCCTACCAGCAGCCCTTCCTCCACGACTTTCCAGCCTTCGAATGGGCAATCCCGGTACGGGACGAGCTGGCCGTCCGGTTCCGCGAACTCACGCTGGCGACCGCGGAGTCGCTGCTGGAGGCTGGCGATCACATCGCGGCCATCGCCGCATGCCAACGCCTCCTCGCCCACGACCCATTCGTCGAGCCCGCCCACGAACTCGTAGCTGCGTCCTACCTCGCCGCAGGCGACTCCGCCAGTGCCCACCGGGCCTTCCGCGAGTGTGAGCGACTCTTCGAGGAGGAGCTGGGCATCAGGCCCACGTGGACGCTCGACAGCGACCCGGGGCAGCGGGCCAGCTAGCGAACCGGCCGTCAGCTCTGCGGTGTTCCGCCATCCGCCGCAGGCAGCCGGTCGGCGAGCAGTTCGGCGAGATGCTTGCCACGGCGATCGGTGAGATGGCCGAGCTGGGTCCGGCAGAAAAAACCGTCGGCCAGGACCACGCCATCGCCGGGCAGTTCGCGTACCGCGGGCAAGAGCGCGTTTTCGGCGACCTTGACGGAGACGTCGTAGTGACCGCGCTCGGCGCCGAAGTTGCCGACGAGGCCGCAGCATCCGCCGACCGTGTGCACCGATGCGCCGGCCTCACGCAGCAGCCGATCGTCGGTCTCCCAGCCCATGACGGCGTGGTGGTGGCAGTGCGGCTGTCCGACGGCCTCGACGTCGTCAAGGCGGGGCGGACTCCAGTCGGGGCGATGCAGCGCCCGTAGTTCGGCCAGCATGTGGGTGGCCTGAGCGACCGCGGCTGCCCTCGTGTCATCAGGCCCCAGCAAGGATACGTATCGGACTACGCATTCCTATCGAGGTGGGGCTCGATGCCGGCTAGGAGGCTTGAAGCAAGCTATCCAAGGCAGACCGAGGGGGTGTCATGATCCTGCAGTACAGCGCCGAACGGTCAGGCGCCCCTGAACACCCGCACGGAGGAATTCCGCGCCCGATTCAGCCCGCCCCCGCGAACGCGGGCAGAGTAGACGATCGCTACGGCCACCTTCGCGATCGCCAGCTCGCCGACGCCCTCGCCGCAGAAGACCACGAGAATCTCTCCCCCCACGAACGCCTCACCTGCCACTTCCATCGCCGATGGGCACACATGTGCATCGCCTCGCCCGTGCACGTCATCGTCGTCACCGGGCATCGCTGGTGCCGCACGTGCGAGGCCGAGGCGATCGTCGTAGTGGACGAATTGAGCGGGTCCGTTTCTGTGACCTGTTCCCGTTGCCAACGCCCGCCCGAGACTCCCGCGACGAGACAGATCATCCGATCCTGCCGTGCCAGCCTGGCCACCGTGCTAGAGCAGCGAAGCACACGCCAGAACGCCAAGGCAGCCACAGTGATGGCGCTCTCTGAAGTGGGCCAGCCGCGCTCGCCGAAATGGGCCAGTTGAGGAGTGCAGCGTAGCTGGTGTCAGCGGCGGAGCGGGATCACTCCGTCGGGTGCGGCGACGGGCATCTGTGGTCGGGCGGCTTCGGGTGTGGTGAGTAGCGCGACGATGGTGACGGGGCCGCCGCAGTGCGGGCAGTCCCGCTGGGCCGCGATATGCGGTAGCGGCGCCGCAGGCGCCGGTGGGGTCGGCGCCGGAGGCGGTGCCCCGAAGGGCCTTGCGGTGCTAGATGCAGGGGTGGTGCGCTCGACCTCCCGGCGGGCGGCGGCGGTGCGTTTGCACTCGGGTGAGCAGTAGAGCCGGGTTTTTGCTTGCCGCCCGGTGGCGATGAACGCTTCCCAGCAGATCGGGCAGGTCTTGCGGGTCGCGTTGTAGTTCGGGTCGCGTGGGTCAGGAGACATGCGCGTTCACCGCCTGGCGCAGCTTGTCCGATGTGGACTGATGCGACCGGAGTCGGTAAGATGGGCCGTCGATGCCGACCACGGTCGCGCGGTGCAGCAACCGGTCCAGCATCGCGGCAGCGACGGTCGCGTCGCCGAAAGCCGTTGCCCAGTCAGCGATCCCGACGTTCGTTGTCAGGATCGTGCTCGACTTGAGGTAACGCTGGTTGATCACCTGGAACAACGCCGAAGCCCCGTCGCCGGGCAGCGGCAAATAGCCAAGCTCGTCGATCACGAGCAGTTTCGGTCCGGCGAAGAACCGCATGCAGGTCTGCCAGCGGCCCTCGACCGCGGCTTTGTGGCAGCGGGCGGCGAGGTCGGCCGCGGTGGTGAAGTAAACCCTGTTGCCGGCTTCGGCCGTGCCGCGCGCGAGCGCGGTGGCGAGCATCGTCTTGCCGACCCCGGGCGGCCCGACGAACAACACGTTGGAGGCGTCGTCGAGGAACCGCAGCGTCGCCAGGTCGCGGATGAGTTTCTCGTCGACGCCGGGCTGAGCGGCGAAGTCGAAGTCCGCCAAGGTCCAGGGATCGGGCAGGCAGGCGAACCGCAACCGGCCGGCGAGACGGCGTTCTTCGGTGGCGTTGACCTCGATCTCCAGCAACCGCTCCAGCGCCGCGGTCATCGACAGGTTCTCGGTGCGCGCCTGGTCCAGAATCCGGGGCAGAGCTTCGGCGGCGTTGTCCAGCTTCAGGTAGGAAAAGTGCGAGCGGAGTTGCTGATAGCGGCGGGCCTCGCTCATCTGTGGCCCTGAACGGTTTCCGGACAAAAGATCAGTCCTCCTCGGACTCATAGGTGGGGGCGCTGTCCAGCCTCGCCGCGGTGGCGGCGTAGGTGGCCAGGTCGATCACGACGTGGGCAGCGGGCCCCGTCGCGGGCAGGCCGCGCAGCTTCGCTGCCTCGGCCAACGCCGCCGCCGACGGCGGCCGGCGCGTCTTGTGGGTGCAAGGCCGATCGGTGCTGAACGCGCCCATCGCAGCGTGTTCGAGTGCGATCACGTGGCCTTCGTCGCGGACGACCCGCCCAGCGCCGTCCAGGGCGCGGCGGTGAACCGCGACCGTCGCGCCGCGCGCGGTGACGATCCTCAGCCCGTCCGCGCCGAGCCGGTGGCGGACCTGAACCTGCGCGCCGCCCAGGCCGGGTGGGACGGAGTAGAAGTTGCCGCGGAAGGAGATCAGCGCCTGCGGCGTGACGATCCGGCCGAGGTCGAACTCGGCCGGGAACGCGACCAGCGGCGGCTGATGCAGTCGCTCGGTCGCGGCCAGGCCGGCGACGGTGGTGCGCTCGCCGTCGTGGACCCGGCGGCGGATGTCGAGCTTTGCGGCAAGCCGGTCCAGCCCGGCCTGTGCCTCGGTGATCGTGACGTCGTCGCCGAGCGTGCGCCACCAGCGCTGAGCAGCCGAGTGGTTGGCCTTCTCGACCACGCCTTTGCGGTTCCCGCGCCGCGGGGGGCAGGTCACCGACCGGACACCGTAGTGCTTCGCGACCTGGGCGAACGCGGCCGTGATCCGGCCGGATGAGGGGTAGCAGACCGTCGCCATCCGGTCAAAGCGCCAGACCTGGGTCACCCCGCCGAGCCGACGGACCACCGCATCAAGAGCCTCGACCAGGTGCGGGAAGTCCTCGGCATCAGCCAGGACCCCGCGCCACTTGCTCGAGTACGCCAGCGCGCCGACCAGCAGATGCGCCTGCTTCCCGGCGCCCCAACTCGCCGGCGGGTCCGGCAACTCCAGCCAGTCCCACTGGGTTTCCTCGCCCGGCGGGTGGGTGATGATCGCGACGTCACGACCGCGGGAAACCTGACAGGGTTCGCAATGCGGGCGCAGCTGATAGCGGCGAAGCGCCCTGGTGAACGTCGAGTAGCCGCCGTCGTAGCCGAGTTCGGCGATCTCGTCCAACAACGTCGTCGCCCACAGATGCGGGTCGTCGTCCAGCCGGGCGCGGCAGTAGCCGACAAACGGCTCGAACGGGTCCGCAGCTGCCGACCGTCGTTTTCCCGGCACGACTTCGCCGGACAAGTACCGGCGGATGGTCTTGCGGTCGCGCCCGAGATGTCGGGCGATCGCCGAGACCGACCAGCCTTGAGCACGCAACGCCTGCGCCTCCACGTCTTCCTCCAGAGTGAGCATCCACGCCTCCGGCAACGATCACAGTGATCAACACCGAAACCGTCGCCCGAAGGCCGTTGACCAGCGCAAACGACGCGCCGACAGGACACCCCAACTGGGGAATTTCAGAGAGCAGGACTGACCCTATTCAGAGAGCGCCATCAACAGCGTGGGGAAGCGGAGACAGGAGCCGCGAGCTTCCACCTCTCTCCGGGAACGGGCCTTCACCCACGCACCCATCGCGGTTGCTCTGATGGATTTGAACAGACGCTGGATCGACGTCAACAACGCGTGGTGCAATCTACTCGGCTACACCAGGCACGAGATGCTGTCACTGCGCTACAGCGACATCGTCTACGCCGACGACGCAGGGCCCGTAGGTTCCATCTCGGCGGATTCGGTCGGCGCCGGCGAGAACGCCGTGGCCCGGAAGCAACGCTATCGGCACCGGAACGGGCACCCCGTCTGGGTACTGATCAGATCAAGTGTCATCTCCGGAACTGATGGCCTGCCAGCCTATCTGGTCAGCTACTGCGAGAGCCTCGACGATCATTTCTTCTCGGACACTCACCTGATGCATCTCGCCACGCATGATCCATTGACCGGCTTGGCAAACCGCACCCTGCTCGGCGACCGCCTGCGACACGAACTCGGTCAGCTCCATGGACGGGCCGGGCGTCGTAGCGGTCCTTGTCATCGATCTTGACGCGTTGAAGCAAGTCAATGACGCCCACGGCCACTCGGCAGGCGATCAAGTCATTCTGGCTGCTGCAGGCGCGCTACTCGACGCCGCCCGTCCCGGCGATACGGTTGCCCGCATTGGCGGTGATGAGTTCGCCCTTGTCCGCCGAACCGCCGATATCCGATCAGCACAACACTTCCGTGATCACATCGTCGAACAACTGAAGATCGACGTTGAAATCGATCAATGGCGGACGACAGTCCACGCGAGCGTTGGCCTCGCCACCACGGAAGACTTCACGCCCCGGCCTGAAATGCTTCTCCACAACGCCGACCAGGACATGTACCAGCACAAGCGAACCATGCGCACCACTGACAACGCGCCTCACCATTGCGCACACTGTCGTTGCTCCGAAATGCCCCTCAAATAGATCTGCCGGAAACCGCTTGGGTGCTCGTGCCGACCTCCGATGACGAGCAAGACGCAACCGACACCCCGTGAACCGTTCTAGGATAGATAGTGCGGTTCCGGATAATGAGCGGTGACCAATGACGCAGGGCGTCCGCCATCAAGCCAGCGGTCTCCCCCACGAACTGACGAGCTTCGTGGGGCGCCGCCAGGCGATGACGGACGTAAAACGAGCGCTCTCCGACTCACGGCTCGTGACCCTGACAGGATTCGGTGGCATAGGGAAGTCGCGGCTAGCGCTCCACGTGGCGCACACCTTGCGTCGAGCCTTCCCCGACGGAACACACCTGGTGGAGCTCGCAGATGTTCAGGACCCCTCGCTGGTTCCGCACGCCGTGATAGGCGCACTCGGTCTCCAGGACCGGTCGATGCGGGACCTGGACACTGTACTGACGGAGTATCTGGTCGACCGGCACCTGTTGCTCGTGTTGGACAACTGCGAGCACCTGTTGGACTCGTGTGGTCACCTGATCACCACGCTGCTATCCGCCGCCCCAGGGTTGCGTGTGCTTGCGACCAGCCGAGAGCCCATCGGGACTAGCGGGGAACAGATCTTCCGGGTGCCACCCCTTTCCCTGCCCACCGCAGAGGACTCGCAAGCCACGAATGAGACCCCGCCCCGGGATCACGCGGCATTGAGGTTGTTCGAGGACCGGGCCGCGGCAGTGTCAACGGGATTTTCGTTGACCAAGGACAACGAGATCGCCGTGGCCAGGTTGTGCCAGCGGTTGGACGGCGTGCCGCTGGCCATCGAGCTCGCCGCAGCACGCGTGCGCGTGCTGTCAGTCGAGGAAATCCTCGACCGCCTGGAGAGCCGCTTTCAGCTCCTCACCAGCAGGCACCACGCGGACGGTCCGCGGCACCAGAGCCTGCGGGCCGCCGTCGACTGGAGCTTCGACCTGTGCACGTACCAGGAGCGGCAGCTGTGGGCTCGCTGCTCGGTGTTCGCCGGAGACTTCGACCTCGACGCCGCCGAACACGTTTGCGCCGACGACGGCTTGACCACCGATGACGTGTTTACCGGCATCGCCGGGTTGATCGACAAGTCAATCCTCGCCTCCGTCGAGCAACACCCGCGGAGCAGATACCGGATGCTGGAGATCATCCGCCAGTATGGCCAGGAGCAACTCTCCGCAGCGGGTGAGGAAAGCTCGCTACGCCGCCGACACCGCGACTACTACCTACTTCTGGCCGAACAGTCCGACGCCGGCTCCGCTGGCCCCGCACAAGCCGACTGGGTCAAACGCCTGCGCATCGAACGCCCCAACTTCTGGGCTGCGTTGGAATATTGCCTGACCACTCCCGGCCAGGCGCGGACGGCACTGCGGATGACAGCCGCCCTGTGGTTCCTGTGGTTGGGGTTCGACTACGCCAGGGAAGGCCGCCGCTGGCTGGACCGGGCGCTGGCCGCAGACACCGAACCGAGCAGCGAGCGGGCCCGGGCACTGTGGATCGACGGTTGGCTCGCCCACCTCCACGGAGACCGCGCCGGCTCGCTGTCCCTGCTCAACGACAGCCGCTTCCTCGCCCAGCAGTTGGGCAATGAGACCGAGTTGACCTATGCGCTCCAGTTTCTCGGCGACACCGAGATGTGGGACGACAACCTCGCCCGGGCAGGCCCGCTGTTGGACCAGGCCCTGGCCCGCCACCGCGCTTCTGCCCACTGGACTGCCCCGGCGCTGATCGTCTTCGCCGTGCAGGCACAAAGGGCAGGCCTGCGCGGAGACGTCGACCGGGCCATGGAGTTCCTGCGCGAGTGCGAGTTCGTCTGCACCCCGCTCGGAGAGCGCTGGGCACTGTCTTGGACGGAGTGGAACGTCGGAGTCTCTTGGTGGGCGGCGGGCAATGCCACCGAGACAGCCCTACACGTGTCGGCATCACTTCATGCCAAGCAGGATCTTGAGGACATGCTCGGCATCGCATGCTGCCTCGAGTTGCTGAGCTGGGTGGCGGCCACTCAAGGGGACTCCGAACGTGCTGGCGTGTTGTTTGGCGCGCTCGGAAAACTGTGGGATCTGATCGGCACTCCGTTGTTCGGCGCCGAGACTCTGCTGTCCTGGCGCGCACAGGCGCACGAACAGGTCCGCGAACGACTCGGCGACGCAGCATTCGACGCCGCCGGCCAGAAAGGCGCACTGATAACCCGGGAGGAGACGATCTCCTATGCACTGGGCGAGACGACAACTCCTTCACCCGCCCGTGAAGCACGGCAGGTGCCCGTAGCCGAGTCGACGCTGACGAAGCGGGAACGCGAAGTCGCCAGCCTCATCGCGAAAGGCAAGTCGAACAAGGAGATCGCGGCCAGTCTGGTCATTTCCCGACGCACGGCGGAAACCCACGTCGAGCACATTCTCGTCAAGCTCGGATTCACCTCCCGCCTGCAAATCGCCACCTGGGTCACCGACCACGCGCAACAATGACCGCCAGAAACCCCAGTCATGCCGCCAAAGAGCAGCGCCGAGAGAGTCCAGTCCGCTGCGACAAGCTGGCTTGGGTGGCCGCATTGGTGCCGCCGAGTTTGAGAACCGCGTGCGCCCCGCCGCCCAACCTCCCGCCCCATCCGGGTCGACCCTGTCGCACTGGCCACTGCCGCCGCGGGATTGTCGACCAGCTGCTCGCCGACGCCGCGAGCGCCGAGCACAAGCTTGTGGACGTCCTCGGAAACACCGGACTCGTCGCAGACCCGGGCGAGACGGTGTTTGGCCGACAGGGAAATCAGCGCGGTGGGCACCGACGGGCTCCAGACCACTGTGTCACCGCCCACCGGCTCTCGGCGATGCGGTCACCGGGCCGCTGAGGCACAGTTGACGTGGCAGGCCCACTGGGAACACCCAAATGTCGATCACCTCCTGGACCTCGCATAGCGGATCTCGCACACCTCGATCGTGATCAGGTCGGCCTCCAAGCGAGGCAGTCCGCGCCGTGCACACCGGTGTTCGTGTGTGCCTCATCGTCAGTTCATCAAGCGTTGGTGTGAAACCTGGGTTGGTCACAGTGACCAGACGCAGACGGTTCGTGACCGAACCCGCCCAGCAGTGTCGCACCGCTCTCACTCCGGTTCTTCCCAACATAAAACGCGATACTCTTATCCGGCATCGGACGCACCTGCTCCGGCGGCACCGACGGCGACTCAGGACCCGCCAACGCAACTGGCGTAGCAAGCACCAACACCCCGACCGCTAACCCAAGCGAAACCACAACCTCCAATACCTGACTAAAAAGCATTCGATCGAGCTGGGTGTTTACACCGCTGGCGCGGGCGGATCGCCAGGCCAAAGACGAGACGTATGTGCGATGTTGCTAGTAGTACTTCGTTAAGTTTGTCTTCGTTTGGGGAGTTTTCTTTGGCATGTGGGGCAAACGCCGGTCCAGCACAGTAAGACGCTTTGGAGCA
>NZ_JBWKKU010000113.1:0-18090 GCF_056431445.1 Saccharopolyspora sp. NPDC045941
GCGCACACTCAAACGCATCACCGCCAGCCCCCGCAAAATCACCGCGATCGTCCGCGCCGCACTCACCCTCACCCACCACGAACACGGCAAAATCCACTGAGATCACCTCATTGAAATTGCGGGAGTTGTCCACAGGCGTCGGCGTGTCGAGGTGTGACACGCCGGTGGTCCGCAGTTTCAATTGAAACTGCGGCGAGGGGGTGAGTCAGCGCGGCGGCGCTCAGCCGAGGCGGGGTGGGAAGCCGCCGGTGGCGATCGGGCCCCAGCGCTCGATGTGGATGCGGATCAGCGACTTGCCCTGCCGGGCCATCGCCTCGCGGTACTCCGCCCAGTCCGGGTGCTCGCCGGAGATGCACCGGAAGTACTCGACGAGGCCGTCGAGCGCGTCGGGCATGTCCAGCACCTCGGCGCGGCCGTCGACCTGCACGTACGGCCCGTTCCACTCGTCGGAGAGCACGCAGATCGACACCTGCGGATCGCGGCGGGCGTTGTGGGTCTTGGCCCGCTCCGGGTAGGTCGACACCACGATCCGGCCCTCGGTGTCCACCCCGCAGGTCAGCGGGGACATCTGCGGGCGGCCGTCGGAGCGGGTGGTGACCAGGACGCCCCGGTGTCGGGGCCGCAGGAACTCCAGCAGGGCTTCGCGGTCGACTCGATCGGCGCGGGCGATCGCCATGGGTTCGCTCCCCACATCCGGCGGCAAGGTCCGCCACTCAGCCTAGTGGCCGAGTACGACGGGCGCGTGCGGCGTTGTGGAAGCCGCGTTCGACGGGTGACAATGCGGCACCCGACCGGGAGGCACGGATGCCATTCGCGACCACCGACGACGGAATCCGCCTGTACTACGAGGAAACCGGCACCGGCGTGCCGCTGGTCTTCGTGCACGAGTTCGGCGGCGACCACCGCTCGTGGGAGCCGCAGGTCCGGCACTTCGCCCGCCGGTACCGCTGCGTCGTGTACGCGGCGCGCGGCTACCCGCCCTCGGACGTCCCCGCCGAACCGGAGCGCTACGGCCAGCACCGCGCGGTCGACGACCTGGTGGCGGTGCTCGACGCGATCGGCGCGGACCGCGCGCACGTGGTGGGCAACTCGATGGGCGGGTTCTGCACCCTCCACTTCGGACTCCGGCATCCCGGCCGGGCCCGGTCGCTGGTCGTCGCAGGCTGCGGCTACGGCGCGCACCCCGGCGCCCGGGAGGAGTTCCGCGCGGAGTTCGAATCGCTCGCGGCCGCCTTCGAAACCGACGGCCCGGCCGAGGTGGCCAAGTGGTACGGCTTCGGCCCGGCGCGCGTGCAGTTCCAGAACAAGGACCCGCGCGGGCACGCCGAACACGTCGAGGTGCTGGCCGAGCACGACCAGGTGGGCGCGGCGCTGACGATCCGCGGGGTGCAGATGACCCGGCCGTCGCTGTACGACCTGCGGCCGGAGCTGGCGGTGATGGACGTGCCGACGCTGATCGTCGCCGGCGACGAGGACGACGGCGTGCTGGAGGCCGACCTGTTGCTGAAGCGGACCATCCCGCGCAGCGGCCTCGTCGTGCTGCCCAAGACCGGCCACCTCGCGAACCTCGAAGAGCCCGAACTGTTCAACCACCACGTCGAGCGCTTCCTGGCGCAGGTGGACCACGACCGCTGGCCCGCCCGGGACCCGCGTTCGCCCGTCACCTCCCCGGACTAGTCGTTGACACCCCGGGCGATTCCGGGTTAGAAGGAGATTCCAGAAAAGCCCTCTGCGTTCACGGCAGGAGACGCCATGCAGTGCAAGGCCGCAGTGCTGGAGACCGCCCCCGGACCACTCGTGATCAGCGACGTCGACCTCGATTCGCCCGGACCCAACGAGATCCTGATCCGCACCGCCGCGGCCGGGGTGTGCCACTCCGACCTGCACTTCATGGAGGCCAAGTACCCGCATCCGCTGCCCGTGGTGCTCGGCCACGAGTCGGCCGGGGTGATCGAGGCGGTCGGCTCGGCCGTCACCGGCCTGGCGCCCGGCGACCACGTCATCACCTGCCTGTCGGTGTTCTGCGGGCACTGCGAGTACTGCACCACCGGCCGGCCGAACCTGTGCACCAAGGAGGACGTGGTGCGCCCGGCCGACGGTCCGCAGCGGCTCAGCCGCGGCGGCGAGCCGATGCACCAGTTCCTGAACACGTCGAGCTTCGCCGAGCACATGCTGGTGCACGAGCACGCGGCGGTGAAGATCCGGCCGGACATGCCGCTGGACAAGGCGGCGCTGATCGGCTGCGGGGTGACCACGGGGCTCGGGGCGGTGTTCAACACCGCCGGGGTGCGGCCGGGGGAGACCGTGGCGGTGATCGGGTGCGGCGGGATCGGGCTCGCCGCGATCCAGGGCGCGGCGATCGCCGGCGCGGGCCGGGTGATCGCGGTCGACCGCCTGCCGGGAAAGCTGCGCCTGGCGGCGAAGTTCGGCGCCACCGACGTGGTCGATGCGTCCGATGTGGACGCCGTGCAGACGGTACTGGAGCTGACCTCCGGCGGCGTCGAGCACTCCTTCGAAGCGGTCGGGCTGGCCAGCGCCGCCGAGCAGAGCTTCCAGATGCTCCGGCCCGGGGGCACGGCGACGATCATCGGCATGATCCCGTTCGGCGAGAAGATCTCGCTGGACGGCTATTCGTTCCTCCGCGAGCGCAAGATCCAGGGCTCGACGATGGGCTCGAACCGCTTCCGCGTCGACATGCCCCGCTACGTCGACATGTACCTCTCGGGCAAGCTCGACCTGGACTCGATGATCAGCGGCACGACCACGCTGGCCGGCATCAACGAGGCCTACGAGAACCTCAAGCGGGGCGAGGTCGCCCGCCAGCTCATCACCTTCGGCTGACGGCTGCTCCGTTCGTGGAGCGACGTTTCCGCCCCGTGGTCAGCCCGCTCGGCGGTAGCCCGTTGGGCCCAGGTGGCTGTGGTTCTCCGCTCTCGGGCCGGGCTCGTGGTCTTCAAGCGCCTCGGCGGTCGTGGTCGTGCGCGGGTTCTGCGCGTCTCCCGGGCGCGGGCCCCAGCGCGACAGGTCGCGGCGCACCACGAGCAGCAGCACCAGGCCCACGACGAGCAGGCCGTGGGAGAGCAGGCGGGTGGCGGGGACCGCGTTGTTGATGATGTCGAAGACGCTGAAACCGCCCAGCACCAACAGGAACGCGGCCATCACCGGCAGCAGGCCGGTGCTCGCGCGGATTCGCCAGGCCGTCCACAGCATGCCCAGGCCGAGCGCCAGGTTCCACGCCGTGCTCTCGTTGAGCAGGTGCCCGGTCATGACGTCGCCCATGCCGTGGTCCGCGAAGTGCGTCACGCCCAGCACCTGCGCGATGCCCAGCGCCACCTGGCACAGCGCGACGGCCGCGAGCAGCACCCGCGGCCACCGGCGCGCGACGGGGGCGCGCATCGTGCGGGCGGCGTCGAGCACGGAATGCGCGAGGTCCGGTGTCGGTTCGACCGGGCGGACCCGCAGAGCGCGGTTCAGCTCCGCCGCGCGCTGCTGCCAGGACCGGCAACCGGCGCATTCCGCGAGGTGACCCTCCAGCCGGTCATCGGGCACTGGCGCCGGCTCGCCGTCCAGCCTCGCCGACAGCGCCTCGCGGTACGTGTAGCAGTCCACGCCCATACTGTCGCTCGGAGGGCGGCCGGAGTTCCCGGCGGGTCGGTGCTTCAACCGGTTCCTTCCGACTGCTGCGCGGTCTTCTCGAGCAGTTGCTCCCGCGCGCGAGCGACCCGGGAGCGCACGGTGCCGATCGGGCAGCCGCAGATCTCGGCGGTTTCCTGGTAGGACAGACCCAGCACCTGGGTGAGCAGCAGCGCCTCGCGGCGTTCGCCGTCGAGCTCGTCCAGCAGCATGTTCAGCTCGACGACGCCCTCGAAACCCGCTCGCTCGCCCGCGCCCCGGTCGGCCGCGGCGGCCCAGTCGGCCCCGGCGTCGGTGCGGGGCCGGGAACGTTCGTAGCGCACCTGGTCGACGACCACGCGCCGGGCGATGGACAGCAGCCAGGTGCGCGCCGAGGAACGCCCGGAGAACCGGCGGATGCTCTTGAGCGTCCGCAGGTAGGTCTCCTGCGTGAGGTCGTCGGCGAGGTGAACGCCGCCGAGGTGGGCGATGAAGCGCCACACGTCGCGCTGGGTGCCCCGGATGAATCTCTCCAACGCGCCGCGATCACCTGATCGCGCCGCCAGCGCCAGCTTCGTCAGGCGGGCGTCCTCGGCCTCCGAGCGACTCATAGCCCGGGAGGCTAGTAGGCCGGTGACGCTGTGAGTACAGGCGCCTGCGCGGTGTGCCCGGGAGCACAGGCCCCTTGCAGGATGTTCCCAGTCGGCGGGAAATTTCACGTCCGGCGGCGGGAACTGCGGGCGCCTCCGGTCCGACAGGTGTGTCGACGGGGCGCATCGATTCGAGGAGGACCGCCGGGATGGCCTGGTACGCGGACGACGAGTTGTGGTCGGTGTTCTCGCCGGTGATGTTCTCGCCCGAGCGGGCAGCGTTGGCGGCCGAGGTGGTGGCGGACTCGCCGCTGTTCGACTTTCGCACCGGGGCGCGGGTTCTCGACCAGTGCTGCGGGATCGGGCTGTTCACGGTGCCGATCGCGCGCTGCGGATATCCGGTGACGGGCGTCGACCTGAGCCCGCTGTTGCTGGCGCAGGCGGAGAAGGCGTGCGCGGACGCGGGCGTGCGGGCCCGGCTGGAGCGCTCGGACGTGCTGGATTACGTGCGCCCGGGCGAGTTCGACGTGGTGCTGAACCTGTTCACGTCGTTCGGCTACTTCGACGATCCGGAGCAGAACCTCCAGGTGCTGCGCAACGCGCACGCGTCGCTGGCGCCGGGCGGGCAGCTGCTGGTCGACGTGCTCGGCAAGGAGATCTACGCCGGATGGGTCGGGCCGCCGAAGGTGGTGGAGCTCGACGACGGCATGGTCGTCATGCGCGACACCGTCTTCGACGGCTGGACCCGGTTCCGGACCGACTGGACGCTCGTGCGCGGCGAAACGGCGAGGCACGCGTCGATCACCTGCTTCGTCTACAGCGCGGCGGAGCTGATCGCGCTGTTCGAGGCGGCGGGCTTCGCGGACGTCGAGTGCTTCGGCGGCTTCGGCGCGGAACCCTACGACAACCACGCGAAGCGGTTGGTGGTCCGCGGGATCCGGCGCGATTGATCTCCCCGGGAACTTCGAGCGGTGACCGCCCGACCAACAGGAGGACGGATTCGCCAGGAGGATGCCGAATGCAGCAGGGCCGGGACGTGTCGACGGTCGAAGCATCCCGCCAGCCCGCGCGAAGCGGCCGGGCGCGGTTGTTCGCGGTCGTGCTCGTGCTGTCGGCGGTGCTGGTCGTGTCGGTGCTGGCGGGCATCGCGCTGGGGCCGACGGTGGTGGCACCGGACGAGGTCGTGCGTTACCTCCACGCGGCGCTGACGGGCGGCACGATCCGCTCCGACGAGGTGACCGGCTACAGCATCGTCTGGCAGGTCCGCACGCCGCGGGTGCTGCTGGCGGTGGTGGTCGGCGCCGGGCTGAGCGTGGTCGGGGTGGCCATCCAGGCGATGGTGCGCAACGCCCTGGCCGATCCGTTCGTGCTGGGCATCTCGTCGGGAGCGTCGGTGGGCGCGACGGCGGTGGTGGTGTTCGGCGTGTTCGCGAGCCTCGGTGTCTACGCGCTGTCGGTGGCGGCGTTCCTCGGCGCGCTGGCCGCATCGGTGCTGGTCTACGCCGCCGCGAGCAGTCGCGGCGGGATGACCCCGCTGCGGCTGGTGCTCATCGGGATCGCGCTGGCGTACGGGTTCCAGGCCGTGATGAGCGTGCTGGTCTTCCTCGCACCCAACGGCGACGCGGCGCGGACGGTGCTGTTCTGGCTGCTGGGCAGTCTCGGCGCGGCGAACTGGGGATCGCTGCCGCTGGCGGCGACCGCGGTGCTGGTGTGCGTGGTGGTGCTGAGCCGCCACAGCCGCTCGCTGGACGTGCTGTCGATGGGCGACGAGACGGCGGCGAGCCTCGGAGTTGATGCGGTGGCGCTGCGACGCTGGCTGTTCCTGCTGACATCCGCGGTCACGGGCCTGCTCGTCGCGGTCAGCGGCGCGGTGGCGTTCGTCGGGCTGGTGATGCCGCACCTGGTCCGGATCGTCGTCGGCTCCAGCCATCGCCGGGTGCTGGCGGTGGCGCCGCTGGCCGGGGCGTGCTTCCTGGTGTGGGCCGACCTCGTCTCGCGCACCCTGTTCGCCCCGGAGGAACTCCCGCTGGGCGTGATCACCGCGCTGGTGGGCGTGCCGGTGTTCATCACCCTGCTGCGGCGCCGCGGATACCTGTTCGGAGGTCGCTAGATGGAGTTGCGCTTGGACGGGGTGGCGGTGGAGATCGCCGGCCGGACGCTCGTCGGCGGCCTCGACCTCGACGTCCACAGTGGAGAGATCGTCGGGCTGCTCGGCCCCAACGGCAGCGGGAAGTCCACCGCGCTGCGCTGCGTCTACCGGGCGCTGCGCCCCACGGCAGGGGCGGTGCTGCTCGACGGCGCGGACGTGGCCGGGATGGCGCCGCGCGAGAGCGCCCGGTCGATCGCCGCGCTCACCCAGGAAAGCCGCGGCGAACTGGACTTCACGGTGGCGGAAGTCGTCGCCCTCGGCCGCACCCCGCACCTGCGCGGCAACCAGGCCCTCAGCGAGCGGGAGCACGAGCTGTGCCGGCAGGCGATGGAGCGGGCGGACATCGCGCACCTCGCCGACCGCGGCGTGCTCGGCCTCTCCGGCGGCGAGCGGCAGCGGGTGCTGATCGCGCGGGCGCTGGTGCAGGAGCCGCGCGTGCTGGTGCTCGACGAGCCGACCAACCACCTGGACGTGCGTCACCAGGTGGAATTGCTGTCGTTCCTGCGCTCCTCGGGACTCACCGTGCTCGTCGCGCTGCACGACCTCAACCTCGCCGCGAGCTGCTGCGATCGCCTCGCGGTGCTCTCCGGCGGCTCGCTGGTCGCCACCGGAAGCCCGGCCGGCGTCCTCACCGCCGAGCTGATCCGCCAGGTGTTCGGCGTGGAGGTCACCGTCGTGACCCATCCGCGCACCGGCGCGCCGCAACTGCTCTACGACCTCAGCGCCGACTACGAAGGGACCCGATCATGATCCGATCCGCGAAGCGGCGGTCGCTGGCAGTGCCATTGGTCGCGGCATTGCTGGCCACCGGTTGCGGCGCGTCGGTGGAACCGGCCGTCCAGAACGGCCCGGCGCCGGTCACGGTCACCAACTGCGGCGTGCCGGTGCCCTATCCGCGCCCGCAGCGGCCGGTGTCCTACGACGTCAGCGGCACGGAGAAGATGTTCGCCCTGGGGCTGGCGGACCGGATGCGCGGGTACGTGATGAACGCGCAGGCCGAACCCTCGACCGCCGGTTCGCCGTGGCGGGACGACTACGCCCGCGTGCCCAGGCTCGGGACCTCGCGGATCACCCGGGAGATCGTGGTGGACGCCCAGGCCGACTGGGTGCTGGCCGGTTGGGGTTCGGGGTTCAGCGAGGAGCGCGGCATCACTCCGCAACTGCTCGACCAACTGGGCATCCGCAGCTACGTGCACACCGAAACGTGCTGGGACTACGGCGACAAGAAGCCGGTGCCGCCGCTGGAGGCGCTCTACGCGGACCTGCAGAACCTGGGCCGGATCTTCGGCGTCGAGCAGCGAGCCGACGAACTCGTCGCCGAACTGCGGGGACGCATCGCGAAGGTCGAGCAGGGCCGTCCCGCCGGTGTCACGCCCGTGCCGGTGTTCGTCTACGACTCCGGCGCGGACCAGCCCTACACCGCGGGCCGGTACGCGGCGCCGACCGACGTCATCGCCGCGGCGGGCGGGCGGAACGTGCTCGCCGACGTGGGGAAGGGCTGGACGACGGTCGGCTGGGAGTCCGTCGTCGCCGCGAAGCCCGAGGTGATCGTCATCATCGACTACGCGGGGCAGTCCGCGGCGGAGAAGCAGGCGTTCCTCGAATCGCTGCCCGCGATGCGGTCGGTTCCCGCGGTGCAGCAGAAGCGCTACTTCGTGCTGTCCTACGGGGACGCCGTCAGCGGGCCGCGCAACGCCAAGGGAGCCGAAGACTTCGCCGCCTACCTGCGTTCGATCGGGCGGTGAGGCCGTGACCGCGACAGCCCCCGCCGCCGCGACGACGGTGCACGAGCACATAACCGACGCGCTCAAGACGCCTTCCTTGATCCGGTTGGGCGGCAACGTCGTCCTCGCGCGGTTCGAGACCATGAAGGTCTACGCCGCGCTCGGCGCGGTGCGAACCCTTCTGGAGCGCGGCACGATCCGGCCTGGTCAGACCCTTGTGGACAGTTCGAGCGGCATCTACGCGCTGGCACTGGCGATGGCCTGCCACCGCCACGGCCTGCGCTGCCACATCGTCGCATCGACCACAGTGGACTCTTCGATGCGCGCGCAGCTGGAGGTCCTCGGCGCGACCGTGGACCAGATGCCGCCCTCGCAGGACCTCCGGCTCGACCAGCGGCGGCGCGTGGAGCGCGTGCGGCAACTCCTCGCGGAGCGCCCCGGGATGCACTGGATGCGCCAGTACCACGACGGCGTGCACTACCTGGGCTACCGGGAGTTCGCCGACCTCGTCACCGACGGGCTGCCGGACGGGCCGCTGACGGTGGTCGCCGCGGTCGGCACCGGAGCCTCGTCCGGCGGACTCGTCGAGTCGCTGCGCGGGCGGGGCCGGGACGTGCGGCTGCTGGGCGTGCAGCCCTTCGGCAGCGTCACGTTCGGCAGCGACGGCCACAGCGACCCCGACGCGATCATCGCCGGGATCGGCAGCTCGATCTGGTTCGGCAACGTGCGCCACCACCTCTACGACTCGGTGCACTGGGTCGACTTCCGGCACGCGATGGCCGGCACGGTCGGCCTGCTGCGCGAGCACGCCGTGTTCGCGGGCCTGTCGACCGGCGCGGCGCACCTGGTCGCCGGCTGGGAGTCGGCGCGGCACCCGGAGGGCACGCACCTGGTCATCGGTGCGGACGCCGGACACCGCTACGTGGAGCGGGTTTTCGCCCGGCATCGCGAGGCGCTGGACCCCGCCGGGTTGCGACCGAAGGAGATCACCTCGCTGGACGACCTCGCGCCGCCCTGGTCGGCGATGGAGTGGGCGCGCCGGCGGTGGAGCGAACAGGAGCCGGTGGAATGACGATCGCAGCGCTGGAAGCCCTGACCTTCGGCCTGGGGCGCCTGGTTGACGCCGCCGACCGCGCCGGGCAGCGGCTGTGCCTGCTCACCGGCAACCGCGACATCTACCGGCACGAGCTGTCGCGGCTCGACCCGGGCGCGCTGGACGTCGTCGACGTCGACACCCGCGACATGGCTGCCTGCGCGGCCGCGCTCGAACGGCTTCCCGCGCTCGACGGCCTGATCAACTCCACGGACACCTGGCTGCTGCCGGGCGCCGAGCTCGCGGCCCGGTTCGGCCTGGCGGGCCCGGATCCCGAGGCGGCGCGCACCATTCGCGACAAGCGCGCGGTCCGGGTGCTGATGCACCGGCACGGCCTCAGCCGCGGCACGGCCATCGCGGTGCCCGACGGCTCGTCGGCGGCCGGACTCGTCCGGCGGGAGGTCGGCCTGCCCGCGGTCCTGAAGGATTCGGCGGGCACCTCCTCGCGCAACGTGTGGCTCGTGCACGACGAGGACCAGCTGCGCAGCGCCGTCGACGAAGCGGCGGGCCGGAAGCTGTTCGGTCGGCTGCTCGCCGAGCCGTTCTTCGCCGGGCCGTTGTACAGCGCGGAAACGCTCACCTGGGCGGGCCGGACCCGGTTGCTGGGCGTCCACGGCAGGCAGCTGTCGCGGCAGCAGCACGTGCGGGAGGAAGCGGCCGCGTTCCCCGTCGCGTTCCCGGACGCGGATCGCGCCGAACTGGAGCAGTGGGTGTCGCGGGTGCTCGCGGTCGCCGGGCACCGCGGCGGGTTCGCGCACGTCGAGTTCGTGCTCACCGCCGAGGGGCCGGAACTGGTCGAGATCAACGGCCGGATCGGCGGCGCGATGGTGGGGGAGGCGTTGTGCCGGTCGCTGGGCACCAACGTCTACGAAGCCATGGTCGACATGGCGCTGGGCAAGGAACCGGAACTCCTCGACGCCACCGCAGGACCCGGCCCTGCGGTGGCATTCGTGCTGGTCTACCCCGACCGGACCGGCACGTTCACCGGCATGGCCGGGATCGAGCGGCTGGCCGGGTTCCCCGGCAACCCGGAGTGGTATCCGACGATGACGATCGGGAACCACATCGAGAGCCTCGCCGACCAGCGCGCCTGCACCGGGATCGTGCTGGCCGAGGCGGCCACGGCCGAACTCGCGCTGCACCGCGCGCTCAGCGCCGCCGGCGGCGTGCACCCGGTCGTCACCGGGCGCTGAGGTGGCCTCGTTCACCCACCGGCAATGGTTCCTGCTGGTCAGCTCGTTCTTCATCGCGCTGGGCGGGTTCGCGGTGCTGCCGTACATGTCGGTGGTGCTGCACCAGCGTCTCGGGCTGAACCTGGGGATCGTCGGCGTCGTCCTCGCGGTCGCCTCGCTCGTGCAGTTCGCCGGGGCGATCGTGGGCGCGGCCGTCGCCGAGCGCATCGGCCTGCAGCGGACCATGGTGCTGGCGCTGGTGATCCGCACCGCCGGGTTCGCCGGGTTCGTCGTGGGGCTGCGCTGGCCGGCCGCGGCCGTCGCCGCGCTGGTGCTGACCTCCTGCGGCGCGGCGCTCTACCTCCCGGCGAACAAGGCGTACCTGCTGCTGGGCGTCGAGGAGGACCGCCGTCCGCTGCTGGTGTCGGCCGGGAACTCGGCGATCAACGGCGGAATCGCGCTCGGTCCGGTCGCCGCAGCGCCGTTCGTGCTCGACGACTCGGCGGCGTTGTTCGCAACGGTCGCGGTGCTGTTCGCCGTCGTGACGATCGGGCACGCGCTGCTGCCCGCGGAGCGGGGCGCCGACCGCCCGGTGGGGAAGCCGGACCGGGTGCTGGCCGGAATTCCCCTGCTGCCCTTCGCGATCACCGCGTTGACCTTGTACCTGCACATGTTCTTCTACAACTACCTGGCGGTCTACGCCGTTCCACGAGTGTCCACAGTGTTCTACGGAATCGCGCTGATGCTCCACTCGCTGGGATTGGTGGTGATGCAGCCGCTGCTGGCCGGCTGGATCGGGCGGCTGCCGTACGCCCGCGCGATGCTGATCGGCTTCGCCGCGATGGCGACCGGCACGGCCGCGCTGGCGTCTGGCGGTGCCGTGGCGATCCTGGCCGGTGCGCTGGCCATCTGCCTCGGCGAGGTGGTGCTGTTCCTGAAGAACGACCTCGAATCCCTCGCCCGTTCCGGGCGGCCACCGGCGGTCGTGTTCGGGCAACAGCGCCTCGCGGCCGGGATCGGCGCCTTCGCCAGCGGCATCATCGGCGGCCTCGGCTACGGCGCGTTCGACGGGGCCGGAAACGCCCACTTGTTCTGGCTGGCGGTGGCGGCGCAGTGCGCGCTCCTGCCGCCGCTACTGGTCATCGTGTTGCGGTGCCGGGACAATCTCGAGGAGAGACATGGATCTGGCTAGTGCGAAGGCGGTCGCCGATCGGCTGCGGGCCGACGCCGCCGACCGGGACCGCGCGAACCGGCGGCCGGTCGACGAGGTCGAGCTGCTCCGCGGGTCGGGGCTGCTCGTCGTTCCGCCGGACGATCACTTGACCACGCACGCGGTGACCAGGATCGTGGCGGCGGCCGATCCTTCCATCGGGCACCTGCTCGGGTACCACTACCTGCACCTGTGGCGGGCCGGGCTGTTCGGGGACCCCGAGGTGGCCGCGCGGATGCGGCGGGAAACCGCCGAACACCGGTTGTTCTGGGCGGGCGTGAGCAGCCCGCCCAACCCGGCGGACGCCGGGCTGAGGATGACCACTGTGGACGGAGGATTCCTGGTCAACGGCCGGCGGACGTTCGCCACCGGTGCCGCCGTCGCGGACCGGCTGATCGCGAGTGCCCGGGACGACGACGGCGAGATCCGCACCTTCCTGGTGGGCGCCCGTGCGCCCGGCATCGGCCACCCCGACGACTGGGACAACATCGGGCAACGCCTGTCGGCCAGCGGCAGCGTCGTCTTCGACGACGTGCGCATCGACACGGACGACGTCCTGGGCTCGCCGCCGAGCGGTGACGTCCGGATCTCCCTGACATCGCTGGCCTTCCAGGCGATCCTCGCCCAGATCTGCGTTGCGATCGCCGAAGGCGCGCTTGCGGAGGCCGCCGACCACACCCGCCGCCGTGCCCGGCCCTGGCTGCTCAGCGGTGTGGCCGCCGCGGCAGAGGACCCGTACGTCCTGGCGGGCTACGGCGAGCTGGTCGCGAGCGTCCGGGCGGCCGGGCTGCTCGCCGACCACGGCACCGCCGCGCTGCAGGACGCGGCGGATCGGGGCGCGGAGCTGACCGCGGAACAGCGCGGCGCGGCGGCCGCGACCATCTCCGCGGCGAAGATCGTCGCCACCAGGACCGTCAACGAGACGACGGCCAGGATCTTCGAGTTCCTCGGTGCGAGGGCCACGGCCGGTTCCTTCGGATTCGACCGGTTCTGGCGAAATGCCCGTACCCTGACGTTGCACGATCCGGTGGTCTACAAGGCCCGTGAACTCGGCGCCCACCACCTCACCGGCGAGCCGCCCGAGCCCACCGCCTACAGCTGAGCGGCGTGACCGCGGGCATCCGCCTGTGGAAGTATGCGACCGCCCGCGAACGAGGTGCGGGCCGGACTCGTGTGGCGGTCGTGCCCGGAGTGACGCGGGAGCTTCTCGGAAAGCGGCAGTTGAATGGCAAGTGGTAACCGGTACGTCCAGCTCGGGCTGATCGCCGCCGTGCAGGTGCTCGCCATGGCGATGTGGTTCTCCGCCTCCGCCGTCGTGCCCGCGCTGCGCGAGGCGTGGCGCATCAGCGACGTGCAGGCCGTCTGGCTGACCGCATCGGTGCAGGTCGGGTTCGTCGCCGGGGCCGTCGTGTCGGCCGCGGCCAACCTGCCCGACCGCTTCCCGCCGCAGCGGGTGGTCGCCTGCTCCGCGCTCGGCGCGGCGGCCGCGACCGTCGCCGTCCCGCTGCTCGCCGACAGCTTCGGCCCGGCGGTGCTCTGCCGGCTGTGCGCGGGCTTCTTCCTCGCCGGCGTCTACCCGGTGGGCATGAAGCTGATGGCCTCGTGGTTCGGCGCCGCCGGGCGCGGGCTCGCGCTCGGCGTGCTCATCGGCGCGCTCACCGTCGGCTCCGCGTTGCCGCACCTGATCAAGGGGCTCGACGGCCTGCCGTGGCAGGGCGTGCTCATCACCGCGGCCGCCATCGGGGTCGGGGCGGCGGTGCTGGCGGCGATGTTCGTGCGGCCGGGACCGCACCTGTCCGGCGGCGGCGCGAGCCACCGGCCGCGGTACGCGCTCGAGATGTTCCGGGAGCGTGGGCCGAGGCTGGCCAACCTCGGCTACTTCGGCCACATGTGGGAGCTGTACGCGCTGTGGACGTGGCTGCCGTCGTTCGTGGCCGCGAGCACCGGGAGCGGGGAGGCGACCGTCGGCCTGGTCTCGTTCGCGGCCATCGGCGTCGCCGGCGTCCTCGGTTGCCTGCTCGGCGGCTGGGCCGCCGACCGCTTCGGGCGGGCTCCCGCGGCCGGGACGGCCCTCGTCGTCAGCGGCGCGTGCTGCCTGCTGTCCCCGCTGGTGTTCGGCGCGTCGTGGCCGCTGCTCCTGGTGCTGCTCGCGATCTGGGGCGCGGCGGTGATCGCGGATTCCGGTGTGTTCTCCACGGCCCTCAGCGAGGTCGCCGACTCCCGCTACATCGGCACGGCGCTGACCGCGCAGACCGCGATCGGCTTCCTGCTGACGGTGGTCACGATCAACCTCGTGCCGGTGCTCTCGGCGCTCGTCGGCTGGCGATTCGCCTTCCTCGTCCTCGCACCGGGCCCGATCCTCGGGGCGCTCGCGATGCGCGCGCTGGGGCGCCGGGCGCGCTAGCGGCCGTCCCGGATGTGGCGTGGCAGGCTTGTGCTTTGCGAGAGATGAAGCGAACGGCCTGTTCGCCTCGCCTATCGGAACGGTCGGTCCGTTCACTCCGTGTCAGGCAGCGCGCACGCGCCACGGCGCGAACGAGTGCGCAAGCAGGCGCGCTAGCGGACGCTGCGGAAGTTGTCCGCCGGCACGTGGACGGAGTCGCCCGACTCCAAGGTCACCGCGACCTCGTCGGGGCGCCATTCGACGGACCGGATCCGCGGCTCACCGGAGCCGAACCGCAGCCGCACCGGGTAGTAGTGGTCGGCCGCGCCCGGGCCGATCCGCAGCTCGTGCCAGGTGCCGGTCAGCCGGGTGACCCGAACCAGGTAGAGCTCGCTCGCCCACCGGGAACCCGAGTACTCGTAGGTCACCCCGGAATCCCGGGACGATTCCTCGTGCAACACCGCCTCGCGCAAGGTGATCGATGGGCCGAGGAAGATGAGCGCGCCGAACAGCACCGCGCCGACGAGGAGTCCTGCCGAGACCGGCAGGATCAGCAGTTTGCGGGACACCGCGCCCAGTATGCCAAGGGCGCGGTTCAGCCGGACTTATCCCGGAAGACCCACCACCGCGATGCGGTGTAGGTGAACGCCGCGACGCACGCCCCGGCGGCCATCCGCGACAGCCGGAAGTCGACGCCCAGCGCCGAAACCCCCGTGGTCACGCCCATCGTGAGCAGGTAGTCGCAGGCGATCACCACCGCGTAGCGGAGGGCCTGGCCGCCGACCGGGGCGTGCGGCCGGAAGTTGACCGTGCGGTTGAGCACGAAGTTCAGCCCGAAGGCGGCCACGTACGCCACGGTCACGGCGGCCGGCAGCGGCAGCGCGGTCCAGGCGCGCAGCGCCGCCAGTATCCCGAGGTCGATCAGGAACGTGAACCCGCCCAGCATCAGGAACCCGGCGAGTTCGCGGGACAGCACCCGGCGCAGCCGGGCGGGAAGCCGGTCGACCCACGAGGTGAGCAGGTCGCCGACCCGCTCGGCGGTGCTCGTCCTGGTCGTCGTGGTCTGCTCGTCCATCCTCATCCCGCTGCGGCGATGGCGTCGTGGGTCCGCGCCCGAACCCATGAGATCTCGCCGGCGGAAAGTTGTCCGCCGGATCCATGCCGTCATCGGTATCCTTCGCCGAGTGTTCAGGGGCTGTTCGGCATCCGTTCCGCCACCGTCCCCGAACCGCCGCGATCCCGCGAATGTCCACATTGGATCGCGTTCGTGACTACCGGCTGTCAGCGCTGCGGTTGGCCACCGCCCGCGGGCGGCGGACAATGGCGGGGACAACTACCGTCGGCGGTCCAGGAGCCAGCGATGCGCCACACCAACCTCACCGCGGAACCGGCCGAATATGCCAGCGCCCGCGAGGAACTGCGCCAGGCCGAGATCGAGCTGATGCGCCAGCGCGAGCAGGTCGCCGACCTGCGCCGCAGGCTGCCGCCGGGACCGGTCGTCGACGACTACGCGTTCGAAGAAGGCCCGGCGGACCTCGATGCGGGCGACGAGCCCGTGCGGACCGTGCGGCTGAGCGAACTGTTCACCGGGCCCGGCCGCGATCTGGTGATCTACCACCTGATGTACGGCAAGCGGCAGACCGAGCCGTGCCCCATGTGCACGATGTGGATCGACGGCTTCAACGGCGTCGCCCGCCACGTCGCGCAGAACGCCGACCTAGCCGTCGTGGCCGCCGCCGGCCTGCCGGAGCTGCGCGCGCACGCCCGGCGCCGGGGGTGGACGAACCTCCGCCTGCTCAGCGCCGGGACCGGTTCGTTCAAGTACGACCTCGGCAGCGAGGACGCGGACGGCGACCAGGACTCGACGGTGTCGGTGTTCACCCGCGACGGCAGCGGATCGGTCCGCCACTTCTACTCGGCGCACCCGCGCATGGCCGACGACATCGACCAGCGCGGCATCGACCTGCTCAGCCCGGTCTGGCACCTCCTCGACCTCACGCCCCGGGGCCGGGGCGACTGGTTCGCGGCCCTGGACTACTAGCCCGGGTCACTCCGGCCGGACGAGGATCTTGACGTTGGCCTCCTTGCTGCCGACTAGCTCGTCGAACCCCTTCGCCACGATGTCGTCGAGCCCGATGCGGCCGGTGATGAACTGGAACGGGTCGACCTTGCCGGCGGCGATCATCTCGATGGTCGCGGGATGGTCGCCGGCGTAGGCGAGGCTGCCGACGAGGTTGATCTCGCCGAACACCAGATCGTTCATCGCGACCGCGGCCTCGTGGCCCCAGATCGCGACGTTCACGCAGGTGCCACCGGCACGCGTGGCGCGGATCGCCGACTTCAGCACGGCGTCGATCCCGGCGCACTCGAACGTCACGTCGGCGCCGCGTCCCCCGGTCAGCTCCAGCACGGCGGCAGCGACATCCACTGTGGACGGATCGAGCACGTGTTCGGCGCCGGCCGCGTGCGCTTTGGTCTTGCGCACCTCCGCCGGTTCCACGGCGATCACCCGTTCGACGCCCGCCGCCCGGAGCGCGGCGGTGGTCACCAGGCCGATGGGGCCGGTCCCGAAGACCGCGGCGGTGTGCCCCGGGCGGGCGCCGGAGAGCCGCACCGCGTGGTAGGCGACCGCCAGCGGCTCGACGAGCGCCCCGACGTCGGTGCCGAGCTCGCCGAGCGGGTGGATCCAGCGGCGCTCGGCCACGACGAACTGCGAGAATCCGCCGCCCCCGCCGGAAAGCCCGACGAAACCCAGGCTGCGGCAGACGTTGTACCGGCCCTGCAGGCAGGGGTCGCACCGCCCGCACACCAGGTACGGCTCGACGGCGACGCGGTCGCCGACCCGCAGGTCGCGCACCCCGTCGCCGAGCTCGCTGACGACTCCGGCGAACTCGTGGCCGAGCGTGAGGGGCACGGTTTCGCCGGTGAGGGGGTGCGGGGCGCCCGCGCGCGGCGCGAAGATCGGGCCTTCGAGGTATTCGTGCAGGTCGGTGCCGCAGATCCCGCACCACTCGACCGCCACCTTGACGGTGCCGGGGCGGGTCGCGGGTTCCGGCACGTCGTCGATGCGGATGTCGCCACGGCCGTGGAAGCGTGCTGCTCTCATCGCGGTTTCCCTCGCTCGGCAGGAGATTGCGGACGCCATCCCGAGGATGCGCCGAGCCGGGCCGGGGCGGAAGAGCATCGGGCCGCGACGCGGAACCTGCCGGGCCAGGTCGATGAGGAGTATCAGGCTTCTTCAGCGGGTCCGTGGTGGGTGCGGCCGGTCAGGCCGGCCGCGGTCAGGGTGAGGTGCTGGGCCAGCGCCTCGGCCGCGGCGTCCGCGTCGCGCGCCAGCGCCGCCTCCTCCAGCCGGCGGTGCTCGCCGACGTGGTCCCGGCCGGGGGTCTGGTGCGCCGACCAGCGGCGAGCTAGCTCGCTCGCGGACCACATCCGGTCGAAGGTCTCCAGGAGGACGGGGTTACCGCACCCCTCGAGCAAGGTGCGGTGGAAGACCCGGTGCGCTTCGGACCATGCGCCGCTGACGTACTGGCCCTCGTCCGGCACGAACGCCGGGGTGCGGGCCAGGCGGTGGTGGGCGGCGCGCACGCGGGCCTCCCAGTCGAGGTCACCGCGCTCGATGGACATGCGCAGCACGAGCGGTTCGATGGTCCGGCGGGCCTCCGCGATCTCCTGCCAGCGGCGATCGGAGAAGGCGGGGACGGCGAAGCCGCGGTTGGGCAGCCGGTCGGCGAGTCCCTCGCCGACCACCCGCACGAGCGCCTCGCGCACGACGGCCAGGCTCACGCCCTGTTCCTTGGCGAGGTCCTGCGGTTTGAGGGCCTCACCGGGGGCGTAGTCCCCGCGCATGATCGCGTCCCGCAGGTGTGCGTAGACCTGCTCGGAGAGCATCTGCTTTCCCGACGAGGTCGAGGTGTGGGCCGTCCGGAGCATCTCGCCAGCGTAGACGATCCGGTAGAAAATCGATTATTTGTGTTATGGTCGATTTGTTGGTGAGTGACGGTGGTGCCGCTACGTGAAGGGCTTCCGCCGGCCGGATCACCGCCACTCCCGCAGCACGGCCTGAAAGAATCTGAATGATCATGTCAAGCTGCAGCAGTAGCTTTCTGTGGTCCAGCTGGGCTGAAGGTTCGTCTGTCGCGCAGCAGGGCCCAGAG
>NZ_JBWKKU010000114.1:0-17281 GCF_056431445.1 Saccharopolyspora sp. NPDC045941
CGAACGGCTCGCAAACCAGGCCATGCGCCCACCGGGACCGAGAGGTAACAACCCTACGCATTAGGGCTGCGGAAGGGATGGTGCCCTAATGAGCACATCCGGTGTCCGCGCCGGCGACGCCGAGCTGGTGCGCGACGCGCTGCGGGTCGCCGCCGAAGCACCATCCACAGGGGACGTTCCGATCGGCGCGGTCGTGGTCGACCAGGCCGGTCGGGTCCTCGCGCGGGCGCACAACCAGCGCGAGGCGCTGCAGGACCCCACGGCGCACGCGGAGATCCTCGCGTTGCGCGCCGCTGCCGCCGTGCACGGCGATGGCTGGCGGCTGGAGGGCTGCACGCTGGCGGTCACCGTCGAGCCCTGCACGATGTGCGCGGGCGCATTGGTGCTGGCCAGGGTGGCCAGAGTGGTGTTCGGCGTGTGGGAGCCGCGGACCGGCGCGGTGGGCTCGCTGTGGGACGTGGTGCGTGATCGCCGGCTCAACCACCGGCCGGAGGTCGTCGGCGGGGTGCTGGCGGACGAGTGCGCCGCGGTGCTCGAGGAGTTCTTCGCCTCGCATCGCGATTAGCAGCCAAGCGTTACAGCTTTCGGCATATTCCACCGGTTCGGGTGACCCCGTCTTCGCCGTGATCGTCATCGCGGCCTGTGACGATTGGTCGGTCCGCCTTCAACTAGGGCGGACTGATCGCGTTGCAGAGGGGTGACGTGGAGCCGAATGATGCAGTTCTGGCCACGCGCATCGCGAATGGGGACACCGGTGCCTTCGAGCTGGTCGTGCGCCGGTACTCCGACGGGATATTCGGGATGTCGCTGCGGATGCTCGCAGACCGGGCCGAGGCCGAGGACGTGGTGCAAGACGTGTTCATGACGGCGTGGCGACGGGCCGGTGAGCTCCTGGAGCCCGCCGCGCTGCGGACCTGGCTGTTCCAGATCGCGCGCCGACATTGCTTGATCGTGCTGCGCCGCCGGCGGATACGCCGCACCGAGCCGGTCGATGCGTTGCCAGAACACCGAGCCGCCGTGGGAGCCGCCACGGTGATCGCCGACCCGCAGCGAGCCGCGGAAGCGGGAGCGGGCGTGCTGGCGCTGCGGCACGCGCTCGCGGGCCTGCCGACCAAGCAGCGCGATGTCTGGGTCCTCGCGGAGGTCGACGGCCTGTCCTACTGCGAGATCGGCCAGCGCGTCGGCGCTGGTGAGCAGGCCGTTCGCGGCCGGCTGTCGCGGGCCCGGGCCAGCCTCGCCGACAGGATGCGTGCCTGGCGGTGACCCCCTGTGCCGGGTCGGATCGGGGACCGGTAGCCTAGTCGGCGGTAGCGTGTCCGAGCGGCCGAAGGAGCACGCCTCGAAAGCGTGTGAGGTTAACAGCCTCCGTGGGTTCGAATCCCACCGCTACCGCTCGACGAAGGGCCGGTCCTGCGATCTGCGGGACCGGCCCTTCGCTTCGTCCAGGGGCGGCCACCTGCGGCATCGACGTCTGGACCTGCACGGGTGGCACGCCACGGCGGGCGAGGAATTCCGGGACGCCGTCGCGTTCACCAGGCGGCACTCCATCCGGTCGCCGGAGAACAGCACGCCTGGCTGCCCAGGACCCGGGGCAACGGCTCGAACAGGAAGCGGGACGCACCGCCCGGCCGTCGCGTCAGCAGCCTCGGCACCAGCGTCGACTTGCCTGTCTACTGATCACCGCAGACCTGCGGGGGCCGGTCGACGCGGGCCGAGGTCGCGTTCGGAGAGGCCCGGCGCGTGCCGATCGTCGTGCCCCGGGTTCACCGTCAGCTCGACCCGCTCCGGCAGCACCTGCACGCCGCTGGTCAGTCGGAGAGGAGCTCGTGGTCGCCCCTTCCCGCGCTGCGGCGTCCGCCCGGTCGCGCGGGTTCCGCTCGGCTTTGTTCACGTGATCGTGTGTCGCGCGTCGCTTCGGGCGGGTAACTTCTCGTCGATCATGTCGCTTGGCGAGGGGAAGCCGAAGTGCGCGTCACGTCACTGCTTGCCGCCACCGGGGTGCTGCTGTCCATCGCGCCCGCGGCGACTGCGGTAGCGCAGCAGCAGGTCCGGATCCACGACATCCAAGGCACCACGCGGGTTTCGCCGCTGGCCGGCCGGCAGGTGACCGGGGTGCCGGGCGTGGTCACCGGGGTGCGCGGCTTCGGCCAGGCCCGCGGTTTCTGGTTCCAGGACAACGCGCCCGACGCGGACCCGCGCACCAGCGAGGGGCTGTTCGTGTTCACTGGCGACCAGACGCCGCAGGTGGCGGTCGGCGACGCGGTCGCGGTCGACGGGCGGGTCGTGGAGTACTACCCGGTGGCCTCGGGCGAGACGCCGGAGACCACGCCGAACCAGTCGGTCACCGAGCTCACCGGAGCGACCTGGCAGGTCACTGGCAAGGGGGCTGTCCCGGCCGAGGCGGTCGGGCCGGAGACGGTCCCGGCGGAGTTCGCGCCGCAGGACGCCAACATCGACAAGCTGGACCTGGAGCCGCAGCGCTTCGCGCTGGACTACTACGAGTCGCGCGAGGGCATGGTGCTGCGCGTGGACGACGCGCGCGTGGTCGGCCCGACCGACGCGTACCGCGCGCTGTGGATCACCAGCAAGCCAGAGCAGAACGCGAACGGCCGTGGCGGCACCACCTACACCGGCTACGACGATGCGAACGCGGGCCGGCTCAAGGTCGAGTCCCTGGCGGACGCGCCGTTCCCCACCGCGAACGTCGGCGACCGGCTGCGCGGCGGCACCGAAGGACCGCTGGACTACAGCCGGTTCGGCGGATACGTGCTGGAGGCCGCGCGCCTCGGCGAGCACGTGCCGGGCGGCCTGCAGCCGGAGACGACGCGGCCGCAGGGCCGCGGCGAGCTCGCGGTCGCCACGTACAACGTCGAGAACCTCGCCGCGGGCGGCGATCCGGCCAAGTTCGCCCGGCTCGCCGAAGGCGTCGTCGACCGGCTCGCGGCGCCGGACATCGTTGCGCTGGAAGAAGTCCAGGACAACTCCGGGCCGACCGACGACGGCGTGGTGGCCGCGGAGGAGACGCTGCGGGAGTTCACCGACGCCATCGAGGCGGCGGGCGGACCGCGCTACCTGTGGCGGCAGATCGACCCGCAGAACAACGCCGACGGCGGCCAGCCCGGCGGCAACATCCGGGTCGCCTTCCTGTACAACCCGGCTCGGGTGTCCTTTGTGGATCGGCCGGGCGGCGATGCGACGACGCCGGTGCACCCCGTGGAGAACGGCTCGCGGCTCGCGCTGAGCGCCTCGCCGGGGCGCATCGCCCCGGCCGACGAGGCGTGGCGGGACAGCCGGAAGCCGCTGGTGGGCGAGTTCCTGTTCCGCGGTGAGCAGGTGTTCGTGGTGGCCAACCACTTCGCCTCCAAGGGCGGCGACCAGCCGCTGCACGGCCGGTTCCAGCCGCCGGCGCGGGTCTCGGAGGAGCAGCGGGTGAAGCAGGCGCAGGCGGTGCGCGGCTTCGTCGACGAGGTGCGGGCCATCGACGACGAGGCCGGGATCGTGGTGCTCGGCGACCTCAACGACTACGGCTTCTCCCCGGCCCTGGCGCCGCTGACCGGGGCGCTGGTACCGCTGGCCGACTCGCTGCCGCCGGCCGAGCGCTACAGCTACGTCTACGAGGGCAACTCCCAGCAGCTGGACCACATCCTGGTGAGCCCGGCGATCACGGCGGAGTACGACGTGGTCCACATCAACGCGGAATTCGCCGACCAGGCCAGCGACCACGACCCCCAGGTGGCCCGCCTGCGGTTCTGAGCTTCCGGTGCTCGTGAGCGTTTTGTGCTGCCATAGCGACACAAAACGCTCACGATCCGTTCTTGTTTCTTTGAAGCGGCGAAGCCTCTTGGCCCACCCTCGCCGCTTGCACCGCCGCGGGTTCTCAGGGGGTTTTCTCGCGAGGACAGCCCCGACGTGGTGAATTGGTCATTCATGAGTCGGGGATCCCACAACGAGAAGACGACCGCAATTCCCGCAGGGGGGCCGCCACCCGCACCGCCACGCAGAACGAGCCTTGGAAATACGCTTTTCAAGGCCGGATGTTCTGGTTCAGGTGGAAGAGGTTGTCCGGGTCGTAGGCCTTCTTCACCTGGACCAGCCGGTCGTAGTTCCCCCGGTAGTTCGCCCTGATCCGGCCCTGGTCGTCGCCGGCCATGAAGTTGACGTACCCGCCCGCCTCGGAGTGCGGTGAAGTCGCGGCGTAGTAGTCGCGCACCCAGGCGATGTTGGCCGGGTTGTCGGCCGGATCGGGCCACATCCCGGCGATCACCGTCGCGAAGTTCGCATCCCGGTAGGCGAATGCGGTGGCATCCGGCGCGACCCGGTGGCAGGCGCCGTTGATCGGGTAGATGTGCACGGTCGAGTTCACCACCGGCACTCGTGGGCCGTGCTCGACGTGCGCGGCGATCATCTCGTCGGTCAGCTCTACGACGAAGTTGGCCTTCCAGTAGTGCTGCAGCCCGGGCGGGACGAGCACGTCGAAAGCCCCGTTGAGCAGGGGATAGGGCATCGGCCCGAGGTGCTCGGCGACGATCGGGGCGATGTCGCGCAGCGGCTGGACGACGGCCGGCCCGGCATCGACGTGCCCGGCCCAGCACGCGACGATCGCGATCAGCGCGTCGCCGTGCCGGTCTTCCGGGATGAAGGGCAGCGGCGGGGCGATCTGGAAGGCGGGGAACGCGCCGAGCTGCTCCGGGGCGTCGGCGATGATCTCGCGGTAGGCCCGCAACACGTTCGGGCTCTGGTCCAGCTCGAAGAAGATCAGTCCGCCGTATATATCGCGCACCGGGGCGAGCCGGTACTCGAACGACGTCACGACGCCGAAGTTGCCGCCTCCACCGCGCAGCGCCCAGAACAGGTCGGCGTGCTGCCGCTCGTCGGCCACGATCAGCTCGCCGCCGGCGGTGACGACGTCGGCTGAGATCAGGTTGTCGCAGGTCAAACCCTGCCCCCGGGCGAGGTGCCCGATGCCGCCGCCCAGCGTGAGCCCACCGATGCCGGTGCTGGAGATGATGCCGCCGGTGGTGGCGAGCCCGAATGCATGAGTCGCGGCATCGACGTCGCCCCAGGTCGCGCCGCCTTCGGCCCGCACGGTCCGCGCACCCGGAACGACGCGCACACCCCGCATCGGCGCCAGGTCGATCACGACCCCGTCGTCGCAGGTCCCGAACCCGGGCACGCTGTGCCCGCCACCGCGCACGGCGAGGTCGAGCCCGTTCTCCCGCGCGTAGTCGACGGCGGCGGCGACGTCCCCGGCGTTGCGGCACCGCACAACGACCTGCGGGTGGCGGTCGATCATGGCGTTGTGCACGCGGCGGGCCTCGTCGAACCCGGGATCGTCCCGGTCGATCACGGCCCCGCGAACCAGCTCCTGCAACTGCGTGACGGTCATACCCACAACCGCAACGGTGCGGCGAACCCATGAGAAGGGAAAGGGACGTACGACCTGCGGAACGCGAAAGAGCCCCGGCCGCGAAATCCGCGGCCAGGGCTCTGACCAGCGGAGGATACGGGATTCGAACCCGTGAGGGCTATTAACCCAACACGATTTCCAATCGTGCGCCTTAGGCCGCTCGGCCAATCCTCCGTGCGGAAGCCTAGCAGGGCGCTGACGATCACCTGGTGCCGGGTTTGGGCAGGCGTTGCGGGCTCGCGGACCGGTCCAGGATGCAGTGCCGGGTCGATGCGGACAGGCGTGGAACCGTCGCCGGTGCTCGCCCAGATCTCCAGCCGGTAGCCGGTGGCTTCGGCGGTCGGTTCGACGGGCTCGCCCACGTTGGCCAGAGACCTTCCGCGTTTCTTCGTCATCGGCCGGTCGGGGGCGATCGCCCTGGTAAGGGCCGGGTTGGGGGCGCTTTGCGCCTCGCCCGAACCGTCGGGGTACACTGTCCGTGGACCTCGTGCGGCGTCCATCCTGTGAACTCCCCCAGGGCCGGAAGGCAGCAAGGGTAAGCGGGCTCTGGCGGGTGCACGGGGTCCCCTTATTTTTCCCGGTCGGCCTCCGGATCAGGCCGCGTTCGGGTTGTCGGGCTCACCGCGTAGGGTTTTGTCCGTGGCGCTCGCCCTTTACCGCAAGTACAGGCCGGCGACCTTCGCTGAGGTCGTCGGGCAGGACCACGTCACCGACCCGCTGCGGACCGCGCTGGCCGCCGGTCGTGTCAACCACGCCTACCTGTTCTCCGGGCCGCGCGGTTGCGGCAAGACCTCCAGCGCTCGCATCCTCGCCCGCTCGCTGAACTGCGCGCAGGGCCCGACCCCCGACCCGTGCGGGGAATGCGACTCGTGCGTCTCGCTCGCGCCCGAAGGCGGCGGCAGCGTCGACGTCGTCGAGCTCGACGCGGCCAGCCACGGTGGCGTCGACGACACCCGCGAACTGCGCGACCGCGCCTTCTTCGCGCCCGCCCAGTCGCGGTACCGGATCTTCATCATCGACGAGGCCCACATGGTCACCACGCAGGGCTTCAACGCCCTGCTGAAGATCGTCGAGGAACCGCCGGAACACCTGATCTTCGTCTTCGCCACCACCGAGCCGGACAAGGTGCTCACCACCATCCGGTCCCGGACCCACCACTACCCGTTCCGGCTGATGCCGCCGGGCGTGATGCGCGACCTGGTCGAGCGGATCTGCCGCGACGAGGGCGTGCAGGTCGAGCCCGCGGTCTTCCCGCTGGTGATCCGGGCCGGTGGCGGGTCCGCCCGCGACACGCTCAGCGTGCTCGACCAGCTGCTCGCCGGGGCGGGGCCCGAAGGCGTCACCTACGAGCGCGCGGTGGCGCTGCTCGGGGTCACCGACGTCGCGCTGATCGACGACATGGTCGACGCGCTCGCGGCGGGCGACGGCGCCGCCGTGTACGGCACGGTCGACCGGCTGGTCGAGGCCGGGCACGACCCGCGCCGGTTCGGCTCTGACCTGCTCGACCGGCTGCGCGACCTGGTGCTGCTCAACTCGGTGCCGGACGCTGCCCAGCGCGGACTCGTGGACGCCGCGGGCGACGAGCTCGCCCGGATGCAGACCCAGGCCGAACAGCTCGGCGCGGCAACGCTCTCCCGGTTCGCCGAGATCGTCCACACTGGACTTTCCGAGATGCGCGGAGCCACCGCGCCCCGGCTGCTGCTGGAACTGCTCTGCGCGCGGATGCTTCTGCCGACCGCATCGGACTCGGAAGTCGCGCTGCTGCAACGGCTTGAGCGCGTCGAGAGCCGCATGACCATCGCGCCGGGCGAGGGAGCCCCTGCCGCCCAGGCTGCTGCTCCTGCCGCCACCGCGCCGGTGGCGGACGGCGACGCGCGGCCGAAGCGCGTCTTCCAGCGGCCGCACGAGCGCGCAGCGCAGGAGGCAGCCGTAGCGCAGCAGCCGGAGGCGCCAGCGCGTCCGGCGCCCGCAGCGGCGGAGCAGCCCGTGTCGGCGGAGCGGCCGGTGACACCGCCGAAGGCGGCTGCCCCCGCGCCTGCGACGCCGCCTCCAGCGGCCGAGCAGGCCCCGCCACCAGCGGCGGAGCCGCGTCCGGCGGCCGCGTCAGCGGCGGAGCCGCGTCCGGCGGCCGCGTCAGCGGCGGAGCCGCGTCCGGTCGCCCCGCCACCAGCGGCGGAGCCGCGTCCGGCTGCTGCGCCAGCGGCGGAGGCTGCCGCGCCGGCACAGGCCGGGTTCGACGCGGCGAAGGTGCGGCAGGTGTGGGCCAAGGTGCTGCAGGCGGTCGCGACGCGGAATCGCCCGACGCAGGCGCTGCTGCTCAACGCCGCGGTTCAGGACCTCAGCGGCGACAACACGCTGGTGCTGTCGATGCCGACCTCCGGGCTGGTCAAGCAGCTCGCCCAGCAGCGACGGCTGGACTTCGTCCGGGACGCGCTGCGCGAGGTCGTCGGCGGCGAGTGGGAGATCCAGTGCGTCGAGGCCGGTGCCGCGCCGCCGCCTGCGGCTCGCCCCGCCGCGCCCAAGCAACCGGTGCAGCGCCGGTCGACCCAGCAGAGCGAGCCCGCCCCGACGAACGGCCAGTCGGCGAATCCTCAGGCCGGCCAGGCGGCCAACGGCCGGAACCCCGCTCGCCCGCAGGCGAGTTCGCCCGCGCGCCAGGGCTCGGTGCCGCGCCCGCCGGAACCGGACGACATCCCGCCGCCGCCCGAGCCGCCGGACGACGAGCCCCCGCCGCCGGACGACGTCCCGCCGCCTCCGGAGCCGCCCAGGCCGCCGGAGCCGGTCTCCGATGACGAGGAAGACCCGGAGAAGATGCTCGCCGAGTCCTCCCCGATGGACGCCAACGCCCAGGTGGGCCGGGACCCGGAAACGGCGGCGGTCGAGCTCTTCGAACGGGAACTCGGCGCCCGCCGGATCGACGACTGAACCACCCCGTCGAGCGGCTCCCGGCTTTCGGAGCCCTCGATTTCGCCTGAAGTCGGGGTGCCGCTTTCGCGCGAAAACGGTGCCCTGCACACCGGACGGCCATGTCCCAGACGCGCCCGCGCGCCGTTCTGGAACGACCCCTTGGGCAGAATCGGGAATGCCGACGCCCACTACCAACGCGGGGCGCCACCACCAACCGTCGGCGCGGGGGCGGTCAGGCTTGTTTCGCCAGGTGGCGGGCCAGGAATTCGAGGGCTCTCGGGTAGGCGTCGAGGCGGTTGGTGCGCTTGGCCAGGCCGTGGCCTTCGTCGTCGTACACCCGCAGCTCGCACTCCAGGCCGTTCGCCCGGACCGCAGTCGCGATCTGCTGGGCCTCCGACAGCGGCACTCTCGGGTCGTTCGCGCCGTGCAGCACGAACAGCGGCGCCGCGATGGACGCGACCCTGGTCAGCGGCGACGCCGAGTGCAGGAATTCCGCGTCCGCCGCGAGCGAGCCGTACTCGCGCTCGCGGTGCGCTCGCCGGTATGCGGCGGTGTTCTCCAGGAACGTGACCAGCGATGAGATACCGACGATGTCGACCCCGGCCGCCCATCGCTCCGGCTGGAACGCCAACCCGGCGAGCACCATGTAGCCGCCGTACGAGCCGCCCCACAGCGCCGCGCGCCCGGCGTCCAGCCCGATCGACGGCAGCCAGTCGTGCAGGTCGCCGAGGTCGGCCACGGATTCCAGCCGGTTGCGGCCGTCGTCGGCCGAGTACCAGCGCTTCCCGTAGCCGGTGGAGCCGCGGACGTTCGGCACCAGCACGGTGTGCCCCTGCGCGACGAGGGCCTGGGCGATCGGGCTGAACGCCCGCACCGCCTGGCTCTCCGGGCCGCCGTGGACGATCAGCACCGCCGATCCGGCCAGCTGCGGATCGGCCTCGTGCGGGGCGAAGACGAAGCACGGCACCTGTTCGCCGTCGCGGGCCGGCACCCGGTGCGAACTCGGTTCGACCAGGCCGTCGAGCTGCGCCGCGGAACCGGTCAGCGACTCGCATTCGCCGGTCGCGGCGTGCACCAGCAGCGCGTCGCCGGGGATCGCAGGGGCGCTGAACGACAGCGCGACGAACCGCGAGTCCGGCGACCAGGTCGGGGCCGGCAGCGGGTACGAACACCAGCCGTCGGCGGGTAATCGGATCGTCCGCAGCAGGTCGCCGGTGGCGGCGTCGTGCAGCGCCAGCCTGCTGGCGCCGTCGTCGTTCGCCTGCACCAGCAGCGTCGAACCGTCCGGCGAGAGCCAGCCGGTGAGGTCGTGCTCGTCGGAGGTCACCAGCCAGTGCCGAGCGCCGGTGCGCGGGTCGATGCGCGCGATCCCGGCGCGGTCCCGGTCGGCGTCGGTGGTGACGACCAGCCCGTCGGGCAGCCAGCCGAGCTGGCCGTGCCGCGCGGGCTCGTCGCGCCCGGTCAGCGCCTGCACTTCGCGGGTTGCGGTGTCGACCAGGAGCAGCCGGTCGGACATCGCGCGGTCGGCGGGCACGGTCAGCGCCAGGTGGCGGCCGTCCGAGGAGGCCGTCGCCTCCAGGACCATGCCGCCCTGGTCGTAGGCGATCGCCTCCGCACCGGTCTCGACGTGGCGGATCACCACGTCGAAGTCCACGCCGTTGCGGCGGTTGGTCGCGTAGACGATCCGGCCGGGCAGGACGTCGAGCAGCCGGTGCACGTGCGCCGGGTCGCGGACCAGCGGCTGCAGGTCGTGCAGCCGCGCCGGGCGGAGGCGCGGTTCGTCCAGGCGCAGCAGGGAAAGCTGGCCGCGCTCGTTGCCGTCGGTGTCGTGCTGCACGACCACGGCGCGTTCGCCGGGCAGGTAGCGGCCGGTGACCGCGCCCGGCAGGGCGGTCAGCGGGGTGGGCTCGCCGTCGGCGAGCTCGACGAGCTGGGTGGATCCGGATTCGTCGGAGCCAGCCAGGACCCGGCCGGTGTCGGCCACGTCGAAGGCCCGCCAGCTGGTCAGTTCGAGCAACCGCACGATGTCCACCGCCATGCGATCACCCTGTCACGCTTCGCCCCCGCCGCCCAGGGGCGCGGACCGCCAGGCAGAGCGGGCCGCGCATTCTCTAGGCTGGTGGCGTAGCCCGAATCGGGGCACGTGCACGCGCCAGCCGGAGGAGGATCACGGTGCAGCCAGGTGGGCAGCCGAACATGCAGGAGATCATGGAACAGGCGCAGAAGATGCAGCAGCAGCTGATGACTGCGCAGCAGGAGCTCGCCGCCGCGGAGGTCACCGGGAGCGCCGGTGGCGGCCTGGTCACGGCGACCGTCAGCGGTGCGGGCGAGCTGAAGGGGCTGTCGATCGACCCGAAGGCGGCCGACCCGGAGGACACCGAGACGCTGGCCGACCTGGTGGTCGCGGCGGTGCGCGACGCCAACCGGGCCGCGCAGGAGCTGCAGGCCGAGAAGATGGGCCCGCTCACCGGTGCGCTGGGCGGCGGTGGCCTCGGCGGTCTCAGCCTGCCGGACATGTGATCGGGAGTGCGGTTTCAATGAGCGTTTTTCATCTTGGCTGGTGACCGCAGCCGCGACGGCTAACGGACGTACCCCGAAAGCAGTCGCATGCGCCGCAGGCGCATAGCCCACCTTCGCAACCGGCACCGCGGCGGGTTCACGGTGCCCACCCCTCCGGGGTTCCCTCGGCGAGGACGGCCCTGACGCCGTGTATTGGTCATACATAAGTCAGGGCACCCACAGCCAGGCGGGCGCTGAGGTTCCGCCACCGGCACCGCCACGCAAAACGAGACTGGAAAAACCTCGATTGAAACTGCGCCGAACCCCTGGAAACGAGCGATAAGTGTACGAAGGTCCCGTTCAGGATTTGATCGATGAGCTCGGCAGGCTGCCGGGCATCGGTCCGAAGAGCGCGCAGCGTATCGCCTTCCACCTGCTCGCGGCCGAGCCCGCGGACGTGACCCGGCTGCAGGAGGTCCTGCAGAAGGTCAAGGAAGGCGTGGTGTTCTGCGACGTTTGCGGCAACGTCTCGGAGGAGACGACCTGCCGCATCTGCCGGGATGCCCGGCGGGACAAGACGTTGGTGTGCGTCGTCGAGGAACCCAAGGACGTGTTGGCGATCGAGCGCACGCGCGAGTTCAAGGGGCGCTACCACGTGCTCGGCGGCGCGCTGGATCCGCTTTCCGGCGTGGGACCGGACCAGCTGCGGGTGCGCGAGCTGCTGGCCCGCATCGGGCAGGACGACATCGCCGAGGTGATCATCGCGACGGACCCGAACACCGAGGGCGAGGCGACCGCGACCTACCTGGTGCGGATGCTGCGCGACTTCCCCGGCCTCTCGGTCACGCGGCTGGCGTCCGGCCTGCCGATGGGCGGTGACCTGGAGTTCGCCGACGAGCTGACGCTCGGGCGGGCCCTCTCCGGCCGCCGCGCGATGTAGCCGCCACGGGACGACGCTTTTTCGAGCTCGTGAGTGCTTTGGACCGCCATAGCGGTCCAAAGCACTCACGAGCTTTTTGCGTCTGACTCGGTGCGGTGAAGACCGGCCGCGAGCGGTACCGCCGGACGTGTCAGGGCATCGCCAGAATCTGTTGCCAGAGCCAGAATTTTCCGCAGTTTTTACCGGTATTCACGGGTTGTTCGACTGTTCTTCCGGAGCGTCCGAGAGGCCCAGCACCCTCGCCCACCTGGGTGAATGCCCGAAATATCGGGTTTTCCTTAGGCGTCCCTAAGTAGTGGGATCGTAACCTCAGGTACCCCAATGGACTCCTAATGCGAGTTAGTCTCACGGAACTCTGAGACCTGAGACACACCGAGGTGCTTCCATGAGTAGAGCTCCATCGCCGCGCCGCGGATCCGGCACGGGACGCCGTGTCGCCACCGCCGGCATCGCCATCGTCGCGGCGACCTCGCTGGCGGCCTGCGCGCAATCGCAGCGCGAGGCAGGTGGCGGCGGTGAAGGCGGCACGCTCACCTTCGGCGCGGCAGGCGCACCCGACCTGTTCGACCCCTTCTACGCCTCCGACGGCGAGACCTTCCGGGTCACCCGCCAGATCACCGAGGGCCTCGTCGGGTTCAAGCCGGGGTCGTCGGACGTCGAACCGGAGCTCGCCGACAGCTGGGAGCACACCCCGGACGGCAAGACCTGGACCTTCAAGCTCCGGCAGGGCGTGAAGTTCCACGACGGCACCGACTTCAACGGCGACGCGGTGTGCAAGAACTTCCAGCGCATGTTCAACCAGACCGGCGCCGGTCAGAACAACGCGCTGTCCTACTACTGGATCGAGAACTTCGGCGGGTTCGCCGACGGCAAGGCCCCGTCGCTGTACCAGTCGTGCGACGCCCCGGACGCGACCACGGCCGTGGTCCACCTGACCCGCGCCAGCTCGAAGTTCCCGGACATCCTCGGGCTGCCGTCGTTCAGCATGCAGTCGCCGACCGCGATGGACCAGTACCAGGCCAACAACGTGCAGGCGCAGGGCGACAGCTTCGTGTACCCCGAGTACGCCAAGGCGCACCCGACCGGCACCGGGCCGTTCAAGTTCGCGTCCTACGACGAGAGCAACGGCACCATCAAGCTGGTCCGCAACGAGGAGTACTGGGGCGAGAAGGCCAAGCTCAACGAGCTGATCTTCCGCATCATCCCGGACGAGACGGTGCGCAAGCAGGAGCTGGAGTCGGGGGCCATCGACGGCTACGACTACCCCAACGCCGCCGACCTCAAGGCCCTGCGCGACGCCGGCAACAACGTCCAGGTCCGCGACCCGTTCAACATCATGTACCTGGGCATCACCCAGAAGAACAACCCGGCGCTGCAGAACCTGAAGGTGCGGCAGGCGCTGGCGTACGCGGTGGACCGGGAGACGCTGGTCAAGGCCAACATGCCGGAAGGCGCCACGGTGGCCACCCAGTTCTACCCGAAGACCGTGGACGGCTACGCCGACGACGTCCAGCAGTACCCGCACGACCCGGCGAGGGCCAAGCAGCTGCTCGCCGAGGCCGGCGCCTCGAACCTCGCGATCAACTTCTACTGGCCCACCGAGGTCACCCGGCCCTACATGCCGGACCCGCAGGGCATCTACAACGCCCTCGCCGAGGACCTGCGCGAGGCGGGCTTCACCGTCAACCCGGTGAGCAAGCCGTGGAACGGCGGCTACATCGACGACGTCGACAACGCCAAGGCCGACATCTTCCTGCTCGGCTGGACCGGCGACTACAACACGCCGGACAACTTCATCGGCACCTTCTTCGGCACGCCGACCAACCGCTTCTACACGGCCGGTGCGCCGTGGGGCGAGGAGCTGGCGACGCAGCTGAAGGCCGCCGACAGCGAGCCGGACGAGGCCAAGCGCAACCAGATGTACCAGGACATCAACCGGAAGCTGATGTCCGAGTACCTGCCCGCCGTGCCGCTGTCGCACTCGCCGCCGGCGATCGTGACCAGCCCGCGGGTGCACGGCCTGCAGACCTCGCCGCTGACCGCCGAGGAGTTCGCGTCGGTGAGCGTCTCGGAGAAGTGAGTTGACCATTTCGCGCGGAACCGGCGCGGCCCCCGCACGGGGACCGTCGGTTTCGCGCGAAATCGCGCGCTCGCTGCCGGACTGACCAAACGGGGGTTTCGTGCTCCGCTTCACCATCCGGCGACTCGCGCAGCTGGCGCTGGTCGTCGTCGTGCTGTCGATGCTTCTGTTCGCCTGGCTGCGGATGCTGCCCGGCGGGCCGGTGTCGGCGTTGCTGGGGGACCGCGCCACGCCCGAGGCGCGGGCCAAGCTGGAAGCCGATCTCGGCATGGACCAGCCCATCTTCGTGCAGTACTGGCGCTTCCTGGGCCGCGCCATCACCGGCGACTTCGGCACGTCGACCGGCGTGCAGCGCGGTTCGCCGGCGCTGGAGGTGTTCCTGACCCGCTTCCCGGCCACGCTGGAGCTGTCGATCCTGGCGCTGCTGCTGGCCGTCGCGGTCGGCATCCCGCTGGGCTACCTGGCGGCCCGCAAGCGCGGCAGCTGGCTGGACAACGTGAGCATCACCTGGTCGCTGATCGGTGTTGCCGTGCCGGTGTTCTTCCTGGCGTTCCTGCTGAAGTTCGTGTTCGCCATCCAGCTCGGCGCGCTGCCCGCCTCCGGCCGCCAGGACGTCGGGCTGAACGGGACGCGGGTGACCGGCTTCTACATCCTCGACGGGTTGCTGACCCGCGAGTTCGACGCCGCGTGGAACTCGTTCGTGCACCTGATCCTGCCGGCCATCGCGCTGTCCACGATCCCGTTCGCGGTGATCTTCCGGATAACCCGGGCCGCCGTGCTGGACGTGATGGACGAGGACTACGTGCGCACCGCGCGGGCGAAGGGCTTGGCGGGCATGGTGATCCGGCGCCGCCACATCCTGCACAACGCGATGCTGCCGGTGGTGACCACGATCGGCCTGCAGACCGGCGCGCTGCTGGCCGGTGCGGTGCTGACCGAGCGGGTGTTCAACATCGCCGGGGTCGGCCAGGCGGTGGCGATCGGCTTCCAGCGCAAGGACTTCCCGGTGCTGCAAGTGGTGATCCTGGCGTCCGCGATGGTGTACGTGCTGGTGAACCTGATAGTCGACCTCTCATATGCGTTGATCGACCCACGACTGCGGACACGGTGAGGTCATGGTGCTGAAAACGCAGCGCAAGGAACGGATCGACGCGCTGGCGGAGACGGCGTCGGACGCCGGGGTGAGCCTGGCCGCGTCGGCGTGGCGGCGGCTGAGGCGCAACCCGGTGTTCGTGGTCGGCGCGGTGATCATCGCCGCGTTCGTGCTGCTGGCGCTGCTCGCGCCGCTGCTGGCCCCGCACGATCCGGCGCAACGCCTGCTGGAACAGCAGGTTTCCCGCGCGGAGAACACGATTCCGCCGCCGCAGGCGGGTTTCCCGCTGGGCGGCGACCAGTACGGCCGCGACCTGTTCTCCCGGCTGCTGCTCGGTTCCCAGCAGACGCTGCTGGTCGCGGTGCTGGCCACCGTGATCGGACTAGGCGGCGGCCTGGTGCTCGGCCTGCTGGCCGGCGCGTTCGGCGGCTGGGTCGACTCGGTGGTCATGCGCGTCGCGGACGTGATGCTGTCGGTGCCGTCGCTGCTGCTGGCGGTGTCGATCGGCGCGTTGTTCGCGCAGCAGACGCAGTTCACCGTGATCCTGGCGGTCGCGATCGTGCAGGTGCCGATCTTCGGCCGGCTGCTGAGAGGCACGATGCTGGCGCAACGAGCCAGCGATCACGTGCTCGCGGCGCGGGCGCTCGGGGTGAAGGAGAGCGCGATCGTGTTCCGGCACATGCTGCCGAACGCGCTCGGCCCGGTCATCGTGCAGGCCACCCTGGTGCTCGCGGTGGCGATCATCGACGCGGCGGCGCTGTCCTTCCTGGGCCTGGGCGCGGCCGACGACTCGGTGCCGGAGTGGGGCCAGATGCTCGGCGGCGCGCAGAACATCATCGATTCGCATCCGCAGCTGGCGTTCTGGCCGGCGGGCTGCATCATCCTGGTCGCGCTCGGGTTCACGCTGGTCGGTGAGTCCCTGCGGGACGCGCTCGACCCGAAGCGCCGGCGCTAAGGAGTGTTTCGAAAGTGGTTTGCGTAGCGGTGCGGGTGGCGGCCCCCCTGCGGGAGTTACCGACGCCGCCTCGCTGTGGGATCCCCGACTCATGTATGTCCAATACACCACGCTGGGGCTGGCCTCGCCGGGAGCCCTTCGGGCGGGCACAGTCTGAGAACCCGCGGCGGTGCAAGGTGAGTCCCGCACCGCAAGCGGCTACCGCCGCTTATGAAACAGACCTAGAGGAGGTGGGGGAACGAATGGCACTGCTGGAAGTCCGCGACCTCTCGGTGGTGTTCGCCCGCAAGGGCGAGCCGCCGATGACCGCCGTGGACGGCATCTCCTTCGACGTCGAACCGGGCCGCACCGTCGGCCTGGTCGGCGAGTCCGGTTGCGGCAAGTCGGTCACCTCGCTGGCGATCATGGGCCTGCTGCCGAGCACCGGCGCCGAGGTGTCCGGGTCGATCGAATTCGACGGCACCGACCTGCTGCAGCTGTCCCGGCGCGAGCTGGACCAGCGCCGCGGCAGCGACCTGAGCATGGTGTTCCAGGACCCGCTGACCTCGCTGAACCCGGTGGTGCCGATCGGCCTGCAGGTGTCCGAGGTCATCGAGCAGCACCGCGGGCTGCCTCGCAAGGAGGCGATGCCGGAGGCCGAGGACCTGCTGCGGCGGGTGGGCATCCCGGACCCGCGGCGGCGGCTCAAGGAGTACCCGCACCAGCTTTCCGGCGGCATGCGGCAGCGCGCGCTGATCGCGATGGCGCTGGCCTGCAAGCCGCGGCTGCTCATCGCCGACGAGCCGACCACCGCGCTGGACGTGACGATCCAGGCGCAGATCCTGAGCTTGCTGGCGGAACTGGTCGCCGAGACCGACACCGCGCTGATCATGATCACGCACGACCTGGGCGTGGTGGCGGGGCTCTGCGACGAGGTGAACGTGCTCTACGCGGGCCGGGTGGTGGAGCGGGCCGCGCGGCACGAGCTGTTCGCCCGGCCGCGGCACCCGTACACGGCGGGCCTGCTGGCCTCGATCCCGCGGCTGGATTCGCCGCGCGGCCAGCGGTTGTCGCCGATCAAGGGCTCGATCAGCGACAACATCCCGTGGGACGCGGGGTGCGCGTTCTGCCCGCGCTGCCCGAACGCGCAGGACGTGTGCGAGCAGCAGACGCCGGACGTGAGCATCGACGTGGGGGCGCGGCTGCTGCGCTGCCACAACCCGGTCCGCGAGACGACGTCGAGCCCGGTGGAGGCGTCATGAGCGCCCCGCTCCCGCACCCCGCTGGTTCTGCCGCAATTTCAATGAGGTTTTTCCAGCCTCGTTCTGCGTGGCGGTGCGGGTGGCGGAACCTCAGAGGCTCCCTGGTCTGTGGGTGCCCTGACTTATGTATGTCCAATACACGGCGTCAGGGCCGTCCTC
>NZ_JBWKKU010000115.1:0-16249 GCF_056431445.1 Saccharopolyspora sp. NPDC045941
GCCCCACTTCCTCCGGGCATGTCTCAGCCGATCACCTGCCACGTTTCCGATCGGCACCCACAAACGATTCTTACTGAGATCACCTCAATGGAAATTGCGGTGCACAGTTCGGTTGCGGGCCGTTGGCAGGGGTCCTAACCTGCGCCGATGGTCGTGCAACGATTGCAGGCGGCGGCACTCTTCCTCGGCCCGGTCATCTTCGCTGCATCGCCGTTCTTCTGGGTCGACGGTCATTACGGCGTGAACGGCGGGATGTTGATCGCCCTTTCCATGGTGCCCTGGGTGTACGGGCTGATCGGGGAATACGAACGGTTGCGCGAACGCATCCCCTTCGCGGCCGGGCTGTGGTTGTTGCTGTTGTTGATCGGGATGTTCGGCAGCATCGCGTTCGGGCTGCAGGGCTTCTTCGAAGGCGTATTCGGCTTCCACGAACAGGTGGCCCTGGCGCGCTTCGGCGACTACCCGCCGCAGAGCCTTCTGGTGCTGTGGCTACCGGGCCCGACCTTCCCGCTGGCCTTGCTGGTGTTCGGCGTGCTCCTCTTCTGGACCCGAATGTCGCCGCCGTGGGTCGCAGTCCTGATCTGCCTCGCCGCTGTCGTCTTTCCGCTGGGCCGAGTTCTTCGCCTCGAATGGGTCGTCTACGTCGTCGACCTGCTGGTGATCGTTCCGTTCGCCCAACTCGCTTGGAGCGCTTGGCATCGGACGCCGGCCGGATCCACGACGTCTTAAAGGCCGGATCGCTCCGGCGTTGCTCGCGCAGGCATGCGGCGCGAGGTGTGGTCGGCGTTTTCAGCCGTGTTCCGGGGGATTTTCGCCCCGCCGGGCCGTTCGCGGGTTCTCGGCATCGTTGTTGCCAGGCTCGTCGTCCCGCCGGGCCGGCTCGTGTTCGTCGGCGTCGACGAGCTTCGCGAGGATCTGTTCCGCTCGTTCCCGGCGGTGGATCAGGCTGTCGGTTCGCAGGTCCTTGCTCAGGGCCACGCACATCAGCACCATGACCAGTGCGAACGGCACCGAGGCGAGGAACGTCAGGTTCTGGATCCCCTCCAGGGCGTGATCCCCGCCGGACATGAGCATGATCGCCGCGACGGATCCGGTGGCCACACCCCAGAACACGATCATCCACTTCCGCGGTGAGATCGTGCCCCGCTGCGAGAACTTGCCCATCACGAGTGAAGCCGAGTCCGCCCCGGTGATGAAGAAGATCGCCACCAGGACGATGACCAGCACGGTGATGACCGCCGGGATCGGCAGCGCGCGGATGACGGTGAAGATCTGCACTTCCTCCCCGCCGGAGCCGGCCACGTCGACGGCACCGCCGCGCTGCAGGTCGATCGCGGTGCCGCCGAAGATCGCGAACCAGGCCACGCTGACCGCGCTGGGCACCAGGAGCACGCCGCCGATGAACTGCCGGATCGTGCGTCCCCGGCTGATCCGGGCCAGGAACGTACCGACGAACGGCGCCCAGGAGATCCACCACGCCCAGTAGAAGATGGTCCAAGATGAAAGCCATTCATCAACGGCCTCGCTCCCGGTGGCCCCGGAGCGCGCGGCCATCTCCGCGAAGTCGCTGACGTAGTTGCCGATCGACGTCGGGATCAGGCTCAGGATGAACACCGACGGCCCGGTGATCAGCACGAACAGCGCCAGCAGCGCTGCGAGGGCCACGTTGATGCCGGACAGCCATTGGATTCCCCGGGAGACCCCGGAGGCGGCGGAGGCGACGAAGCAGATCGTCAGGACGCCGATGATCAGCACCATCACCGGGGTGCTGACGGCGTCGATCCATCCCGCGCTGCGCATCCCGCTGCTGATCTGCAGCGTGCCGATGCCCAGCGAGGCCGCCGAGCCGAACAGCGTCGCGAGCAGCGCGAGGATGTCGATCACTTTTCCCAGCGGCTTGACCGCACCCTGCCGCCCCAGCAGCGGAACGAACGTGGAGCTGATCATCTGACGTCGACCGCGGCGGAAGGTGCCGTATGCGATCGTCAAGCCGACGACCGCGTAGATCGCCCACGGATGCAACGTCCAGTGGAACAGCGTTGTCGCGAACGACGTCCGCACAGCGGCTTGGGTCAGCGGCGGCACCGTTTCCGGCGGGGGCTGCACGTAGTGCGCCAGCGGTTCGGCGACGCCGAAGAACATGAGGCCGATGCCCATGCCGGCGATGAACATCATCGCGATCCACGACAGCGTGTGGAACTCCGGCTGCTCGTCGTCACCGCCCAGCGGGATCGCCCCGTAGCGGCTCAACGCGAGCCAAACGACGAAGACCACGAACCCCGTCGCAGCCAGCGCGAACCCCCACCCGATGTCGTCCACCGCCCAGCGCAGCCCGGCTTCGGCGAACGCGCCGAGGGTCGCCGGCGAGGCGATACCCCAACCCAGGAAGAACAGGACCAGCAGCGCCGTGATGCCGAAGACGACGCGGTCGGTCGGCGATCGGGTGGCCTCGGGCGACGGGCTCGCCGCTTGCTCCGCCATGGACGCACCTCGCACTTCCCGAGTTCAACCTGGTCACATGGTCATCTCGCCCATCGTGGTCGGCAACTAGATGACCGATCCCGCGAACCCCGCAAGGCCGTCCACGATCAGGGGTTTGCGGGATCCCCGCGAAGTCGGTCTGCGTGCAGACCGCTCCGCAGCAGGGATCCCGCCCCGCATGGACCACTCCCGGGCGCGCCCACGAGATCGCGCTGGGGGCACGGCCCGTCCGGCTGTGGCTAGCTGAGCGAGTACACCTGGCCGGTTTGGGCACCTTCGATGGAGCGGACGTAGGCCTGGGCGACGTCGGCGACGTCGACCGGTCGGACACCGGGGAAGAAGTCGCCGTACTTCTCGACGCTTTCGGTGAAGATCGTCGAGCTGACGGCGTTGATGCGCTGCGGGGCGATCTCGATCGCCGCGGCGCGCACGAAGGCGTCCAGTGCTCCGTTGGCCATCGCCGCGGCGCTGCCGGTCGGGATCGGTTCATGGGACAGCGCACCGGTGATCAGGGTGAACGAGCCGCGTTCGGCGACCCGGGAGACCCCTTGGCGCACCAGTTCGATCTGGCTGAGCACCTTGCCCCGGAACGCGGACTCGTAGTCGCCGGGCGTCATGTCGGTGACCGGCTTGTACGGCACATCGCCCGCTGCGCTGGCCACTGCGTCCACGTTCCCGGCCTGCTCGTACAGCGCGGCGGTCTGGGCGGGGTCGGCGATGTCGAAGCGGAGGGAGCCGCTGGTGCGGCCGACGGTGAGCACGTCGTGGCCGCGGTCGGTCAGCGCTTCGTTGACCGCGGTTCCGAGCCTGCCTGCCGCCCCGATGAGAAGGATTCGCATGCGATCGACGCTACGTTCGCTTCTGGCGCGGGGGGAAATGCTCTTTGCGGCGGATTTATAATCTGTGGTTATGAATGTGGAGTTGCGGCATCTTCGAGCCCTCGCCGCGATCGGGGATGAGGGCACCATCACCGGGGCCGCGGGAGTCCTCCACGTGTCCCAGCCCGCGCTGTCGCGCACCCTCGACCAGTTGGAGAGCAGGCTCGGCACTCGCCTCGTCGAGCGCACGACTCGCCGCCTCGAGCTCACGGAAGCCGGCCGTCGGCTGTGGGAGCGATCCCACCACGTGCTCAACCAACTGGATGATGCGCTGGCCGAGGCCAAAGCCGGACTCCGTCCGCTGCGGGTCGGCTTCGCTTGGGCGACGCTCGGCGAGCTCACGATCCCGCTCCTGCAGGAGTGGCGCGACAAGTTCCCGGGCACGCCTGTACGGGTCTATCGCAGGGACGACCCCGAAGCCGCGCTGCGTCGAGCGGAGCTCGACATCGCCTTTCTGCGAACCGGGCCGCCGACGGGTGCGGAGTTCCAGGCGGTTCCGCTCTTCCAGGAGCGCCGCTTGGCGGCCGTGGCGGGCGACGACGCGCTGGCCGCTGCGGAATCCGTGCGGCTGGCCGACCTCGCCGGCCGGCCGGTCGCCATCTGCGCCACCGCCGCGACCACCAGCGCCGAGCTGTGGCCGCGAGGCCGACGTCCCCGGACGTTCGACGTCGCCAACGCCGACGAATGGCTCACCGTGATCGCCACCGGTGACGCCGTGGGTGTCACCACCGAAGGCACGGTGCACAGCTACCCGTACCCGGGCATCCGCTACGTCCCGATCTCCGATGCGGATCCGATCACCGTCCACCTCGTCCGGCCACGCACCCCCACGCACCCGGAGACCCTGTCCTTCTGCACGCACGTGCAGAGCTCGGTCTCCGCGCTGGTGAGGGCGACTTCGTCGCAGTGAGGGCCATCAGGCTCGATCGTCGCATCCGCCCGAGCCTGACCGGAATGGCACGCCGGCCGCCCGTTGGAACTTGCTGGCCGCTGCTTACCGGGGAAGCGGTCGAACCCTGTCGGCTTCGGCTCGAAGTCGTCGTGGTCAGTCGGGTTGGGCCGGGAGGATTCCGGCCGCGGTCTTGGTGATCGCTTGGAGTGCGTGGGCGATCGTTGGATTGTCCCGGGCGCCCATCCTGGTGACTGCCAGGATTCGGCGCGCTGGTGCCGGTTCGCCGTGGAGCGGGATGCGCGCGACCGGCCAATGGCTGTGCAGGCGTGCCAGCCGGGGCACCAGGATGACGCCGAACCCGTGGGCCACGAGTGCGGTTCCGGTGTCCCATTCGTCCGCGTAGTGCGCGATGTTCGGGCTGAAACCCGCTGCCATGCAAGCGGTTGTCACCAGCTGGTGGTAGGTGCTGTCCGGCCGGCCCAAGATCCACGGCTCGTTCGCCGCGTCGGCGAGTGTCACCGCCGGGCGGTCGGCCAGCGGGTGACCGAGTGGCGTGACCAGGTCGAGCGGATCGTCGAGCAGCGGCTGCTGGTCGAACCGCGCGTCCGACAGCGGCGGGGTGTCCACCGTGACGATCACCAGCGCCAGGTCCGCGTCTCCGGCTAGCAGCAGGTCGAAGCACCGGGCGGGCTCGGCCTCGATCAGCCGCACCTTCAGGTTCGGGAAGGCGTCACGCAGTCCGGCGGCGGCCGGCGGCAGCAGATGCGTTGCTGCGGTGGAGAAACCGCACAGGGTGAACGGGCCACCGGGTTCGTCTGCGAGCGCGGCCATTTCCGCCTTGGCGCGCTCCCACTGGGCGTGCAGCAGTTCCGCGTGGTGCAGCAGCGCATGCGCGGCGGAGGTCAGCCGGATCCGGCGGCCTTGCGGAACCACCAGTTCCACGCCGAGTTCCGCGGACAGCTGGCGCAGTTGGTAGGACACCGCCGACGGCGTGTAGTGCAGCGCCTGGGCCGCGGCGGTGACGGTGCCGTGCTTGGCGACGAGCTGCAACACCCGAAGTCGACTGTCAATCATGCAAAGAGTTTGCACGATCTGCTGCATGAACATTTGATTGTCCGGACCGGCTGCGGCGCTCCACGCTGGTGGGCACAGAAGTCCACCTCGGCCGGAATTCGCGAGGAGCGCCATGCATCCGACGGATCCCCTGCTCCAGCCGTTCACCATCAAGCAGCTCACCTTGCGCAACCGCGTGGTCAGCACCTCGCACGAACCCGCCTTCGCCGATGACGGCCTGCCCAAGGACCGCTACCGGCTGTACCACTTGGAGAAGGCGCGCGGCGGGGTCGGGCTGACCATGATCGGCGGCTCCGCGGTCGTCGCCCCCGACAGCCCACCGGCCTTCGGCAACCTGCTGCTCTACCGCGATGAGGTGGTGCCGTGGCTGCGCAGGCTCGGCGACGACGTGCACGCCGCCGGCGCGGCGGTCATGTGCCAGATCACCCACCTGGGGCGGCGCACGAGCAATTACGCGGGGGACTGGCTGCCGGTGCTGTCCGCCTCCCCGGTGCGCGAACCCGCGCACCGCGCGTTCCCCAAAACCGCCGAGCCGTGGGACCTGGACCGGATCGTGCGGGACTACGCCGACGCGGCGGCTCGCTGCGAAGCCGGCGGCCTCGACGGCGTCGAGATCCAGGCGTACGGGCACTTCCTGGACAGCTTCCTGTCGCCGACGACGAACCACCGCACGGACTCCTACGGCGGGAGCCTGGCCAACCGGATGTCGTTCCCGCGCCGGGTGATCCGGGCGGTGCGGGCGGCGGTCGGGCCCGGTTTCATCGTCGGCATCCGGATGATGATGGACGAGGTCCGGCCGGGCGGGCTGACCGTCGATGACGCCCTGGCGGCGGCGCGCTGCTTCCTCGACGACGGCATCGACCTCATCAGCACCATCCGCGGCTCGATCGAAAGCGATGCCGCGCTGGCCCGGACCATTCCGTCCATGGGCACGCCGTCGGCGCCGTTCCTCGAATTCAGCGCCGAGATCAGGCGGCGGCTCCAGGTCCCGGTGATGCACGCCGCCCGCATCGCCGACGTCGCGACCGCACGACACGCCGTGCGGGACGGCCTGCTCGACCTGGTCGGCATGACCCGGGCCCAGATCGCCGATCCGCACCTGGTCGCCAAGGTCGCGGCGGGAGCCGAGCATCGCATCCGGCCGTGCGTCGGGGCCAGCTACTGCCTCGACGCGATCTACGACTCCGGCGACACCAAGTGCATCCACAACCCCGCCACCGGGCGGGAGCAACAGATCCCGCACACCATCACGCCCGCGGCGGAGCGGAAGAAGGCGGTGGTCGTGGGCGGTGGTCCTGCGGGGCTGGAGGCGGCTCGGGTGCTGGGTGAACGAGGGCACGAGGTGGTGCTGTTCGAAGCGAACGACGCGCCGGGCGGACAGGTCCGCATCGCGGCCGCGAACCCCCGCCGGCGGGACCTGATCGGCGTGGTCGACTGGCGCGTCGAGGAATGCAAGCTGCACGGCGTCGACTTCCGGTTCGGAGTGCTGGCCGAGGCAGCGGAAGTTCGCGCGGAACACCCCGATGTCGTGGTCATCGCCACCGGCGGCACGCCGAACGCGACGTTGCTGGAAGGCGACGAGGCGGCCGATACCTGGGACGTTCTCACCGGTGCTCTGCGTCCCGAAGGCCGGGTGCTGGTCTACGACGACAACGGCGCGTACCCGGGCATGGACGCCGTCGAGGTGCTGGCCCGCCGAGGGGCTTCGGTCGAGTACGTGACCCCGGAACGCATGCTCGCGCCGGACGTCGGCAGCATGAATTCGCCGGCATATCTGCAAGTCTTCGCCGAGCACGCGGTGCGCGTCACGCTGGCTCACCGGCTGCGATCGGTGCGCCGCACACCGGACGGGCGCCTCACCGCGACGCTGCGCAGCGAGTACGCCGAGGTGGAGGCCGAGCGGACCGTCGACCACGTGGTCGTCGAGAACGGGACGTTGCCCAACGACGAGCTCTACCAAGAGCTGCTCGCCGATTCGACCAACCTCGGCGAGGTGGACCACCGTGCGCTGCTGGCGCTCGCGCCGCAGCAGGCCACCCGGAACCAGGCGGGGCACTACCGGCTGTTCAGGATCGGCGATGCCGTGACCAGCCGCAACATCCACGCGGCCGTCTTCGACGCGCTGCGGCTATGCCTGCCCATGTGAACACGAGGAGCGCGGAAGTGACTGCACTGGGAACCATCGAAGCGTCCGAACTCGTCGCCCGGCGAGCGGTCGGCCACAGCCTGGAAGCAGCGTTCTACGCCGGCCGGGAATTCTTCGACCTCGACATCGCGGCGATCTTCGCGAAGCACTGGATCTTCGTGGCCACCGAGGCCGAGCTGCCCGAGCCGGGCGACTACCTCACCACGACGCTCGGCGCCTACTCGATCATCGTGTTGCGCGATGATGACGAGAACATCCAGTCGTTCCACAACGTCTGCCGCCACCGCGGCGCCCGCATCCTGGACCGGCCGAGCGGGTCAGTCGGGAACATCGTCTGTGGCTACCACAAGTGGACCTACGGCACCGATGGCGCGCTGCGGCACGCGCCGTCCCAACCGTCCGGCTTCGACCCCACCTGCTTCGGGCTCAAGCCCATCCACGCGCGCAGCGTCGCCGGTCTCGTCTTCGTCTGCCTCGCCGACGAACCGCCGAGCGACTTCGCCGACGTGGCCGCGCGCATCGAACCGTACCTGGCGCCGCATCGCCTGCACGAAGCCAAGGTCGCGGCGCAGGTTGACCTGGTGGAGCGAGGCAACTGGAAGCTGGTGATGGAGAACAACCGGGAGTGCTACCACTGCGACGGCCACCCCGAGCTGCTGCGCACGTTCTTCCCCACCTACGGCTACACCGAAGAGGATCTGCCCGCGCGGCTGCTCCCGGCGCACGAGCGCTACCTGCGAGTCGATGCCGAACAGCGGCAGACCTACCAGGACCTCGGCCTGCCCTACCAGCTCATCGAGGAGCTGGACACCCGCGCGACCGGGTTCCGGATCCAGCGCGATGCGCTCGACCTCGCCGGGGAATCCTTCACCACCGACGGCAAAGCCGCGTGCCGGCGCCTGCTCGGCGACGTGCCGACACCCCGGCTCGGACACCTGTCGCTGCACCTGCAACCCAACTCCTGGTTCCACGTCGTCAGCGACCACGCCGTCACCTTCTCGGCGCTGCCGACCGCCCCGGACCGGACGTTGGTGCGCACCACCTGGCTGGTGGCCCCGGATGCCGTGGAGGGCGTGGACTACGACCTGGAGACGCTGCTCAAGGTCTGGACGGCCACCAACGAGCAGGATGCGCAGCTGGTCGCCCGCGCCCAGCAGGGGATCAGCAGCCCGGCGTACGAGCCCGGCCCGTACGCCCCGACCGAGTACCAGGTCGAGGCCTTCTGCAACTGGTACATCAGCCGCCTCCGCGAGCACCTGCGATGACCGGCGTGCGAACCCTCCGGGCCAGGCGCGACTGGGCGGACGCGGCGGACCAGCGGCTGGTCTGCAAGCAGGTCCAGCAGCTGACCGCCGACGTGAAGACGTTCGTCTTCGAACCCGTCGAGCCAGGGCTGTTCCACCACGACCCGGGCCAGTACCTCACCATCACGGTGCCGGTCGACGGGCTGGAGATCGACAGGTGCTACACGCTGTCCTCACCGCCCTCCCGCCCGCACCTCGTGGCGATCACCGTGAAGCGCGTGCCGGGCGGGCAGGTCTCCAACTGGCTGCACGACCACCTGGTGCCCGGTGCGGTCCTCCACGCACGAGGCCCGTTCGGCGAGTTCTCGATGCACCGGCGCCCGGCGTCGAAGTACCTGTTCCTCTCCGCGGGGAGTGGCGTGACGCCGCTGATGTCGATGACCAGGACGCTCCACGACCTGGCCAGCCCGGCGGACGTGGTCTTCGTGCACAGCGCCCGAACCCCGGACGACATCATCTTCCGGCGAGAGCTGGACTTCATCGAAGCCACGTCGGAGCGCGTCCGGGTGACCCACGTCTGCGAGGACGACGGGACGGACGAGCGCTGGGCGGGCCGACGCGGTCGGCTGGACATCGGCATGCTGCGGAGCATCGCCCCGGACTTCCTGGACCGCGAGGTGTTCACCTGCGGCCCGGCCGGGTACATGGCCGCAGTGCGATTGATGCTCGCGGAAGCCGGTTTCGCCATGGACCACTACCACGAGGAGAGCTTCACCATCGACGCCCCGGTCCCCGAAACATCCGGTGGCGACGGGAGATTCGAGGTGCGGCTCGCCCGCAGCGGCCGGACCGTCGAGTGCGACGCGGACACGCCGGTCCTCGATGCCGCGGCGAGCTCCGGCATCACCCTGCCGTCGTCCTGCGGCCAAGGAATGTGCGGCACCTGCAAAGCAACGCTGCTGAAGGGCTCGGTGGACATGCGGCACAACGGCGGTATCCGCCCCCGGGACCGAGCGGAGAACAAGATCCTCCTGTGCTGCGCGAAGCCACTGGAAGACCTGGTCATCGACGCCTGAGCCCCTTCCGGCCGAGTGCGCTTCCGGGGCTTACCAGGGTGTGTGACGGGACAGGGCGGTGTGGCGATAGGGAAGGTGGTTCTTGCGGAAGGAGGCGAAGGGTGAAGTTCGGGAAGGCCGTTGCGGTAGTGGCGGGCGGAACTGTGGCGGCCGGAGCGCTGTTCATCGGTGTGTCGCTGGCGATGGAGCAGACGAGCACCAACCGGTCGACTGTCGTCAAGGTCGACGAGCTGACACCGGCGGAGCTGCAGTGCCCGCCGACGGAGCCGTCCAACGCGGCGGCGGGGGAGCCCTCGGTGTTCATGCGGCTGTGCGGGGTTCCAATGAATTCCGAGGGCATCCGGCGTCTTGTTGTCCCGCCGTCCGGGGGTGGCTAGGCGAGAGCGAACCGGTTGTGTTCAGGCGGGGCGGGGTGGTTCAGCCGGAGCTACCCCAGAGCAAGATGAATCCGGTGCAACGCCTGCTTTGTGGCTGAAGAGTGCAGCGAGGAACCAACGGTGCGCTCGGCTACGAACAATCCGTCGGTGGTTGCGCGGCTTCCGCTTCGACGATCCAGATCGGCCTGTCGGAACATTCCACGCGAGTGCCGTCACCGGGTTCGAGCCGGGTGCGGATGATGCGCATCCAGCTCCCGTCGATTTCGGCGAATGGTCCGGGGATGCCGGCTCCGTAGTAGAAGGTTCGTACTTGGTTGTGGATGACGTGTGCAGGCTCGGACCAGTCGATGTAGCTGAAGTCCGGTTCCATCAAGGGGGCCCTCGTCGCTGCTTTCTCGTCCTGGGGCATACCTGGGAATCCGTCGGCGACGAGGTCTAGGGCTTTGCCGAGGGTGATCTCGACGCTCGGGGTGATCTGGTCCCAGAGTTGGTCGTAGGTCATGAATTCAGGAAGGCGGATGCCGTCGTGTTGGGCGATGATGTTTCCGGTGTCAATCTTGTTGTCCATCCGGTGGACGGTCACGCCGAGGTGGGTGTCGCCGTTGCGGATCGCCCACTGCACCGATGCGGGGCCTCGGTACTTGGGCAGTGCTGAGGGGTGCACGTTGACGATGCCGAGCCTGGGGACGTCGAGGACAGCAGGGGGCAGTTTCCACGACAGGCCGAAGACGACGGCGACATCGATGCGGTAGCCGCGGAGTGCGTTGGCCAGTCCGTCAACGTCACCGGGCAGCAGGAGGTCGACTTCGGGCGGGATCCCTTCGAGAATGTTGTCCACTTTCTCGCCCATGTTCGGATAGCTGTCTCCCTTGGGGCGGGCGGAACGTCCGGAGATGTACAGGACCGGATCGTGCCCTCCCAGTCTGCTGCCTGCGTGGAGAGCGGCGAAAAGGTCGGATCGGAAGGACACCAGAGCGACCCGGGGCATCGTGGTCTCACTTTCACAGTCATGTGTGCGGTGCTCGTCCGGTGAACAGCGCACTCGGCTGACAGAGCGTTCACCTGGGTGTGGAGTCGTCTGGCGGCCGGGTCGGTGAACTCGGCGAGGGTCTGTTGCGCCTCGTTCGCGTGAGTGGAGGCCTCGGCTCGCGCACCGGTTGCGGTCAGGGCATGGGCGAGGTGGGTCAGTGTCAGGGCCAGGTTCCAGCGGTCGCCGAGCTGGCGGTGCCGCTCCGCGGCAGTGCGGTGGAACTCAGTAGCCTCGGGATAGCGGTCGAGTGCCGCATAGGCCTGGCCGATAGCGCCCCACACGATCCCCTCTCTGGATCGATCGCCGATACGGCGTTGCAGGGCCGCCGCTCGGTGGTAGGTCTCCAGCGCGTCCTCGGCCTGGCCGAGTGCGACCTGCAGCCGGCCGAGATCGAGCAGCCACCATCCTTCCCAAACGGGGTTGCGGGCTTCCTCGGCGATGCCGAGGGCCCGGTCAATGCTCTCGTGGGCCTGCTCGAGATGTCCTGTTCTGCGTTGGATTTCGCTGGCACAGCGCAGCGCGTCCCCCTCCCCGGCCTCGTTGCCGACCTCGCGGTACAGCGTGAGCGCGATCCTGTTGAGCTCGTGCGCCTGCTTGTAGTCCTCGGCTTCGAGGTGTACGTGCGCGAGCCCGTTGGCGGTGATGGCCTGCCACGCGTGATCGTCGAGTTCCATCGCCATGGAATGAGCCCGCTCGAAGTAGTCGTGTGCTTGGTCGAGTCGGTGGCCCCGCAGTGCGGCCAGTGCGATTCCATTCAGCGAGGAAACCTGCCCGATCCTGTCACCGACCTCCTGCCGAAGGGCGAGGGCTGCTTGGTGGAACTCGATCCCTTGATCGAGTTCGAAGCTCTGCGTGTGCAGTTTCGCCAGGCTCTCGATGATCACGGCCTCGCCACTGCGGTCGCCGACCTCGCGCACGGCGGGCAGTGCGATCGCACAGGCGGTGCGCCAGTCGTCGAAGTGGTTGCGCCGGGCGTACATCCGTTGGATCGCGGCGGGAATCTGCCAAGCGAGATCCGGCATGCCCGCGCTGTGAGCGGCCTGAGCGGCGGCGAGGAGGTTCGACCGCTCCTGGTCGAACCATGTGATCGCCTCGGTCTGGTCGTCGAAGCTCATCGGCGGGGGGCCTTCGGCTTGCTCGGCCAGTGAGGTGCGGAACGCTCCCGGCACCGTGGTGGCCATGCACGCATCTGCGGTGCGCAGGTACCACAGCAAGAGCCGCCGCAGTGCCGCACCGGCAGTATCTGGCTCCTCATGCCGTGCCTCGTCGAGAGCGTAGGCGCGCAGCAGATCGTGGAACTGGTAGCGATCCCGTGCGATCTGTTCGAGCAGATGCGTACCGACGAGCTCGTCGAGCAGGCGTCGGGCCTCACCCACGGTGGCTTCGACCAGCGCTGCGGCCGCATGCGTGCTGAATTCGGGGCCGGGATGCAGGCCAAGGAGCCGGAACAGACGGTGAGCGCCGGCGGTCAGGCCACGATACGACCAGGCGAACACCGAGCGGACCGCATCGGATTCGTCATCGTGGCTGGCCGTGAGCGCGTCCCAAAGTTCGGACTCGTCCCGGAGTCTGGCGATCAGTTCGCGCAGCGGTATCGTCGGCTGGCTCGCGGCCCGTTCGGCTGCAATCCGTAAGGCCAAGGGAAGGCGTGCGCACAGTCGGGATAGCTCGGCGAGATCGGTCACGCTGTCGGTGCTCCGGTAGTCGGCGGAGGCTTTGCGGAGAAGTGTGGTGGCCTCGGCCTCGTCGAGGAGGTTCAGCGTGAGGCGGTAGGCGCCGTCTCGGGCGACCAGCCCGGACAAACGGCTGCGGCTGGTAACCAGCACCAGGCAGTCCGATGTGCCCGGCAGCAAGGGGCGGACCTGGCCGGGGCCGGAGGCGTTGTCGAGCACCACGAGCATCCGGCGCCCGGCCAGCCGGGAGCGGAACAACGTCGCCCGATCCTCCAGCTCACGCGGAATCGCCGAGGCCGGCACGTCTAGGGCACGCAGGAAGCGTTCGAGGGCCTGATGGGGGGTGACGGGGGAGCCGGGGTCGTAGCCGCGCAGGTTGACGTACAGCTGCCCATCGGGAAATTCGTGCTGGACCTTGTGAGCCCAGTGCAGGGCGAAGGCGGTCTTGCCGACCCCAGCGGTACCGACGATCACGCACAGTGCCGAGACACGGGCGGAACTCTCGTGCCTCAGGAGTTTGAGGTCGAGGCGCTGCAACTCGGCGTCCCGGTTGACGAAATCCCAGACGTCGGGCGGCAGTTGACGCGGCACGGGCACATCCGCCCGGTGCTCGGCTGCTGGCGGGTGATGGAAATGGACGCCTCCGCTTACGTCGCGGGCCTGGACGACGTCAGCGGCGCGACCGGACAGTTCCGAGTGCGTCGCGGCATGCTTGTGCGGGTCGTGCTCATCCGGCTCTGGCGTTGTGTGCACGGATCGGCCTTTTCTGTCCTGAACGAGGAACTTGTCGATGTCTGGGTCATTCCTCGCCGGGATCGGGTGGGGGCAGTGTCTCCACGACGCGCTCGAAGTAGTCGGCGATGTCCTCGCCTGTCGCGTACAGCCGCATCATGAAATCTCGCCAGCTGGCGAGATCCTCCGGAGCATCCGATCGAATCGCCCCCGCTAGGACGCCGTCGGCGTCGTACAGGACCTGATAGATGGCCTCACCGCCGACCGTCACGATCTCGGGAAGGGGCCCATCAGACTCAAACGGGGCGACCTCGTCGACTCCGACGATCCGCACATGCCCGCCGTATTCGCTGCGTTGACGCTGGGAATGTATGAGCCACTGCACGTACGGAGTGAGAGGCTCTTCGACTACACGTACTCGGTAGGTCGTGAATCCCTGCTCAGTAACTCGTCGAAAGTAGGACTTCAGGTTTTCCGCTCTGTCCTCGAGCAGCTTCAGCGACTCGCGCCAGTCACCACGCGCGAACGCATCCCAGCTCGGGTTGCCCTGCTCCTGAAACGACTGCCGTCGTTCGAACTTCCAGAAATCGTTTTCCGTGATCCGCCAGAAACGAGGATCGAAGTCACGGAGATATTCCTCGGGGGAAAGGTGCTCGCCCAGCAGTTCACGCGGAGGATTCTTCATCGGCGATATCCCCCTTTGCTGACCTCAACATCTTCCCGGGAATGACGACAAGCCGCTCGTCGTGGCCGATGCTCACGCCCGAAGGCAATCGCCGTAGGTAGCTCTCGGTGAGATCTCGTCCGATGACCGCCACATCTCCGTTTTCCAGTTCCCAGATATCCGGACAGCTCGGATTTTCATCTGTCATCGACAATTCTAGCGCTGATTTGCCCAAACGTCGCGAAAAAGGCGCCGTAGCGTCGGCTTCCCATTTTCTTTGCATCAGAAAACCACATCCAATCAATCGAGCCTAAAACGTATAACGATTACCAGCAACGTCATGTTACGTCAAGTGACTGCGGAAGTACGAGGTGCTATCGGGGGAAGTTCCTGCATTCGAGCTTTGTTCCTGCCGATACGGAACACGAGCGGCACATGTCACGCACCGCCTGCGCGCGGTCTCCTGCTCGCGGAAGGTTCTCGGACCCATAGGTTCGCGTTGGGGCCTGGCGGCGCAGTCACGATGTGACGACCATCGTAAACAGAGTTACGACAATAGGAGGCCATCCATTCATCGGAGCAAGAAGAAGAGCTGGGAAGTGCTCTCCACCGGTCGCCCGACCAACCAGTTCGCCCGCGAGCTGGGCTTGAGTCATGAGACGTTGTGGAACTGGGTGCGTGCGCAATCCTGTTGCCCTGGTGGGATGTGACCACGTGCGCGTGGGTCCTGGGGCGTTTTCGGGCCAGTCTCCAGGGACGGGATGGTGTCGGTCGTCGAGCCGCGTTTCGGTTGGCAGGGCTTGCTCTGGTGCCCGATGGTGGGAGCGGAACCCGCGGCTGCGGGCGTCTGCAGGGTGAAGTGGGGGAGCGACATGCCGAAGTACTTGGTGCAGGGCAGCTACACCGCCGAGGGGACGAAGGGGGTGCTCGTCGAGGGCGGAACCGGGCGGCGAGAGGCTGTTGAAAGGGTTGTCGGGTCGTGCGGCGGAACGCTTGAGTCGATTTACTTCGCGTTCGGAGCCGACGATGTCTTCATCGTTGTCGAAATGCCCGACGACGTCTCCATGGCTGCCGTGGCCATGGCGGTGCGGGCCGCTGGGGCCGTGACGTCCAGGGTGGTGCCGCTCCTTCGCCCCGAGGACGTCGACGAGGCTGCGCGGAAGACTGTCGACTACCGCGCCCCCGGCGCCTGAGCACGGCTGATGCCGTTGATGGGCACGCGCGTGCGGTCGATGTGATCGCTGGCGGCGACCCCGCAAGCTACGTGCGATGCTCTTGTCGAACGACCGTGGTGAGCGATCCGACGAACGCTCACCACGACGTTCCCAGCGGAAACCGGGAGGCCGAGCAGTGCGACGGCCGGCACGTCTTGGCGTCGGTAGGACCCGGCGACGGTCTCGCCATCCGATGTGAGCACCCGGGGAGGCGTGAGCGCCTGATACGCGCTGAACGCCTCCTTGCGCCGGCGGATGAGCCGGTCATCGAACCGCGACCTGGCTCTGATCGATCTCCTGGAAACCCGGCACGTAGCGACCGAGCGAGAAGGACATCGCCGTATCAACCGCTCCGTCTCCCATCGAAGGCCGAGAAGCACGTTCTCGCTGTCCATTGTGGATGACCGAGCAGTGATCGGAATGGGTTGTATTCCAGGTTGGCGGCGGAGTTGTTCGAGAGCCTGCCGGTCTCCTGGACACCGGCTACGCGATGCCTGACCGCTGATCGAGATCATCGAGTTGCCGCTGTACCCGCACGGCTGCGTTGTCGCGTCCTTGTGCCTGGAATAGTTCCAGTGCCTCCCGCCATACCGCCCGGGCCTGCTCTGTCTGCCCGCATGCCACATGCTCATGGCCGAGCCGGTCAAGGGTGTTGGCCACCTGGTAGGTGTTACCTAGTGTTCCGAGTCGTTAATAGTTTTATTGATTCTGGTGCAGTAGTGGGCGAGGCTGGCGAGGATCTCGTCAGCGGTCTTGGTCCACACGAAG
>NZ_JBWKKU010000116.1:0-14624 GCF_056431445.1 Saccharopolyspora sp. NPDC045941
CACCCCTCGGCGCCGGACCGGCCGCCGGCCAACATGATCCTGGACCCGGGCGTCGGGATGATCGACCGGATGAGGGACGCGCTGTCCGGTCGGAACCGTTGATCGCGCTGCGGCGCTGCCGTTCAGGCGGCGTTGGAGGTGTCGACGTCCAACGCTTCGAGGAGCACGCCGCGGTGCAGGTCCGCCACTGGGGCCAGCAGGTCCGGGTGGCGCAGGAGGGTCGCAGCGCCCAGTTCCCGGTCGCCGGGGCCGGTGAGGCGGAGGAACTGGTCCGGCGAGGCGGAGCGGTGGTGGTCGACCAGCACGTCGACCGCCGTCGTGGCCAGTGCAGGGTCCCCGAGCAGGCAGGCGGCCCAGCTGGCGACCACCTCGTCGACCCAGGTCCGCCACGCCTGGCCCGCGTCGTCGTGCGCCGTCGCGACGCCGCCGACCAGCGCGTCCAGGCGGCCCGCCCCGCCGGGGCCGGCGATCAGGACGAGGTCGGCATCGACGGTGGTCGGATAGCGAAGCAGGGCAGCCGCGGTTGCGGCCTGCGCGGCCTGGGCCTCCACCAGCGCGCGGCTGAAGGCGCCCCCGCTGGACGCGGGGTAGGCGGTGGTCAGCCAGCGGGCGGTGGCCGTGATCATCGGGGCAAGGGCCGAGGACAAGTCGGGGTCTCGCTTCCTCGCTGCTCGGGACGGCTGCCATCACGGTATCCCTCGCGCGGGGCCGGCTGAAGGCCTCGCGTGCAGGTGAGGCGTAGCGCACGGCAGAAGCCGACCCGACCGGCGCGAGGTCCGAAACTCACCAACCACCCCCCGGTTCAGCTCTCCGACGGGGAGTTACGGCGCTTCTGCGCTCGTCGAGTGCCAACTACGACTACGGCGGTTGCTGGTCGGCCGGGGGCAGGAGAGAACGCTCGTCGTTGGCCCATCGGTCGAGCAGCAGCGTTTCGAGTTTGCCGCCCAGGTGGGTGCTGGCGCGGATGCCGAACACGACATCGGAGGCGAGTTCTGGCTCGGCTGCCAGCAGGGGGGCGAGGACGCTCCGCCTCACCAGTTGTTCGTGGACAGCGTCGGCTTCGACGTGCTCGGCGTAGAACTCGATGGCGTCCGGGCCGCAGCCGAGCCGTCGCATCGCCTGGACGAGCCGGTCGGAGCCGGGCGAGGAGGTGAGCTCGACGGTGGCGAACTGCCCCAGCAACGCGCCTCGAAGACCGCGGTGCAGTCCGCACATCGACATCAGGTTGACTTCGGCGAGCGCTTCCGCCGGGGCGGAATCGAGGTAGGCCCCGTACCGGTCGTCCAAGCCGAGAGCGCGCATCATCCTGGCGAACAGGTGGGAATGCATGCGTTCGGGGTTACCGGCACCGTATTCGTCGTGTTCGATCGTGACGAAAGCGGATTTGGCCGCCCCGGAGAGCCGGGGGATCACCCAGGCCTGTGGATCCGCTTCCTTGAGGTGGTACAGCGACCGGTGCGCTACGTACTCGCGCAACTGCCACAACTGCCCGTCGCGGCGGAGGTGGTGCGTGACCCCCCACGCATCGGCGGGCTCGACGAGGACGCTTTGCAGTTCGGCCTCCACGTCATCGCCGGCCGGGACGTCATCGCGTAGGGCGGTCAGAAACACTCGTTCAAGCCCGTGGCGGAACACCAACAGCGTGGGGTCCCATTCCCGCTCCGATTCGACACTGCGGAAGCCGCGGTAGTGCAGTTCGTAAAGGCAGTAGAGGGCGAGTTGCAGGTCTTGCCCGTAGGGGTCGGTCTCGTTCAGGGGCGCAGGCGGGGCCGGGTTGCCGCGGAGCGTTTCGAGGACTGCGGATGACAGCGGGCCACGTGGGGACGGTAACTCTGCTTCCTCAGTGCTGCCGATCATCTCTGGAGGTCCCGTTCTGGTCGTCATCGGTCTTCCTCCGGCGGTTCGGGGCGCAGCGGCGGTGGCTGGTGTCGCACATCGGGTAGCGGCGACTCCGGCGGCACGTGCACAGGGCGGTCACCGCACGTTCGGAACACGCGCGACGTCCGTCTGGTGTGATCATTTCGACCGGGCCGTGGATGAGCACGGGCCCCTCGCCGGTGATCTCGATGCGTGTGGGAGAGCGGTCAGCCACGGCAACCCTCCACGACGACGAGTTCCTCGTCGCGGCGGCCGGACTTCAACAGACCGCGAGATTCGAGAAGCTCGGCACGAGTTCGCATCACCGGGCCGAACGGCACGATCGATCGCGCGATCACCTGTGACCGAATGCCGACTCCCTCCAGGCGCTTCAGGGTCGCGCGCTCGTCGCACACCTCGGATTGCACGATCAAGACCGTGCCGCCGCTCCTGAGCGCTTTGGCAGACCCCGAACAGATCCGGTCGAGGACTTGCCTGCCGTCAATGCCGGCGTCCCAGCAGCGAGCAATCCGGTGGCGGGGGAGCATTGATGTGGGCGCGGGCATGTAGGGCGGATTGGCCAGCACGAGATCGAAGCGTTCGCCCCGCACCGGCTCGAAAAGGTCACCGCGACGAACGTTGACCGAGGCTCGATGGGCCCGGGCGTTGAGCCACGTTGCGACTGCGGACCGCAGAGATAGGTCGACCGCCATGACCGATGCCGCCCCGGCCCGGGCCGCCTCAAGGGCGAGCGCACCGGTACCGCAGCCGACGTCCAGCACGCGCCGTCCGCGGGCGTACCCGCCTTGGTGCATGACATCCGCCAGCAGCGAAGTGTCGTGAGCTACCCGGTAGACACCGGGAGGTCGGATGAGGGGCACTCCGCCCTGATACCCCTTGTCCGGCGATCGAAACATAGGCCCCTGGATGTTCGCTGGCCTTCAGCGACGGTAGAAGAGGAAGAGGCCGTACTGCCAGCGCTCGTCCACCCAATGAGTGTGGGGGACGAGGCCGAAGGTGCGCATCTCATCGATGAAGCGCCCGGGGTCGAACTTCGCGGAAAATCCGACGTTGATCGAATCGCCTGCGCGGAACTTCAGCCGGATGTCCAGTGCTCGCAGTTCCGCCACATGCTCCGCGGTGGCGTAGAGGTGGCCTTCGACCGTGCGGGTGTGTTCGTTGTAATGAGCCCGCGCCTGGAAGCGGTCTAGCAGGAAATCACCGTCGAAGCGACGGTTGAGGTGGGCCAGGTGGTTCAGGCGGAACCGCACGAACGCGGAGCCGCCCGGCGGATCGTTGTAGCAGGTTTCGAGGACGTGCTTGGGTTTGACCAGGTCTGCCGAAACGAGAAAGCGGTCGCCAGGTGCGAGTGTGCGCTCGATCTCCCCGAGCAGCGCGTGGCGTTCTGCGACGGTCGCGTTTCCCAACGTGCTCCCCAAGAACATCATCGTGACCGGCGCGCGACGTTGCCGGCGGATCCAGCGAAGCCCCGCTTCGTACCGGCCCCACAACCCGTGCACGGTCACCTCGCGGCAATCAGCGGCCAGCGCGTCACCGCTGGAGACGAGCATTTCGCGGCTGACATCGATGGGAAGGAACGTCGTTCGACGCCGAGCAGCGCACGCGGCGAGCAGCACTCGTGTCTTCTTGGCGCTGCCGCTGCCCAGTTCGGCGACCCACGGTGTTCCGAGCTCGTCCGCGATCGCCCCGGCATGCCGCTGCAGCAAACCGTCTTCCACGCGGGTCAGGTAGTAGTCCGGTAGCTCGGTGATCTCCTCGAAGAGTTTTGACCCGAGCGCGTCGTAGCCGAAGTGCGGCGGAACCCGGGGCGGTTCCTCGCGCAGAGAGGCCTCCAGCGCGTTGCCATCATTCCAAAATCCGGTGTCGCCATCTATGGCTTCGACCTTGGCCCGGCCTTCCAACTCCGTCCACCAACGTTCATTGCTCGGCGTCTGGAACGTGTCTCGCTCTCGTTCGACCAACATTCGTGGGGTGGCCGCAAGTTCTCTCGTGCAAGAGCAAGCCTTCGGCCCGTCAGCACGGTTTGCATCCTCCGAGCACCTCGTCGCGGGCGTAGCGCCGCAGGTGGCCGACGAACGAGTCCAGTTCGCCCGTTCCGAGCCGCACTACGTCCGAGAAGATGGCGTCGGCCGCATCCGGTTCCTGGTTCCGCACTGCCAGCGCGAATCGGTAGATGTTGAGCAGGGACCTGAGCTCAGGGCGCCATTCCGCCGCGTCCTCGTCACCGAAGCAGATCGGCGCACTCCCTTCGTAATGGCCGAGCAAGGCGAAGTACCCGCACATCTCCAAAACCCCGGCGAGGCCGTACCTGGTACGCACGGTCGCCACGACGTGCCGGGAGGCGGCATTGTCGACCGATAGTGCTTCGAACGCGCACGCTCGGACCCGCTCCAGGCAATCCGCGCTCAGGTACTCCCTCACGACGCCAACGTAACCCCACCGCCAAGCGTGTGCCGGACGCAGAACTGCGGCCGCAGCCTGAGGCGGCCCGGCTGCGGATGGACAGGTATGAGCCCGGGTGGCAGAGTGCCACATACGGAGGTCCGCAACCTGAGAGAGGTCTCCGGCGAGCCTTTCTGACGTCGGCGCACACAGCCCGCGTTTCGTGCCGCGTACTCTGTCTGTCAGTCGGAGGAGAGCGTGTCCACCAGCTCGCCCACCTCCGTGTGGGGTAGCGATCGTGCGACGTCGCTCAAGCTGACCATGCCCACCAGCTGATCACCGTCGATGACGGGCAAGCGCCGGACCTTGTGCCGGCTCATCGTCCGCAGGATCTCGTCGGCCGGATCGTCCGCGCCGATGGTGACCGCTTCCGCCTGGCCCAGATCGCCGGCCGGGAACGTGCCGGCATCCCGGCCCTTGGCGATGACCTTGGTGACCAGGTCGCGATCGGTCACGACTCCTTTGATCTTGTTGTCGGGTCCGCAGATCGGCAGGCCGCCGACGCCGAGCTCGGCCATGATCCGTGCGGCGTCGGCCGCCGTCTGGTCGGTTTGGACGCACTGTGCGCCGCTGGTCATGATCTCCCGTGCCGTCGTCATGGCTCGGATGTCCTTTCCGGTTGATGCGCAATGCGGAGCTGACCGTTCATAGAACGCCGCTTTTTTCTGGCTACCCGAGCGTTCCTCGGTGCATGCATGGCGCACACAATCTATGGATCAGCATCTCCACTGCCAGCGCCTCCCACTCGCGGTGGTGCGGTGAGACCGCTTGTGCGGCCGTGGGCGGACCCGGGTAGAGCTATCGACCGGGCAAGCGGCGTCGCGAGGTTGTCGCGAAGGGCGAGAGCTGCCGCTTAGCGCGGGCCGTGGAGGATGGAAAGGGGTTCTGTGTCCCCGGGCCGCACTGGTTTGCCGAGGGGACAGGAGTGCCATGGTGCGGCTTCGACTGCGTGATCGGCATATTCCGGGCACATTCCGCACGAACGAGTTACCGCCGCCATCGCTCGAACGAGCCCGTCGTGGTGGGAGGCCCGGCGAAGCATGGTCCCTGGGGTCGGCTTCAGCCGGGTGGCGGGTAGGGGTCGTGGCCTGGCGGCACGGTGCGCTTGTCGCGGATGGTGCCGTCGGTGCCGTGGATGACCAGTTCGCCGCCGCCGTCGCGGACGAGTTGCTCGTGTGCCGTCGAGACCGCTTCGTCCTGGGTGGTGGTGCGCGCCAGCGAGTCACGCCCGACCGGATCGGTTTTACGAGCGCTTTGCCGATCAGGCGGTTTCCGTGGCCCGACGCCTGGAGTTCGCCGCCACCGGCACGCTCCCTACCCGGCCCACATTGCAGAACGTCGCCCTTTGCTCGTGGCCGAAATTATCCATAGTGGACGGTGCTGGTCGACGCGCGCATCCTGGGGTGGCGCGCCAGCCTGAGTGGCATGGTGCGATTCGGATGCACGCTGCTGGCCGAGCCGTCCGGGCCTCGGGAACTGGTTGCGCACTACGGGTCCGGACTCTGATGATCTCAGGAAAGCTGACCCAACGTACGACCGATGTTCTGTTCCACGATGCCGAGCATCGCCGCTCGACGCGGGAAGTCACCGTCGAGCAACCGCAGGGGTCCTGCCACGAGTGACAAGTACATGGCAAGGCGATAGAACCGCATCCGGTCGTCGTCCAGGTCGTCACCGCGGAGATGGTGGTAGTTGTCGCCGAAGCGCAATTCCAGAAAGACGTGCTCCCATTCGATGTCGAAGAACATCGCACTCTCGATATCGATGAGCACCGGTTCGTCGTGATCATCGATGAGGACGTGGTCAGCACCCAGCTCGCCATGGATCAACCCGTATTCTGCGCGTGTTGCCACGGCAGCGTGCCGCTCGTCAAGAAGATCCGCGAGGCGACGTTCGACGGCCGCGATCGCCTCGACGCGAGCGGCGGCTTGGGCGAGGTGGTCCAGCGCACGGCGCAGCACAAGTTGACATCGTTCGCGGCGAGACGCATTCCTGGCGTGCTCTGGCTCCGAGAGGCTCCCCCTCTAGGAGGGGGTATGTCTCCCTTCATCGTTAGAGGCGGGGGCGGACGCAAGTTCTGGTCGTCCGCCCCCGCTACCTCTGGCGTCACTCGCCGTGCGCAGCCTAGGTGCGCAAGCCAGGGGCAAGATCAAGACATCAGATCTAGATCAGTTCCGCAAGCGGTGGCCCACAACTGGGTGGTGCACCTCAAGACGGCCGGCCCGCTCCGCGCCGTCATGGCCTGCGCTCGTAGGCCCATCCAGACGACTCGCGGTTGACTCACATCAACCTCGACGGCACGGGGATTCCTACTCACGGAGTCTCTATCCCAGGCCCCAACGGCCATGACCCCTGGTGGTCCGGAAAACGAAAGCGCCACAGAGGAAACGTCTCGGTCAGCACCCGCCGGGGTTGATCAACATTGGTCCTGGCCGCCCGTCGACGCCGGGGAGCCCGCGGGCGGCCGCAGCATGTGGTCGACATCTTCCTGGTAGACCTCACGCGCCTCGGCGGATGATCTCGCGCTTGCCGATCCGTCGTGGACGTGGTGGTGAAAGATGCGCAACACTGCCTCGGTGCCCCAGCGCCCGACGATTTTCGTCTCATATGCCTCGCACGACCGAGCCGACGCTCTTGCGCTTCGCAGTCTGCTCGCGGGGCGCGGATGCGAGTTCTGGCTCGACGTTTTCGATATCAATCCCGCAGGGCGGCTGCATGCCGAACTCGTCGACGCGCTTCATCGGGCCGACCTGATCTGCGTGCTGCTGTCCCCGTCGTCGGTTGCCTCGAAGTGGGTGCGGCTCGAACGGGATGAGGCGGTCGCGGGTGGGCAACGGCTGTTACCGATCCTCCTCCGTCCGTGCGACCTTCCTGACCGGCTCGACGGACTGGTGTGCATCGACGCGGAGGACGGCATCGATACCGAGCACGTGGGTCTGCAGATCCTCCGGGCGGTCCTCGGCAACGAGGCCGCATCCGGCCGGGAAATCGACGGAGCCTTCCGCCGGATGCTCGCCGGGCGTGAGCAGGTGCTCGCCGCGTCGGAGGCGATGCGGGACATCGACGAACAGCTCAGGCGGTTCCGCACAGAGCCGATCCGGAAGGTCGGCATCGCGCTGAATCCGTGGGCGATCCCGGCGTCACAGACACTGGAGATCCGGTTCGTCGTGGAGCAGGACAACCTCTTCACCCCGCCGGTGTCCTTCTTCTTCGCGCACTTTCGGGAGGGCGCTGCGACCTGGCCGGCAGAGTTGGCGTTCGAGCAGCCTTCGCGCCGTGACTTCCGTACCGGCCAGGCCAAGGTTGACGGGAAGATGCGCTGGATGGAACGGGTCGCGCCGCTCGGTCAGGCGATCAGGGCGCCGGCCTTCGCGAGTGACCCCACCCAGTTTCACCTCGAGTTCGACGGGGCCGACTGGACGCCCGGAGGACTCAACCTGCGCCGGACCTTTGAGCTCCCGGCCCTGGCCGAGCTGGCGGGGAACCGGGCGCACTTCCAGGTCATCCTGCACGATCAGGCGCGACGTGCCAGTGAGTTGGTCGATTCGGAGAAGACCGACCTCGACATCGAGGTCACGGCGACGCTGCCCGGCGAGGCCCGTCATCAGCACATGCATCTGCGGCTGTTCAAGACCGGCCATGACGCGCTGGAGCGGCTGCTGCTCGGCTCTGGCTACTTGTCAATGCGCGAGAGCCCGGTGGAGCGCGAGGTTCTGCTCGGGTGCTACCCGCCCCTTCGCGGACGCCCGCGACATGGCGAGGAAGAGCGCGGCGCACGTGAGGGACGGCTCCGTGCAGGGGCGGTGTACGACGAGGCCGACCTTCGCGATGCCGCTCGTGTCGCGTTGCTCGACGCCAAGATTTTCCGCAACCGCGGAGACGTTGCGGCTACGGACGCGGAGTTGTCCAAGGCCATCGACCGCCTCTCCCCGTTCGTGCTGGACGGCGAGGAGCCGGACCCTGATGACGCCGAGCTGGTCTGCGAGGCTTACTTCGGCAAGGCCGAGCTCATGGCGAGCATTCGGCGGTACGACCAAGCGCAGGTCTGGGGTGAGCAGGTCATAGAGGTCCGCAGGCGTCAGGCGGAGAGGCACCCGTACGACTCGGCCAATCACAGCCGGCTTGCCTTCATGCTGGGGCTGCACGCGGAGGAAGAGCTGAATTCGGGCGACCCTGCCGACGCGGCCCCACTGCTGGTGGAGATGGCCGGCCATGCGCGGCAGGCATTCGCGGTGACGCGAGATCCGCGCGACGCGCGCGAGCTCGTGGAGATCCTCGGGCACGCGATCAGGCTGGCGGAGCATGCGTCGATCGTTGGTCTGCCGCTCGCCGAGTGGAAGGCCGAGATCGAGCGCCTGCGCGTCGAGGGGCCCTGAACGGCGTCAGCCGCGCTTGGCGCGCACGCCGCATGGTGTGCTTGCGGAAGATGCTCTACCGCAGCGACGGAAGCAGATGCGGCAACTGGCCCGCGCGGCCTTCGAACTCGACGAAATCGGGCCAGAAGTCGTCGAAGCACGGAAGTCCGACGAGCAGCAGGTACTCGGTTCGTTCATGGAGTAAACCGTCGAAGACCCGGATCACGCGGAACACGCCGAAGACGCGCTCCAGCTCGAGGCCCTCCTGCGATGCACGCGCTTAGTTTCTCCAGCGCGGAAAATATCTGTCCCGACCGGTAGTATCTCCTGCGTGAGCACAGTAGCCGGCCGAACCAGCGCCGAGAGGATCAAGCTGCGATCCGCTGGTGGTCGTTACGAGGGACTCGTGCTGACCTTGCTGCGGATGCATCCCGGCCTGTCGCGCAGCGGCATCTCGGAGCTCACCGGCCTATCCCCGACCACGGTGACCAAGGCGGTCGCGCCGCTGCTCGAGCGGGGTTACGTGGCGGAGACCAGCGCTGGCGCCGGGCCCCGGATCGGCCGGCCCGCGATCGGGTTGCAGCTGGTGCCCGAGGCGGTCACCGTGTGCGGTGTGCAGCTGGGCGTCGGCACGGTCCGGGCTGCGCTGGTCGACGCGCTCGGGCGCCCGCAGCGGTCGATCGCCTTCGACTTCTCGGAGCGGCAGGACGCGCGGAAAGTGCTCGGCGAGGTCGCTGAGCGGATCCGGGCCGAACTGCTGGCCACGGCAGGAGCCGAGGTGATCGCCATCGGGGTCGGGGCGCCGGGGCCGGTGGACGCCGAGCATCGGGTGAACCTGCTGTCGGTGAACCTGGGCTGGCGGGACGTGCCGGTCGCGGACGTGTTGGAGCGGGTGTGCGACCGGCCGGTGACCACCGACCACAACGTCCGGGCGATGGCGCTGGCCGAGAACCGGTTCGGCCACCAGGCTCGCGACATCGCCTTCGTGCATGCGAAGACGGGTGTCGGGCTGGGGCTCGTGCTCAAGGACGAACCGTTCTTCGGCGGGCACCACGGGGTGAGCGAGCTGGGGCACGTGCAGGTCGTCACCGACGGCGAGCGCTGCCCGTGCGGTGCCCGAGGCTGTCTGGAGACGGTCGCCGCCGAGCCGGCGCTCGCGCAAGCACTGCGCCAGGCCGGTGTGTCGGAGGCGAAGATGAAGGCGGGCCCGCTGACGGTGATTGACCGCGCATCGTTCCCCGAGGCCGTCGCCGAGGTGCGTGCCCGGTTCCTGGCGCAGCTGGCCGTAGGGCTGGCCAACGTGGTCAACCTGCTCAACCCGGAGCTGATCGTGGTCGGCGGGATGCTCGCCAATGCCTCCGACGCGTTTTTGACCGACCTGGCGGCCGCGACCCAGGAGCGCGTCTTTCCGCTGCTGCGCGACTCGTTCCAGGTCCGGCGGACCTCGTTCGGGGAGAACGCGGGCACCGTCGGCGCGGCGGCCACCGCGCTCGAGGCGTTCTTCTACGCCTCGGCGACCGACTGATACGCCGCTTCGAGCGGATCTCCCGTGGCCCTCAGCCAGCGGGCGAGATGCGAGCGCGCTTGTGCCAGCGCGTCGCCGTGGGCGGGATTCCCGGCCAGGTTGTGCACGCAGTCCGGATCGGCTTCCAGGTCGTAGAGCTCCTCGGGAACGCGCCGCAGGTAGAAGTCCACTCGGTCGGCAGAGCCGGGGTCGGCGAGCATCGCGGGCCACGACAGCCCTTCCATGTTCTCGGCCTGGTAGATCTGCCCGCCGTCCGACCAGGCGTTCCAGATGTAGCCGAACCGCGCGTCCTGGGTGCACCGCATTTCGTAACGGCGCTTCGCCGCGGTCTCGTGGAAGACGGTGAAGACGCGCCCGCGGTCCGGCTGGGTTTCCCCGCGCAGCAGTGGCACGAGCGTGCGTCCGTCGAGGTCGTCAGGGATCGGGATCCCGGCGGCCGCGCAGAAGGTGGGGAACAGGTCGAGCATGCTCACGAACGACTCCGCGTCGGAGCTGCCGGGCTCGGTGACTCCCGGCCAGCGCACGATGCACGGCGTCAGACTGCTCCGCAGGTAGCAGTTGGCCTTGGCGAAGGGGAACGCCATGCCGTTGTCGGACAGGAACACGACGAGGGTGTCGTCCACTTCGGACTCGTCGAGCGCGTCGAGCACGGCGCCCACGACGTCGTCGCCGCGGCGGGCAGAGGAGAGGTACTCGGCGTACTCGGTGCGGACGCTGGGCAGATCGGGCAGGAAGCCGGGTACGTCGACCTCGTCGGCGCCGAAGGTCCGGGACGGTGCTGGATACCTCCGGCGGTCCTCCTGAGTCCACTTCTGCGCTTCTTGCCGGCTGCCGGCGAACGGGCGGTGCGGGTCGTGGGCGTTGGCCATGAGGAACCACGAACGCCCCTCGGCTTTGGCACGGGCGAGGAAATCGCGGGTGGCTGCCCCGTACGCGGCGGGGTTGCGGCCCAGCCCGAGCTCGCCCATCGAGCGGACCAGGTCCCAGCCGAAGCGCTCGACCGGCTGCAGGTGCTCGACCTTGCCCAGGATGCCGCACAGGTACCGGGCGTCGTGGAGGAGTTCGGTGAGGACGGTGACGCCGTCGTGGATCGGCTCGAACCCCTCGGCGCCGTTGCGGTGCGGCCAGCGCCCGGTCATGATCGCCGACCGGCTGGGCTGGCACACGGCCGCGGCGACGTGAGCCCGGTCGAAGACCATGCCTTCGGCCGCGAGGGCATCGAGGCGGGGCGTCGCACCGGGAACCCCGCCGAAAGCGCCGGGGGTGCGGCCGTCCATGTCATCGGCGGTGACAAGCAGGATGTTGGTCATTCCCCGGATGCTCCCGTCTCGGCCGGTCTTGTCCCCGGCTAGTCGTCTTGTTAGTTTCTCTAATCGAGAAAAAAAATTTGGACAGTACAGAGCATAGGCGACGTCCGTCCTCCAACGAAGGTGGTTCCGGTATGAGTCAGCTCGCGTCCCGGTTGGCGAGCGGTCGGCAGGTAGCCGGCGTACGGCCCGGATGGGTGTACTTCTTCGGCGCTCTCGGCGCCGTGATCTGGGGCTACGACAACGGCGTCATCGCAGGCGCGCTGTTGTTCATCACCGAGGAGTTCCACCTGACGCCCGCAGCGCAGGGGCTCGTGTCCTCGTCGCTGTCGGTGGGTTCGGCCATCGGTGCGGTGATCAGCGGTGTGCTGGCGAACCGGCTGGGCCGCAAGCAGCTGATCTTCTTCGCCGGACTCGTCTTCGGCGCCGGCATCACGGTCTGCTCGCTCGCGGTCTCGGTTCCCATGCTCATAGCAGGGCGCGCGGTGATCGGGGTCGGGATCGGGATCGTCGCGGTGTCCGTGCCGATCTACCTCACCGAGATCGCGCCCGCGCGCATCCGGGGCCGGATCGGCGCGCTGACCCAGCTGATGATCGCCTCCGGCATCCTGCTGTCCTATTTGGTCGGGTACGCGCTCGCGCCGATGCACGCCTGGCGCTGGATGATCGCGGTCGCGCTCGTGCCCGCGCTGGTGCTCGTCGTCGGGATCTGGGTGTTGCCGGAAAGCCCTCGCTGGCTGCTCACCCGCGGGCGTCTGGAGGAGGCCCGGGCCGGGTTGGCCCGCCAAGTCGACGAGGCCGAGGTGGACCAGGCGCTCGCCGAGATGCAGGAGACACTGGCCAGGGCGAAGCCGTCGTGGCGGCAGATGTTCCGGCCGGGTGTGCGGCGCGTCGTGCTCGTGGCCGTCGGGTTGTCGATCCTCACCCAGCTGCTGGGCATCAACACCGTCACCTACTACGCGCCGATCATCCTGAAGAAGATCGGGCTCACCGACGAGGCCGCGCTGCTCAACACGATCGGCTTCGGCATCGTCTCGATCATCTTCACGGTCATCGCCACCCGCGTGATCGACCGGTGGGGCCGGCGCCCGTTGCTTGTCGTCGGCGCGCTCGTGATGGGCGCTGCGATGACGGTGATGGCGGTGCTGTCCTGGACGACCGGGCTCGTCGTGGGCGTGAGCGGAGTGCTCGCCATCCTGTCGCTGGTGGTGTTCAAAGCGACCTACTCGCTGACCTGGGGGACGTCGACGCGGATCGTGGTGTCCGAGATCTTGCCGCTGAGCGTGCGCGGCTCGGCGCTCGGCTTCGCGGAGATCTTCAACTTCGCCTCGACGTTCACGCTCGCGCTGGTGTTCCCGATCCTCCTCGCCGCGGGCAGCGGGACGGCGTTCATCATCTTCGGGGCGATGGGCCTGGTCGCGTGCGTGTTCGTGCTCGCGCTGGTGCCGGAAACCAAGGGCCGGACGCTCGAGCAGATCGAAGCCGCGCAGGTGGCCGCGGGAGGTGACCCGCGTTGACCAACATCATCCTGATCCTCGCCGATGACCTCGGGTTCTCCGATCTCGGCTGCTACGGCGGCGAGATCGACACCCCGAACCTCGACCGGCTGGGGCGGCGCGGAGTGCGGATGTCCGGCTTCTACAACACGGCGCGGTGCTCGCCCTCACGGGCCAGCCTGCTCACCGGACGGCATCCGCACGAAACCGGGGTCGGCATCTTGACCGACGACCAGCGACCCTGGGGCTACCCGGGGTCGCTGGATCCGGCGGTGCCGACGGTCGCCGAACTGCTCCGCGAAGCCGGGTACGCCACCTGTCTCTCCGGCAAGTGGCACCTGTCGGCCGACACCGCCGTTCCCAACGACACCTGGCCGACCAGGCGCGGATTCGACGAGTTCTACGGCATCCTCGGCGGCGCCGACGACTACTTCCACCCGCGCGGCCTGTTCGCCGGTGAGCAGCGGCAGCCGCCGCCCGGCGACGGCTTCTACCTCACCGACGCGATCGGCCGGCACGCCGCGGAATTCGTGGCACGCCAGGCACAAGCCGCCCACCCGTTCTTCCTCTACCTCGCGTTCACCGCCCCGCATTGGCCGCTGCACGCCCCCGAAGACGACGTGCAGTCCTATGAGGACCGTTTCGACGAGGGGTGGGACGTGCTGCGCGAGCGACGATTCGCCCGCGTCATGGAGGAACGGATCCTCGGTGACGAGGCCACCCTGAGCGACCGCGACCCGAACGAGCCGGCGTGGTGCGACGCCGCTGACCACGAGTGGGAAGCACGCCGGATGAGCGTCTACGCCGCGCAGGTCACCGCCATGGACCGCGCCATCGGTCACGTGTTATCCACTGTGGAGCAGTCTGGGGTCGCTGAGGACACGCTCGTCGTGTTCCTGGCTGACAACGGCGCGTGCGCGGAGGAGATGCCGCCGGCCGATGCGCCGAAGTTCCGGCAGCGCCAGCCCCAGCACACGCTCGACGGCAAGCCCATGCGGCTCGGGAACGAGCCCGGCATCTGGCCTGGTGGCGATGACACCTTCGCCAGCTACGGCCGGGCGTGGGCGAACCTGTCGAACACCCCGTTCCGGTTCTACAAGCGTTGGGTCCACGAAGGCGGTATCGCGAGCCCGTTCCTCGCGCACTGGCCGGCGGGCGCACTGGCCGACGGGTCTCCGGTGCACACCCCGCACCAGCTCACGGACGTGCTGCCGACCCTTCTCGACGCCGCTGGGCTCACCCCGCCCGACGGCCCGGGCACGTCGATGCTCCCGCAGCTGCGCGGCGAGCCCGAGGACGGTGAGCACACGCTGTTCTGGGAGCACATCGGCAACGCCGCCGCCCGCCGCGGGCGGTGGAAGATCGTGCGCGAGGCCGGCTCCCCCTGGGAACTCTACGACCTCGCGACCGACCGGACCGAACGCCACGACCTGGCCGCAGTCCAGCCCGAGCTGGTCGACGAACTCGCGGACAGCTGGCAGCGCTGGGCGGACTCCGTCGGCGTCATCCCCTGGGACACCATCATCCGGAAAGGACTTCCCAATCGGGTTGTCAAGCCGCCGCAGTGATGGGAGGTGAATCTTGGTAGCACTGTCGGTCGCGGATCATGGCCCACAGGACG